>NZ_JBHYVC010000011.1:0-163134 GCF_042749965.1 Streptomyces sp. NPDC059454 | reverse complement strand
GCCCCCCCCTGTATTTTGTGTTCCCCACCTTCCCGCGCCGGGGCGGGGCGGGGGTTTCTTTCACCCACCGGGGGGGGGGGTGCCTAACTCCCCCCCCCACCGCCCTCGGCGTTCCGCTGTGTCGCGCCAGGGTTCCGCCGCGTAGTACCCGGTTTCCGGGCTGTCACGTCCGGCGCGAGGCTCCCATCGCGCGGGAGAAGACCGCCGGGTCGCCCTCGAACCCCTGGACGCCGGGACGGAACTCCCAGGGGCCTGATCCCTCCCGGACGAACTCCGCGACCGTCGCCGCCGTGGCTCCGAGGACACCGCCGAAGTCGTCCTCGGCCAGCACGGTGTAGCCCTCGCGGATGCGCAGACCGGGGTTGCCCACTCCGGAGAACGTCCGCCGTCCCTGGTGCTGCTGTATGACGACGCCGACCACCACGCGCGCGTACCGCTGGTCGAGCCGGTCCAGCTCCAGCGTCATGACCTCGTCGTAGCCGAAGCCCTTGCCGTCCTTGCTGTCCCGGTTGAGCGTGATGGTGCCGTCAGGAGAGCGACTGTCGAAGTGCACCACGTAGGCGGGATCGCCGTGCGGGGCGTCCGCCGGATAGGGCGCGGCGACGAGATCCAGGTCGGTGGAGGGCTGCCCCGACGGACTCGGGTCCCACCTCAGCGAGATCTCGACCTTGCGGATGCCCTTGTTGAGGCCGTTCACCAGTCTTCCCCTTCCCCGTGACCGTCCTGCCCGCTCACCCCAACTGTCGGGCCTTCCCGACAGGTTGCCCATCCTGCCACGCGCGTGGTGGCGGACGCCGGTAAGCAGTCACTCCGAGGGTGACCGACGCCACGCTCCCTGGCCTTACGATGGCGCGGTGCTGGTCAAGTGGATTCGCTGCACCGTGGTGGACCGCCGCGGGTTCGAGCGGGGGCAGCGTAAATGGGCGGGGCTTCTGGGGGAGCCGGGGTTTCGCGGGCAGGGCGGAGGCTGGAGCCGGGGGCGGCCGGACGTGGCGCACATCTTCTCCTTCTGGGAGAGCCGCGCCTTCTACGACTCGTTCATGGCCCGCTCCCACGACCGGCTCGCCTCGGCCCAGTCGGGCACGTTCAAGGACGCCCAGGTCAGGCTCTTCGACCACCGCTTCGACGTGAAGACCGGGTTCGAACCGCGTTTCACGGACGCCGACCTGCTCAGGGTGGCGCTGTGCCGCGTGCACGAGGAGCGGTCGGAGCACTTCGTGCTGATGCAGGAGAAGGTCTGGAACCCGGCCATGGCCGGCTCGCCCGGTATGGTCCGGGGTCTGTTCGGAGAGGCGCCCGGGCACGAGTTCCTGGTGCTGTCGATGTGGCGGTCGGCCGCCGAGCACGGCAAGTACCGCACCGAGCGGGTGGAGCGCCTCGCCCTGCGGGCGCAGACGGAGGCCGACATCGCGGCCCTCGCGGGGGACATCGTGGAGATGGAATCGGCCTGGACGGTCTGATGTCCGGACGCGGAACGGTGCGCGCCGGCGTGGCGCGGGGTGCGGGATGTGTGTGACCTACGCCGTATGGGGCCCGCACGGGTGCTTGTCCGGCCGTCACCCGATCTAGGGTCTTGGCATGGCACGACCACGGCGCATCGTCCTTGTCCGACACGGTGAATCAACGGGCAATGTTGATGACTCCGTTTATGAGCGCGAACCCGATCACGCCCTGGCCCTGACCGAGCGGGGCACGTCGCAGGCGGCGGAGACGGGTGAGCGGTTGCGGGAACTCTTCGGCCGTGAGCGCGTCAGCGTCTACGTCTCCCCCTACCGCCGCACGCACCAGACGCTGAGCGCCTTCCGGCTCGACCCGGAGCGGATACGCGTGCGCGAGGAGCCGAGGCTGCGCGAGCAGGACTGGGGCAACTGGCAGGACCGTGAGGACGTGCGTCTGCAGAAGGCATACCGGGACGCCTACGGGCACTTCTTCTACCGGTTCGCCCAGGGGGAGTCCGGAGCCGACGTCTACGACCGGGTCGGCGGCTTCCTGGAGAGCCTGTTCCGCAGCTTCGAGGCCCCCGACCACCCCCCGAACGTCCTGATCGTCACCCACGGTCTGGCCATGCGGCTGTTCTGCATGCGGTGGTTCCACTGGACCGTGGCGGAATTCGAGTCGCTGTCGAACCCGGGGAACGCCGAGATGCGCGTGCTCGTTCTGGGGGAGAACGGCAAGTACGCCCTCGACCGGCCCTTCGGGCGCTGGCGGGATCCGGAACCCTACGGGATCACCGGATAGACGGAGGGGCACCGGATAGAGTGGCAGGGCGATGACCGCTGATTCCTCTTCCGCCGGGCGCCTGGACCGCGCCCTGGCCAGCCTGCGCGGCGTGTCCGTGGGGGACGCGCTCGGCTCCCAGTTCTTCGTGCCGGTGAACTACCCGCTGCTCAAGCGCCGCGAACTGCCTCCGGCACCCTGGCAGTGGACGGACGACACAGAGATGGCGTGCTCCGTCGTCTCCGTCCTGGCCGCACACCACCGGATCGACCAGGACGCCCTCGCGAGGTCCTTCGCCACGCACCACGACTTCGACCGGGGTTACGGGCCGGCGGTCAACCGGTTGCTGCGGCTGGTCCGCGAGGGCGGCGACTGGCGGGAACTCGCCGCCGCGCTCTTCGACGGGCAGGGGTCGTGGGGCAATGGCGCCGCGATGCGGATCGCCCCATTGGGGGCCTGGTACGCGGACGACCCGGAACAGGCCACCCATCAGGCCGAGATCTCCGCCTACCCCACGCACCAGCATCGTGAGGCCGTGGTCGGTGCCATGGCCGTCGCGGCGGCGGCCGCGCTGGTCGCCGCGCCCGGCGGGCCGCCCGGCTCGGACGCCCTCCTCGACGGGGTCATCGCGCTGGTGCCCGCGAGGAGCGCGGTCGGCGCGGGGCTGCGCCGGGCCCGGGACATGCTCGACTACGGCGACGCGGCCACCGTCGCGGCCGTGCTCGGCTGCGGGCGGCGTACGACGGCTCATGACACCGTGCCCTTCGCGCTCTGGTCGGCGGCCCGGGCCCTGGGCGACTACGAGCGGGCGTTCTGGACGACCGCTCAGGTGGGCGGGGACGTCGACACGACCTGTGCGATCGTGGGCGGCGTGGTCGCCGCCGAGAAGGCGGGGGCACCGCCCGCCGAGTGGGCCGACCGGGTCGAGCCCTTGCCGGACTGGATGCGGACCGCGGTCTGAGGGCGGGGGCCGGCCGCCGCCTCGGTCCGCGGGCGGGGTTCGGAACTCTCTGTACATCCCGGGAACTCTCCGTGACCGGCTGCCCGTTGTCGAGACATCCGCTGTGTGAGACATGGGGTCTGACACGTGTAGATGCGTCTGTTGCGCGGGAGCGGTGCGGAGGAGGGGCCGTGTTGGTGATCGTGAAAGCGTTGCCCGGGGCCGTGCTCGCCCTGATGAGTGCGGGCCGGCCCGGCGTTCGCCGGCCGGGTCCGAAGACATCGGCCGACGAGCTGCCGGGCCGGACCCGCGGTGTCCCCTCTTCAGCCCATGCCCGGTCCGGCCGAGCCGGACAGCGCCTCCAGGTCGCTCTTGCGGACCCGGATGACGAACCATGCGGTGGCCAGGGCGAGTACGGCCATCGCGGCAGCCGGGATGAAGGCGGTGGAGATGCCCTCGGTGAGCACCTCGTGGCCCCAGGGAGCGGGCAGCTGGTGCGTCTGGGCGAACTCCGCCTTCTGCTCCGGCGTCCCTTCGGCGAGGAAGCCCGGGAGCTGCTTCTCCGCCTCGTCCTTGCCGGCCGTGCCGAACACCGTCGTCAGGAGGGCCAGTCCCACCGACCCGCCCACCTGCTGAGTCGCGTTGAGCAGCCCGGACGCGGCGCCTGCCTCGTGCTGGGCCACCCCGGAGACCGCGGTGAGCGTCAGCGTCACGAAGTTCAGTCCCATACCGAAGCCGAAGACCAGCATGGGGCCGAGGATGCCGCTGACGTACGAGCTGTCGGAGCTGATCAGCGTCTGCCAGGCCAGCCCGATCGCGGCGAGCGCCGACCCGACGAGCATGAACGGCTTGGGGCCGAACACGGGAAGGAACCGCTGGGACAGACCGGCCCCGAGCGCGATCACGACCGTCACCGGCAGGAAGGCGAGACCGGCCTCGATCGGGCTGTATTCCAGCACGTTCTGCACGAAGAGGACGATGTAGAAGAACATGCCGAACATCGCCGCGGCCAGGCTGAGCATGATCACGTAGGTGCCCGCGCGGTTGCGGTCGGTGAACATCCGCAGCGGGGTGATCGGCTCCTTGGCCCGGGACTCGATCAGCGCGAAGGCCACCAGCAGGACCACGGCGGCCACGAAGGAGCCGATGGTCAGCCCGTCCCGCCAGCCTTCCTCCGCCGCGCGGATGAAGCCGTAGACGAGGGAGGCCATACCGGCCGTCGAGGTCACCGCGCCCGCGATGTCGAAACGGCCGGTGTGCCGCTCGGACTCGTTGATGTACATCGGTGTGAGTACGGCTATCAGCAGGCCGATCGGCACATTGACGAAGAGCACCCACCGCCAGTCGAGCCACTCGGTGAGCATGCCGCCCGCGAGCAGGCCGATGGCGCCGCCGCCCGCGGAGACCGCGGCGAAGATGCCGAAGGCGCGATTGCGCTCGGGGCCTTCCGGGAACGTGGTGGTGATGAGCGCCAGCGAGGTGGGCGAGGCGATGGCGCCGCCCACGCCCTGCAGGACGCGCGCGGCCAGCAACTGCCACGGCTCCTGGGCGAACCCGCCGAGCAGAGAGGCGAAGGTGAACAGCAGGATGCCGGTCATGAAGACACGGCGGCGGCCGAGGATGTCGCCGGCCCGGCCGCCGAGCAGCAGCAGGCCGCCGAAGGTCAGGGTATAGGCGCTGATCACCCAGGTGAGGTCGGTGGTGCTGAACTCGAGAGCGTTCTGGATGTGCGGCAGCGCGATGTTCACGATCGTCGAGTCGAGCACCACCATGAGTTGGCAGGCCGCGATGACGGTGAGCGCGATGCCGGGACGTCCGTCCCGGCGGGCCGCACCTGGCTTCTGGTTCTGAGTCAAAGGAGAGGTTGTCACTATGGGTCCCCCACGAGTGCGTCAGTGAACGCTCGCGTTCACTGTTGCGTCAACCGTATGAGTCCCCGACAGTGAACGCAAGCGTTCACTTAATGTGTTGTCGCTCGGCGCGTCCCCCTCGGTCGCCGCGCGTTACGTGCTTCATCCCCGAATGCCCGCTTCTTCTGCTCGTTGGAGAGTCAGATGGTTTCTTCGAGCTGGGTGGCCGCCCAGGATCGGACGGCCGCCTCCCGCCGCCGTGGTGCCGTGCTGGAACGCGCGATCCTCGATGCCGCCCTGGAGCAGCTCAGTACGGTCGGCTGGAACGGCCTGACGATGGAGGGCGTCGCAGCGGCCGCCCAGACAGGGAAGGCCGCCGTCTACCGGCGCTGGCCGTCAAAGGAGGATCTGGTCGCGGACGCGCTGCGGGCCGGGCTGCCGCATTTCGACGCGGCACCGGACCTGGGCGGCGTACGCGAGGATCTGCTGCACCTGTGCCTGAGGGCGCGCGACGCGATGTTCTCCCAGTCGGGGTCTGCTCTGCGCTCGGTCATTCACGAATGTGACACGCTTCAGGCCGAGCGCTTCCACGCCGTCATCTTCGACGGGGTCGTGGAACCCACCATCAAAATGCTGCGCGACGTGATCGAACGCGGAATGGAGCGGGGAGAGGTGCGTGCCGACGCGGCGAACGGATATGTCTTCGACGCCATTCCGGCGATGATGATGTATCGCTCGAAGGTGTGCGGCAGTGAATGGCCGGACATCGATCTGGAGGAGATGATCGACCAGTTGATGGTTCCGCTGCTGCGGCCGGACGGCTCCTGACCGCGGTTTCCGCGAGCCGCCGGCGCCGCTCGGGGACCGGGGTGTCGCGGGCCCTCGCGGGCGGCGTACGCTAAGGGCGCCATGCCGTACGAACCACCTACTCACACCGTCGAGCGCTCTCTGCGCGCCGCGACCGGGGCGAAGATCGTTGCAGGTGTCGACGAGGTGGGACGCGGCGCGTGGGCCGGCCCTGTCACCGTCTGCGCGGCGATCACCGGACTGCGCCGGCCCCCGGAGGGTCTCACCGACTCCAAGCTCCTCACCGTCAGGCGGCGCACCGAGCTCGCCGAGACACTGCGGAGCTGGGTGACCTCATACGCCCTGGGACACGCCTCCCCCGAGGAGATCGACGCCCTGGGGATGACGGCCGCGCTGAGGCTGGCGGCGGGGCGTGCGCTGGGGGAGCTGCCGGTCCGGCCGGACGCGGTGATCCTCGACGGCAAGCACGACTATCTCGGCACGCCCTGGAAGGTCCGTACGGTCATCAAGGGCGACCAGTCGTGCGTGGCCGTCGCGGCGGCTTCGGTGATCGCCAAGGTCCAGCGCGACAAAATGATGGCCGAACTGGGCGTCGACCATGCAGACTTCGGTTTTGCGGACAACGCCGGGTATCCGTCGCCCGTGCACAAGGCCGCACTGGAGGTTCGGGGACCCACCCCGTACCACCGGTTGTCGTGGGCGTATCTTGATGCGCTGCCCCAGTGGCGGCATCTCAAGAAGGTCCGCGGCTGGACGGAAGGGCGCGTTCCGGAAATCGAGGGTCAGCTCGGCTTCGACTTCTGACGGACCGCTCGCACTCATGTGCCACCCGGCGGCGCGAGCCGTACCAACGTTTGATAAAAATCAGCTCATGCCTCTCATTCCCGAGGAGCCTCAGATTCACGAGAGTGCCCAGGGTCCCCGCACCGCGCCGACCCCCCGCCCCGTACCCGGTCCCCGACCTGCGGCTCCGTCGCGTCCCGGTCGTCCCGGCCCGCCGCGGCCCGCGCCGCCGGTGCAGCGCGCGTCGCGCGACGCGGCCAAGCCCGTTCCTCCGGGCCCGCCCGCGCCCGCGGCGGCCACCCCGCAGCTCCAGCTGATCCCGGCCTCGGCCCAGGGGGCGCTCGACGCCGCCGAAGAGGCCGTGGACCTGCTGCTGGACTCGGGCCGCGCCCCCGGCGACGTGCTGGTGATCACCACCGGCGACCCGCATCCGTGGGCCACCCACGAATTGTCCTTCGGCGAAGCCTCCTACTGGGCTCAGCACGACGCCGGTGACGACGTCTTCTACACGGACGCCGAGGTCGCCGAGCGCGCCGGTGCGCGGCCCGTCGTCGTGGTCGCCGTCAACGGAGGCCCGGAATCCGCGACCGCCTCCGCCCTGTCGGTGGCGCGCGCCCGGGCCGACGCCCTGCTGATCGTCTGCGGCGACCCGCAGCGCGTCAACTCGGTGCGGGGCGCGGGCGTCTGAGCCGACCCCTCGGCGTCCGGCCGGACGCCGAGGGGTCGCGGACACCGCGGTGGCGACGTCCGCACGGTCGGGGACTCGGCGTGCCCGGGACCGGAGCGGTGGATGCTCTTGGGTCTCCGCCGCCTCGATACCGGGCCGGGTCAGGCGTCGTGCGGACGCGCCGTGCCGTTGTGCGGCCCGCCCGCGCCACCATGCGATGCCCGGATGTCCGGCGGCGTCCCCGTGACGTCAGCGTGCCGCCGCGCGGCGCAGGACCTCCGACGCGGCGCCACCCGTGCGCGGTATCCGGGGCGGTGCCGCGGACGTGGCGAATGGTTCCGGTGCCGAGCCGGCGCTGGGGTGGCGGCCGCCACGTCCCTCGCCGAGGACCTGCCACCCGTCACGGGTCAGCGTGATGTACGCCCCGCAGCGCAGCCCGTGCAGGGTGCAGGCGTCCCGCAGTCCCCACATCCACGCACCGTCCTCCTCCGTCCAGCGCGCGTCGCCGTCACGGCAGTAGAGCAGCACGGCGGTGCGCACCGGGGTGCGGCGGCGCAGGTCGTGCGGGATCACCCGGCGCAACTGGTCCAGCAGCACATTGCGGAGCAGCCAGCCGTCCGCGGAGGTGGTGCGCCGGGTGAACGACGCGCTCGCCCGCACACGTTCGTCCGGATCGAGTACGGCGACGACCGCGGTCGCCGGACCGGGACGGTGCCGGGCGTGCAGTCCGCTGACGACCTCCCGCGGGCTGCCCAGCAGTGGGATTCCCGCGGCGGCCCATTCCGCGGGTTCGAGTACACGGTTGGCGGAAGCGGCGGACGTCGACAGCGATGCCGCCGAGGACGGAGCGAATCCGAAGGTCACGGTCCTCCCTTCGGCTACGCCCGGACTGCGGGCAGGGTCGGATTCGGGGGAGCGCGCACGCAACGGAGGCCTACCTGATCGGCGGGCGAGCCGTGCGGGTGCGTCCTTCAATTCTTCCTGTCGAACTTGGATGCGGCAACGAGCAATTGAGGCAGCGGCCCGGTATCGGGTGTTCTGTGGCTAATATCCCCACCTGTTGGACGGGCCGAACCATCAGCCCTGTACGGCCAGCACCAGCGGCAGCACGCCCTGTGCACCGGCCCGCCGGAGCAGGCGCGCCGCGACCGCGAGGGTCCAGCCCGTCTCCGTGTAGTCGTCCACCAGAAGGACCGGGCCGCGCGCCTCGGCCAGCGCGGCGGCGAGGTCGGCGGGCACGGTCAGCGCCCCGTCGAGGGCCTTGAGGCGCTGGGCGCTGTTGCTCCGGGAGGCGGAGTGCGCCTCGCCCGTGTAGGCCACCGATCCCAGCAGCGGCAACCGCCCGATCTCCGCGATGCGTGCCCCGAGCGAGTGGATCAGCCGGGGCCGGCTGCGGGAGGCGAGAGTGACCACCCCCACCGGCCGGGGCCGGGGATCCACCGCCCCCGGAGCCCAGCCGCCGGTCCCCTTGGCCCAGTCGGCCAGCACACCCACCACGGCCCGGGCGACATCGTCCGGCACCGGACCGTCCGGCGCCTGCGGCGTGAACATCGGACGCAGCCGGTTGCCCCAGCCGATGTCCGAAAGACGCCCCAACGCCATGCCCCGATCGGCCTGTTCCCCCGCCGGAATGCGCCCCTTGAGATCCATGCCGATCGCCGGAAGCCCGGTGGGCCACATCCGCCGGGGCTCCACCTCGACGCCCGCCCGGCCGAGATCCACACGGGCCGCCTCGAGGGCGGCCGAGGATGCCTCGGGGGTGTACCGGGCGCCCGCGCAGTTGTCGCAGCGTCCGCAGGGCTTGGCGCCCTCGTCGTCCAACTGGCGCTGCAGGAACTCCATCCGACAGTCGGTGCTCGCCGCGTACGCGCGCATCGCCTGCTGTTCGGCCTTGCGCTGGCGCGCCACCCACGCGTACCGCTCGGCGTCGTACGTCCACGGCCGCCCGGTCGCGATCCAGCCGCCCTTGACCCGCCGCACCGCCCCGTCCACGTCGAGCACCTTGAGCATGGTCTCCAGCCGGGAACGGCGCAGTTCCACCAGCGGCTCGAGGGCCGGCAGCGACACGGGCCGGTCGGAGCGCGCGAGGACGTCGAGCGTACGGCGCACCAGGTCCTCCGAGGGGAAGGCGAGCGACGCGAAGTACTCCCAGATCGCCTCGTCCTCCTTCCCCGGCAGCAGCAGCACCTCGGCATGCCGGACGCCGCGCCCGGCGCGGCCGACCTGCTGGTAGTAGGAGATGGGGGAGGAGGGTGAGCCGAGGTGCACCACGAAGCCCAGATCGGGCTTGTCGAAGCCCATGCCGAGCGCGGAGGTGGCGACCAGGGCCTTCACCTTGTTGGCGAGCAGGTCCTCCTCGGCCTGCTGCCGGTCGGCGTTCTCCGTCCTGCCGGTGTACGAGGCGACGGTGTGCCCGCGCTGCCGCAGGAAGGCGGTGACCTCCTCGGCGGCGGCCACGGTGAGCGTGTAGACGATCCCCGAGCCCGGAAGTTCGTCCAGGTGGTCGGCGAGCCAGGCCATCCGGTGCGCGGCGTCCGGCAGGCGCAGCACACTCAGGCTCAGACTCTCCCGGTCCAGCGGGCCCCGCAGCACCAGCGCGTCCGACGAGCCTCCCGTGCCAAGCTGTTCCGCGACGTCGGCGGTGACACGGGCGTTGGCGGTGGCGGTGGTGGCGAGGACGGGCACGCCGTCCGGGAGGTCGGCGAGCATGGTGCGCAGCCGGCGGTAGTCCGGACGGAAGTCGTGCCCCCAGTCGGAGATGCAGTGCGCCTCGTCGACCACCAGGAGTCCGGTCGCGGCGGAGAGCCTGGGCAGCACCTGGTCGCGGAAGTCCGGGTTGTTCAGCCGCTCCGGACTCACCAGCAGCACATCGACGTCGCCCGCGGCGATCTCCGCCTGGACGGAGTCCCATTCCTCGCTGTTGGAGGAGTTGATGGTCCGGGCGTGGATTCCGGCTCTGGCCGCGGCCTCCACCTGGTTGCGCATGAGCGCCAGCAGCGGGGAGACGATCACGGTGGGGCCGCTGCCCCGGGCCCGCAGCAGCGAGGTGGCCACGAAGTAGACCGCGGACTTGCCCCAGCCCGTGCGCTGCACGACCAGGGCCCGGCGCTTGTCGGCGACCAGCGCCTCGATCGCCCGCCACTGGTCCTCGCGCAACCGGGCCTCGCCCGAGGCGTCCCCGACGAGGCGGGCGAGAACCGCGTCGGCGGCCGTGCGGAGATCCGCGTTGCTCGTGTGCTCCATGGGTCCATACAACAGGACGCCACTGACATGCGGGCGGGCGTGCGGGAGCGATCCCCGCAGCCCGCGGTCGGTGGCATGTCCCTGATCGGACTTATCCACAGGGCAAACCGGAAGGCCGTAATCCGCGAGATGGTCTTCGCATGACGAATCACGGCGAAACCACTGGATCCCCCGAAAACGGTGACATCTCCGGGCGTGACACCGGTCCCCGGACACCCGGCGGCGACGAAGACCGCACACCGCGTCCGCAGGACGTCACCTGCACCGCGTACGACAGTCGTGGCGACGGACAACAGGTCACCCTGCGCTCCCCGGCCGAGCTCGCCGATGCCCTGCCCTACCTGCTCGGCTACCGTCCCGAGGACAGCATCGTGCTGGTCGCCCTGCACGACAAGGACGGACGGGGCCGGTTCGGCGGCCGCGCCCGGCTCGGTATCCCCGCCAACCCCGACGACTGGTCCTCCGCCGCCCGGCAGCTGACCCACGGCCTGGTGGCGGGCAGCGAGCGCCGGGGTGCCCGGCCCGAGCAGATGGTCGTCTTCCTCTGCCACGAACCGGGCCGGGGCGAATCCGGCCGGCAGGTCAAGGAGCGGCTGGGTCCGCTCGCCCGCACCCTGCGCCTGGAGTGCGGTGCCCTGGACATCCCGGTGGTGGAGGCCCTGTGCGTCTCGGACGGCCGCTTCTGGTCGTACTGCTGCGACGACGAGGGCTGCTGCCCGGCCGAGGGGACACCGATGGGCCTGCCCGGCACCTCGGTACTGGCCGCCGCCGCCACCTACGCCGGGCTCCAGGTCCGCGGCACCCTGCGCGAACTGCGCGCCCGGCTCCAGCCGTGGGAGCACTCCGCCGCCCGGGAACAGGAGGCCGCCCTGGACGCCGCCGGCCTGGCGCTGATCCCCAGGATCCTCGACGCGGAGGGCCGGCACGAGGTCGCCGAGGAGACACTGGGGCTGGCCGAGCGGATCCGGGGCCGTCTCGCCGACGCCCCGCCCGTGCCCGGCGTGCTCCCGGCGGACCTGCGGGACGACGAACTGCTCGGGCACGACGAGGCCGCCGCGCTGATTCTCGGCCTGCAGGACCGCACGACCCGCGACCGCGCGGCCGAGTGGATGGAGGGCGACGAGGCGGGCCCGGCCCTCCGCCTGTGGCGCGCCCTGGCCCGCCGCTGCGTCGGAGCGTACGGCGAACACGCCGCGGCACCCCTCACCCTCGCCGGGTGGGTCGCCTGGTCCACCGGTGACGAACTGGAAGCCCGGGAAGCACTCGCCATGGCCCTGGGCGCCGACCCCGACTACCTCTTCGCCCGGCTTCTGCACCAGGCCTGCAACGAGGGACTCGACCCGGAGTCGATCCGCCACTGCCTGCGGTCCGAGCGCGAGGGCCGTGGGCGGGCGACGCCGGACGAGTCGTCGGCCGTGGCCACGGAGCCGCGGCAGCAGGGCGGCTGTGAGCCGCCGGCTGCCGAACCCGCGGTTCCGGGCCCCGAAGCGGTGCCCCCGCCCCGCCGACGCCGCACCCGAGCGCCCGGCACCGGCAGCGCTCTCCCCCGCCGGGTCCGTACGGAGGGTGGCCGACCGGGACGGCGGGTTCCGCATCCGCGTACGTCGGTGGCGAGCGCGCGCCCCGCGGCGGGTGGCGGGACGCGTCCGGGCGGCGCGGACGAGAGCGGGACACGTCCCGGCACGGCGGGTCCCGGGGTGGGGCGCCGCCGCGGTACCTCGCAGCCGAGAGCGCAGGCCGGCCGCCAGGGCGGCGAAGGGGAGGAGTGAGCGAGCGGCGGAGCTGCGCTCATCGGGCCGGCGCCGGCCTTGCGTAGGCGTGGCGGGCAGGCGGCAGGGCAGCTGTCCGTGCACACCGCCATGATCTGTGTCGCCCTGCCCGGCTTTGCCGTCTCGACGGAACAGGGCCGGCGGACCGGCAGCGGGCTGGTGGGGGTCCACCGTGCGGGACGGCGTCCTCTTCTCCCGGTGCCGGGTCCGCGTGGCCGGGCGGGCGCCGTTCGCCGTCCGAGCGCGGAGAGCGGCCGCCGGCCGGGCCCGTTTCGTGGGGACGCCGTGCGTGTCCCCACAAGGCGGCTCGGACCCGGATGTGGCCGTGGAGCGGACACGCTGCGCGGACGGCACGGAACGGATCACGCCGCGCGGCGCGGGCCCTTGTCCGCTGCGCCTGCCCGCCGACGGCCTTCCGGCCGGGAGCCCGACCTGGTGGGACACGTCCTCGCCGGGCGGCGGGAAGAACAGGAGGACGGGCCCGCCGGGCCGAAGTGGATCAGTTGGTGTCACGGCCGGCGAAGGGAGTGTTTATCGTCAGGCAGACGACTATGATCGCCGCATGCCCTACGACCCGTCAGCCTTTCCGCCTTTCGCCGTCACCGTGGACCTGGTCGTGCTGACCGTACGCCGACATGCCCTGTGCGCGCTGGCGGTACGCCGGGGCGAAGCGCCGTTCCAGGGGCGCTGGGCGCTCCCCGGCGGCTTTGTGCGGGCCGACGAGGATCTGGCGCAGGCGGCGGCCCGGGAACTGGCCGAGGAGACGGGGCTGCGAGTGCACGACCCCGCCATCCCCGCCCAGGACAACGGCGCTCACCTGGAACAGCTCGCCACCTACGGCGATCCCGGGCGCGACCCCCGGATGCGGGTCGTCAGCGTCGCCCACCTCGCCCTCGCCCCCGACCTGCCCGCGCCCCGGGCCGGCGGTGACGCCAGCAACGCGCGCTGGGCGCCCGTCGAGGAGTTGCTGCAGCAGGGTGGTTACGGCCGGGACGGTGAGGCGGTGGCGCCACTCGCCTTCGACCACGCCCAGATCCTGTCGGACGGGGTGGAACGCGCCCGCTCCAAGATCGAGTACTCGTCGCTGGCGACGGCCTTCTGCCCGCCCGAGTTCACCGTCGGCGAGCTGCGCAGGGTCTACGAGGCGGTCTGGGGCGTGGCGCTCGACCCGCGCAACTTCCACCGCAAGGTGACGGGCACGCCGGGCTTCCTGGTCCCCACCGGTGGCACGACCACTCGGCAGGGAGGTCGGCCCGCCCAGCTCTTCCGGGCCGGCGGCGCCACCCTGCTCAACCCCCCGATGCTGCGCCCCGAGGTCTGACGCGGGACGACCGGACCCGGCCAACGGGTCCGGAGGGGTAGCGCCCTTCCCCTCCGCCGACCGACCGCGAGATGCCCGGAAAACCCGATATGGCGCGCTATCTTGCATTGGGTGATCCAGGCCACCGGACTGACCAGCAGCCCTCGCAAAGAGCTTCCGCCCGCCGTCGACGACGTCTCCTTCGAGGCGCACGCGGGCCGCGTCACCGCGCTGCTCGGAGCACCGGGCGCCGGCAAGACAACGGCGCTCCGGCTCATGCTCGAACTCCAACGCGGCCGTGGTATCACCTGCTTCAGAGGCCGCCCGCTGCACCGCATCCCCCATCCCTCCCGCGAAGTCGGCGTGCTGCTCGGCGATGTGCCGGGCCACCCCGCCCGCACCGTCCGGGGGCACCTGCGCATGCTGTGCGCCGCCGCGGGCGTCCCTGCCCGCCGGGCCGACGAAGTCCTCGAGGCGGCAGGGCTCGTGAGCCTGCGCGACGAACGCCTGGGCACCCTGTCGCGCGGCATGGATCGCCGCCTGGGACTGGCCTGCGCACTGCTGCCGGACCCGCACACACTCGTGCTCGACGAGCCCGCGCGAGGGCTGTCGGCTGCTGAGAACCGCTGGCTGTACGGCACACTCCGGGCATACGCGGCCCAGGGCGGCACGGTGCTGTGCACGACGGCCGACCCGAAGGAGGCCGCGCGGATCGCGGACCACGTGGTCACCCTGGAACGGGGAAGACTCGTCGCCGACCAGTCGGCGGCGGACTTCTCACGGACCCGGCTGCGCCCCCGCGTCGCCGTACGCAGCCCGCACGCCGCCCGCCTCTCCGCCCTGCTCGCACAGGAGGCCCGTGCCACCCGGCGGTCCGTGGAGGCCGTGCACGAGGGCGGCAACCGCCTCTGTGTCTACGGCAGTACCTGTGCGGACGTCGGCGAGATCGCGTTCCGGCACGGCATCGTCGTCCATCAACTGGCGGACGAGGTCGGAGACATGGGGCCCGGCGCCGGGGCGGCCGAACCGGCGGCGGACGAGAAGGCGCCCCCGGCCGGTGCTGCCGGGGAACCCGTGCGGCCGGAACCCGGCGCACCCCCGCCCGAGGACGACACGGCACGCGATCCGGACCACCACCCCGGCGCCCCGGCCGACGAAGGCTCTCCCGGATGCGTGTCCCCGCCGCGGAAGGCGCCGGACGCACCCGTCGCCGAGGACGCCCACCCGGCCCCCGGAGCCCGCTCGCGCCGGGCCGCTCGCGCGCGCGACGCCGGTGCCGGGTTCCCCCCTCCCGTCTCCGTCCGTCCCGCCCCCAGGCCCCTTCGGCCGCTGCGCTATGAGATCCGCCGCGCCACGAGTGTCGGCACGGGGTTCCTCGTCGGGGCGGCCGTGCTCGTCGTGTCCGCGCTCACCGCCGTACTGCTGGCGCGGGTCGGGCACACCCCGCAGCCGCGCCTGCTGGCCGCGTGGCCGAGGGAACTGCCGCTGCCGCCCGCGGCGCTCGGCGCGGGACTGCTCGGCGCGCTGGCCTTCGGCGACGAATTCCGCCACCCCGCGCTGGCGGCGGACCGCGGCACCGTGCCCCGGCGGCTGGGGCTGCTGACCGCCAAACTCCTCGTGGCCTCGGCCGCCGCGGTGGTGCTGGCCGTCCTGACCGTCGGGTGCGATGCCGAACTGCTCCACCTCGTCTACGGACGGGAGGCCGTCGAGGTCCCCGCCGACTGGCTGCCGCTGAGTGCGGGTTGGCTCGGCCTCGTGACCGGGTGCGCCTGCGCCGGCGTGCTGGCCGCCGGAGTGTTCCGGTCCACCACCGCCGGTCTCGCCGTCGTCGTCGCCGTACCCCTTCTCGTCGTGCCGCTCGTGCACAAGGTGACGGAAGGGCCGGCGGCGCGCACCCCGGTATCGCTCGCCTCGCGGCTGCGGGACGGTGGACCGCTCCGCTGGCCCTTCGGGGGCGAACGCCATCTGGACGCGGTCCTGCGCCTGATCGCCCAACCCGTCGGCGGCGCGCTGACGTTGTCGCTGGCGGCGCTGCTGTGCGCGTACGTGCTCACCGGCCTGCGGAGCAGAGTCCGATAACGACCGTCCAGGAACACATCAGCCCGCCCTTGCTCGCAACTCCTCGCAAAAAGTCCATTTCTTTTCGATAAGACGTCAATTGCGACGGGGTGAGCGATCACCCTTTCGTGTGCTTTTCACCAAAGACCTCAAGGGAGTTGGAAGCGGAGCCGACAAAGGATGCGTGAGTACCCTTGCGCACACCATGATGACCGCCGCCCGCTCCGCAGACTCCGGCCTCGCGAGCCCGGGCGAACTCGACCGCTACCCCTACGCCGAGGCGCCCGCCGTCAACCGCGTGGGGGTCCCTGCCTGGGACGGCGCGGATCCGGAGCTGGGTCGTATGGGCCGGCGGGCCGCGGGCAGCCGCGGCCGCGGGCTGCACGGCCAACTCGTCCAGCAGTTGGGTCAGATGATCGTTTCCGGGGACCTGGGCGCCGACCGCCCGCTGGTGCCGGAGGAGATCGGCCAGCGCTTCGAGGTCTCCCGTACCGTCGTCCGTGAGTCGCTCCGCGTCCTGGAGGCCAAGGGCCTGGTCAGCGCCCGGCCGAACGTCGGCACGCGTGTGCGCCCCGTCAGTGACTGGAACCTCCTCGATCCGGACATCATCGAGTGGCGGGCCTTCGGGCCGCAGCGCGACGACCAGCGCCGTGAGCTCAGTGAGCTCCGCTGGACGTTCGAGCCGCTCGCCGCCTGTCTGGCGGCCGGCCACGGACGGGAGGACGTCCAGCAGCGGCTGACCGACATGGTCGAGATCATGGGTCACGCCATGAGTCAGGGCGACGCCCTGACCTTCGCCCGCGCCGACGCCGAGTTCCACTCCCTGCTCATTCAGATCGCCGGCAACCGGATGCTGGAGCACCTCTCCGGGATCGTGTCCGCCGCGCTGCAGGTCTCGGGCGGCCCGGTCACGGGCTGTGAGCGGCCGAACGAGACCTCCCTGGCGCAGCACGGCCGGATCGTCGACGCCCTCGCCGACGGCGACGGCGCGGCGGCCGAGGCGGCCATGCGTCAACTTCTCACGGTCCATCCAGAGGTGGAACGCGTGGTGCCCGCCCCGCGCGAGCACTGACCGCGTTCCGCGGACGGCGCGGTCCGGCATGCCATCCCCCTCCTGTGGCAGTGCCCCACCGATGAGCCGTCCCCCGTCGGACCCTGCGGGATCGTCGACGATCCCGCAGGGTCCGACGCCCAGAACGGCGTGGCACACTCGGAGAGGTGACCTCCTCGCCCCTGAGTGAACGCTTTCGTGATCATTCGATCGATTCTGTGCATTTATGGGGTGTGACTCGGGCCACGCGGATTGGGCGTAACGCTCCTGGGAAGAACGCGATGACCTAAGAGGTGACAGCCGCGGAGGGAATACGGACGCCGTTCATGGCGCTGTGCGTCTTCCCCGGCCCTCGCCCGCGCCGTCGGCCCATCCCCAAGCCGGCGGTCGGCTCCTGTCCACTGTGGACGGGGCCGGAAGCCGTTTTCCAACGTTCCGAGAGGTTGTTCGTGTCGGCCAGCACATCCCGTACGCTCCCGCCGGAGATCGCCGAGTCCGTCTCTGTCATGGCGCTCATCGAGCGGGGAAAGGCTGAGGGGCAGATCGCCGGCGATGACGTGCGTCGGGCCTTCGAAGCTGACCAGATTCCGGCCACTCAGTGGAAGAACGTACTGCGCAGCCTCAACCAGATCCTCGAGGAAGAGGGTGTGACGCTGATGGTCAGTGCCGCAGAGCCCAAGCGCACCCGCAAGAGCGTCGCAGCGAAGAGTCCCGCCAAGCGCACCGCCACCAAGACGGTCGCCGCCAAGACGGTGACCGCACGGAAGGCCACCGCCACCGCGACTCCGGCGGCGCCCGCCGCCGACCCCGCCGCCGAGGAGGAGGCGCCCGCCAAGAAGGCGGCTGCCAAGAAGACGACCGCGAAGAAGGCGGCCGCCAAGAAGACCACGGTCAAGAAGACGGCCGCCAAGAAGACCACGGCCAAGAAGGACGACGCCGAGCTGGGCGACGAGGAAGTCCTCGAGGACACCAAGGCCGCGGAGGAGCCCGAGGGCGCCGAGAGCGCCGGTTTCGTGCTCTCCGACGAGGACGAGGACGACGCGCCCGCCCAGCAGGTCGCCGCCGCCGGTGCCACCGCCGACCCGGTCAAGGACTACCTCAAGCAGATCGGCAAGGTCCCCCTGCTCAACGCCGAGCAGGAGGTCGAGCTCGCCAAGCGCATCGAGGCGGGTCTGTTCGCCGAGGACAAGCTGGCCAACTCCGACAAGCTGGCGCCCAAGCTCAAGCGCGAGCTGGAGATCATCGCCGAGGACGGCCGCCGCGCCAAGAACCACCTGCTGGAGGCCAACCTCCGCCTGGTGGTCTCCCTGGCCAAGCGCTACACCGGCCGCGGCATGCTCTTCCTGGACCTCATCCAGGAGGGCAACCTCGGTCTGATCCGCGCGGTGGAGAAGTTCGACTACACCAAGGGCTACAAGTTCTCCACGTACGCCACCTGGTGGATCCGCCAGGCGATCACCCGCGCGATGGCCGACCAGGCGCGCACCATCCGTATCCCGGTGCACATGGTCGAGGTCATCAACAAGCTCGCGCGCGTGCAGCGCCAGATGCTCCAGGACCTGGGCCGTGAGCCCACCCCGGAGGAGCTGGCCAAGGAGCTCGACATGACCCCGGAGAAGGTCATCGAGGTCCAGAAGTACGGCCGTGAGCCCATCTCCCTGCACACCCCGCTGGGCGAGGACGGCGACAGCGAGTTCGGTGACCTCATCGAGGACTCCGAGGCGGTCGTTCCGGCCGACGCGGTCAGTTTCACGCTGCTGCAGGAGCAGCTGCACTCCGTCCTGGACACCCTGTCCGAGCGCGAGGCGGGCGTCGTCTCCATGCGCTTCGGTCTCACCGACGGTCAGCCGAAGACCCTCGACGAGATCGGCAAGGTGTACGGCGTCACACGCGAGCGCATCCGCCAGATCGAGTCCAAGACCATGTCGAAGCTGCGCCACCCGTCGCGCTCCCAGGTGCTGCGCGACTACCTCGACTAGGTCCGCCCGCCACGGCGCAGCGTCGTGGCGGCCTGCCTCAGGCCCGGTTCCCGTCCTCGGGAGCCGGGCCTTCGCGTCGCCGCGCGGGTGCGGGCTCGGGTGAGGTCCATCACTGTGGGTGTTCCAGGATCACCCCAGTGTGAGGAGCGTGCATGCGACGTCGTCTTGCCCGGGCCCTGGCCCGGCCGCTGGCCCTCGCGGCCGCCGCGTCCGTCATACCGCTGGCCTCGGCCGTTCCGGCGGCCGCCGACAGCATCGTGGTCGGTGGCTTCCCCGTCGATGTCTCGGAGGGGCCGTGGACAGTGGCGCTCTCCAGCCGTGACCGGTTCGGAGGTACGCGAGCGGGACAGTTCTGCGGGGGTGTGGCGGTCGGCCGGACCACCGTGCTCACCGCGGCCCACTGCATGGACGAGGAGGTGCTGGGGGCGTCCCCGGAGCGCGTGGGCGATCTCAGGGTGATCACGGGGCGTACGGAACTGCTCTCGGACCGCGGTCGGGAGATCGCCGTACGCGGCACCTGGGTGAACCCGGGCTACGACGGCGTCACCAACTCCGGCGACTACGCCGTGCTCAGGCTGGCCGAGCCGCTGCCCTCGAGCTCGGTGATAACCATGGCCGGGACCGGTGACCCCGCGTACCGGGCGGGTACCACGGCCACCGTCTACGGGTGGGGGGACACCACGGGGTCCGGGTCCTATGCCGGCAGCCTGCATGCGGCACGCGTGCGGGTGCAGCCCGACGCGCTGTGCGAGAGGGCGTATCCGGGCGGTTCCGAGGGTGCCTACCGCGCGGGGACGATGCTGTGCGCGGGAGAGGTGCAGGGGGGCCGGGACGCCTGTCAGGGGGACAGCGGAGGGCCGCTGGTGGCTCAGGGGCGGCTGATAGGCCTCGTGTCCTGGGGGACGGGGTGCGGCTGGGCGGGCAGTCCGGGGGTGTACACGCGCGTCTCCGACATCCTGCGGACCCTTGGGTGGCCGCAGGGCTGAGAACGGCCGTAAGAGCACCGCCGGCGGGCCGCTGAGCGGTCCCTGGCACGCGGGCATGAGACGGGCGGCCGCCTCCTGGATGGAGACGGCCGCCCGCTCACCGGCCTGTGCCGGGCTGCTCGTCGTCGGATGCGAGGTATCGGCGCTCTGTCAGCGCTCCTCGTCGGGAGCGGGCGCCGGAGGGGCGGTCAGCCGCTCCGTCTCGTCCTGTATCTCAGCGGCGATCTTCTTGAGTTCCGGCTCGAACTTGCGGCCGTGGTGGGCGCAGAAGAGCAGTTCTCCGCCGCTCAGCAGGACGACGCGCAGGTATGCCTGGGCGCCGCAGCGGTCGCAGCGATCGGCGGCCGTCAGCGGGCTCGCGGGGGTCAGAACAGTAGTCACGTCGCCTCTTCTCTAGCTCGACGAGCTGTCGTACCAGGGTCAACATCCAACCAGCCCCAAAACGTTCCCGCTCGTGGCTTTTCCTCGAAAAAACTTTCCGAGGTGGGTGGCTGTTGCCGGTTGGCGGCGAATGTGCCGTAGTGCGTGTCTGATGTGTCGTACGGATTCGCGTTCGTATCGGTGGTCGGCCCTCCCGGCTGGCTTGCCGGTTGTTCATGAGGACGTGCCCGGAGCCTAAATGGTTCATGCCTCGAAGGGAACGTGATGTGTGCTTCACTCCATCGAGGGATCGAACACGCATGCGACCCTGGACTAGGGTGGGCGCAAGCGAGGGTGGCGTTACAACGGCTCTACCAGGCCTCGGTACCCTCTCACCGGTGACTGAAGCCGCGCCCTTACCCAAGAGGGCCGCATCTGAAATTCAGCGAGGAGCGAACCGCGTGACCGCCGAGACGTCCGTGCCGTCCACAGCGCTGCTGGCAGGAGCAGACCGGGACGGTTCCAACTACACCGCGCGGCACCTGCTCGTCCTCGAAGGGCTCGAGGCCGTGCGGAAGCGCCCCGGTATGTACATCGGGTCCACCGACAGCCGTGGTCTGATGCACTGCCTCTGGGAGATCATCGACAACTCCGTCGACGAGGCCCTCGGAGGCTACTGCGACCACATCGACGTGATCATCCACGACGACGGCTCGGTGGAGGTCCGGGACAACGGCCGGGGCATCCCGGTCGACGTCGAGCCCAAGACCGGCCTCTCCGGGGTCGAGGTCGTCATGACCAAGCTGCACGCCGGCGGCAAGTTCGGCGGCGGCTCGTACGCCGCCTCCGGCGGTCTGCACGGCGTCGGCGCCTCCGTCGTCAACGCGCTCTCCGCGCGACTCGACGTCGAGGTCGACCGCGGTGGGCACACCCACGCGATCAGCTTCCGGCGCGGTGTCCCCGGCGCCTTCGCCGCCATGGGTCCGGACGCGAAGTTCGAGGCCGGGAGCGGGTTGCGCAGGGCCAAGAAGATCCCGAAGACCCGCAGCGGCACGCGCGTGCGCTACTGGGCCGACCGCCAGATCTTCCTCAAGGACGCCAAGCTCGCCCTGGAGACGCTGCACCAGCGCGCCCGCCAGACCGCGTTCCTGGTCCCCGGCCTGACCATCGTCGTCCGCGACGAGTACGGGCTCGGCGACGGCGGCAGCAAGGGTGAGGAGTCGTTCCGCTTCGACGGCGGAATCAGTGAGTTCTGCGAGTTCCTGGCCTCCGACCGGCCCGTCTGCGACACCCTCCGCTTCACTGGACAGGGCACCTTCAAGGAGACCGTCCCGGTCCTCGACGAGCACGGCCAGATGACGCCCGCCGAGGTCACCCGTGAGCTCGGCGTCGACGTCGCGATGCGCTGGGGGACCGGCTACGACACCACGCTCAGGTCGTTCGTCAACATCATCGCCACCCCCAAGGGCGGCACCCATGTCGCCGGCTTCGAGCAGGCCGTCGCCAAGACGATGAACGAGGTGCTGCGCGCCAAGAAGATGCTGCGGGTGGCCGAGGACGACATCGTCAAGGACGACGCCCTCGAAGGTCTCACCGCGGTGGTCACGGTCCGCCTGGCCGAGCCGCAGTTCGAGGGCCAGACCAAGGAGGTCCTCGGCACCTCGGCGGCCCGCCGCATCGTGAACACCGTGATCGCCAAGGAACTCAAGGCGTTCCTGACCTCCACCAAGCGCGACGACGCACAGCAGGCCCGCGTCGTCATGGAGAAGGCCGTCGCCGCGGCCCGGACCCGCATCGCGGCCCGTCAGCACAAGGACGCGCAGCGCCGCAAGACGGCCCTGGAGTCCTCCTCGCTGCCCGCCAAGCTCGCCGACTGCCGCAGCGACGACGTCGACCGCAGCGAGCTGTTCATCGTCGAGGGGGACTCCGCGCTCGGCACGGCCAAGCTCGCCCGGAACTCGGAGTTCCAGGCGCTCCTGCCGATCCGCGGCAAGATCCTCAACGTTCAGAAGTCGTCCGTGACGGACATGCTGAAGAACGCCGAGTGCGGCGCGATCATCCAGGTCATAGGAGCTGGGTCGGGGCGGACCTTCGACATCGACACGGCCCGCTACGGCAAGATCATCATGATGACCGACGCCGATGTCGACGGCTCCCACATCCGCACCCTGCTCCTCACCCTGTTCCACCGCTACATGCGGCCCATGGTCGAGGCCGGCCGGGTGTTCGCCGCGGTGCCGCCGCTGCACCGCATCGAGCTGATCCAGCCCAAGAAGGGCCAGGACAAGTACGTCTACACGTACTCCGACCGGGAGCTGCGCGACAAGCTCATGGAGTTCCAGAGCAAGAACATCCGCTACAAGGACTCGATCCAGCGCTACAAGGGCCTCGGCGAGATGGACGCCGACCAGCTGGCCGAGACCACCATGGACCCGCGTCACCGCACCCTGCGCCGGATCAACCTCACCGACCTGGAGGCCGCCGAGCAGGTCTTCGACCTCCTCATGGGCAACGACGTCGCCCCGCGCAAGGAGTTCATCTCCAGCTCCGCGGCGACCCTGGACCGCTCGCGCATCGACGCCTAGCGGGCGTGCCGGGCGCACACGGTTCAGTCACCTGATGGGGTGAAGCGGAGCGGGAAGAAGAGTCAGGGATCTTCCTGTTCTGTCCATCCTTGGGCATGCAGCGAAGCAACTCGGGGGACGTGAGGCACGACGATCCCTGGTACGACGCCCTCGCCTCGGGCTGGGGCGAGTCGGCCGGTCCGGCGGAGGCGGCGGTGCCGCCCCGCCGCGCGGACGGGGCGGACGTCTACCTCGAAGTACAGCGCAGCGCGGCCTTCCAGGAGGTGCGCAGCCGGTACCGGCGGTTCGTGGTGCCGGCGGTCGCCGCCTTCCTCACCTGGTACGTGGCGTACGTCGTGACCGCCACGACCGCGCCGGGGCTGATGGCACGGCCCGTCGTGGGCGCCGTGAACCTGGGCATGCTCGCCGGGCTCGGCCAGTTCCTGACCACCTTCCTGCTCACCTGGGCCTACGTCCGCCATGCGCGGCTGCGCCGGGACCGGGCGGCGCTGGAACTGCGCTGGGACGCCCAGGAGCTGGCGCGCGGGAGAGGCGGCGCGGCATGACGGGCGATCACCAGATGCCGGCCCTGCTGCTGTTCGGCACGTTCGTCGCGGTGACCCTGGGCATCACGACCTGGGTGGGCCGCCACCGGCAGGGATCGGCGGAGGAGTTCTACGCGGGCGGCCGGCTCTTCTCCCCGATGGAGAATGGTTTTGCCCTCGCGGGCGACTACATGTCGGCCGCGTCCTTCCTCGGCATCTCCGGACTCATCGCGCTCGTCGGCTACGACGGGATGCTCTACTCGGTGGGCTTCCTGGTGGCCTGGCTGGTGGTCCTGTTCCTGGTCGCGGAACTGGTGCGCAACTGCGGCCGGTTCACGCTCGCCGACGTGGTCGCCGCGCGCATGCGGGAGCGGCCGGTGCGGATCGCGGCGGGAACCTCGTCGGTCACCGTGTCCGTTCTGTACCTGGTGGCGCAGATGGTGGGTGCGGGCAGCCTGGTCGCGCTGCTGCTCGGCGGCCCGGGCGAGGCGGCCCGGGCCTGGACCGTCGTCGGCGTCGGCGTGCTCATGGTGATCTACGTGTCGTTGGGAGGGATGCGGGCCACCACGTGGATCCAGATCGTGAAAGCGGTCCTGCTGCTCGGCGGCACCATCGTGCTGACCGTCCTCGTGCTGCTGCGGTTCCACGGCGACTTCAACCGGCTGCTCCTCACCGCGGCCGAACGCAGCGGTCACGGTGAGGCGTTCCTGGCCCCCGGGCTCGCCTACGGCGCGGACTGGACCGCGCGGTTCGACTTCATCAGCCTGGGCCTCGCGCTGGTGCTCGGCACGGCGGGGCTGCCGCACATCCTGTCCCGCTTCTACACCGTCCCCACCGCACGGGCGGCACGGCGGTCGGTCGTCTGGGCGATCGGGCTCATCGGAGGTTTCTACCTGATGACGATCGTGCTCGGCTTCGGCGCCGCCGCCCTCATCGGGCCGGACGCCGTGCGCGCCTCGAACGCGTCCGGGAACACGGCGGTGCCGCTGTTGGCGCTCGATCTGGGCGGCGGCGCCGGCTCCACCGGCGGAACGATCCTGTTCGCGATCGTCGCCGCGGTCGCCTTCGCCACGATCCTCGCCGTGGTCGCCGGGGTCACGCTCGCCTCCTCGGCGTCCGTCGCGCACGACCTGTACGCCTCCCTGCGACGCCGGCGCGGGAAGCCGCGCGGCGAGGTGGCGGTGGCCCGGGTCGCCTCGGTCGGCATCGGTCTGCTCGCGATCGCCCTCGGTCTGCTGGCCCGCGACCTCAACGTCGCGTTCCTGGTGGGCCTCGCCTTCGCCGTGGCCGCGTCCGCGAACCTGCCCGTGCTGCTGTACTCGCTGTTCTGGCGGGGCTTCACCACACGCGGTGCGGTGTGGGCCGTGTACGGAGGCCTGGTCCCGGCCGTGGTGCTGGTGCTGCTGTCCCCCGTGGTGTCGGGCGGCCCGGCGTCCCTCTTCCCGGGCGTCGACTTCCAGCTCTTCCCGCTGCAGAACCCCGGTCTGGTCTCCGTCCCGCTGGGCTTCCTCGCGGGCTGGATCGGCACGCTCACCTCGCGCGAGGTCCCCGACGAGGCCAAGCACGCGGAGACCGAGGTGCGCTCACTGACCGGCGCGGGGGCGGTGTAGGGCGCCCGGCGGAGACGGACGGCGCCGCCATCCGTAAGGGGGAAGGACACGGTTCCTTCCCCGCCCCCATGGGCCGTGTCCTCAGGCGCGGGTCGCCCACACATAACGGTGCTCCGGGCGGCCCGCGTCGCCGTACTTCAGGGTCAGCGTGGCCCGTCCCGTGCGCTCCAGGAGCTTCAGGTAGCGCTGGGCGGTCTGACGGCTCACCCCCGTGCGTTCGGCGATCTCCTGGGCCGACAGCGGGCCGCCCGCGTTCATCAGGGACTGCCGTACGAGTTCGGCGGTGGTGGGGGAGTGCCCCTTGGGCAGCTGGGGCTCGGACGACGCCGACAGCGCGCCGAAGATGCGGTCCACCTCCGCCTGCTCCGCCTCACCGCCGCCGTCGAGGGTGCGGCGCAGTTCCGCGTACGCCTCCAGTTTGGCGCGCAGCCCGGCGAAGGCGAACGGCTTGACCAGGTACTGCAGGGCGCCCTGGCGCATCGCCGCCTGCACCGTGGACACATCACGTGCCGCCGTCACCATGATCACGTCGGCCTGGCGCCCGCGCCGACGCATCTCCTGCACCACCTCGAGCCCCGTCCGGTCGGGCAGGTAGTGGTCCAGGAGGACGAGATCCAGCCGGGGCAGTGCCTCCAGCCGGCCGAGCGCCTCGGCCGCGCTGTGCGCCTGACCGGCGACATGGAAGCCGGGCACCTTCTCGACGTACGCGGCGTTGACCCGCGCGACCCGGACGTCGTCGTCCACGACCAGTACCTCGATCATCGCGACTCCTCCTCGGCGGTCCCCGGGACGGACGCCCCGGTGAGAGCGGGTTCCGCGCCCGGCTCGGTCAGGGCCTCGGGCAGCACGACGGTGAACTCCGCGCCCCCGCCGTGCGCCTCGCCCACGTGCGCGCTGCCTCCCTGCCGCTCGGCGAGCCGGCGCACCAGCGGCAGCCCGATGCCCCGCTCGCGGTGGGCCGGCGGCTCCTTGGTGGACCAGCCTTCGGTGAAGATCGACTCGCGGTGCTCCGGCGGAACTCCGGGCCCGGTGTCGCGCACCACCAGCACCGCCGTACGCCCCTCGGCGCGCAGTTCGACCTCCACGCGCGCCCGCGGCGTACCGGCGACGGCGTCCAGGGCGTTGTCCACCAGATTGCCGACGACGGTGACGAGCCCTCTGGGGTCGATCAGCCGGTCCGGCAGCCGGGTCCCGTCCGACACCCACAGCGCCACCCCGCGCTCGGCCGCGACCGTCGCCTTGCCCACCAGCAGCGCCGCGAGCAGCGGATCCCGGATCTTCTCGGTGACCTGCTCCGAGGTGGCCCGGTGATCGCCGACGACCTCGCCGACGAACTCCACCGCGTCGTCGTACATCTCGAGTTCCAGCAGCCCCAGCAGGGTGTGCATGCGGTTCGCGTGCTCGTGGTCCTGGGCGCGCAGCGCGTCGATGAGTCCGCGCGTGGAGTCCAGCTCCCGGCCGAGCCGGTCCAGCTCCGTGCGGTCGCGCAGGGTGGCCACGGCGCCGCCGTCGTCCGTCGGCATCCGGTTGGTGACCAGGACGCGTCGGCCGCGGACGGTGAGCAGGTCCGTGCCGGTCACCCGCCCGGCCAGCACATCGGCGGTGCGTCCTTCGCCGAGCGCCAGGTCGGGGGAGTGGCCGACGGCCTCCTCGCCGATCCCCAGCAGACGCTGCGCCTCGTCGTTCAGCAGGCGGATACGGCCGGTGCGGTCCAGGGCGACGACGCCCTCCCGGATGCCGTGCAGCATCGCCTCACGCTCCGCGAGCAGCGCCGCGATGTCCGAGAAGGCCAGGTCGCGGGTCTGCCGCTGCACCCGCCGGGAGATCAGCCAGGCCGCGAGTGCGCCCACGGCCAGGGCACCGCCGGCGTACGCGAACAGTCCCGGGATGGCGTGGATCAGCCGGGCCCGGACACTGTCGTAGGCGATGCCGACCGAGACCGCCCCGACGATCTCGCCGTCGTCGTCCCGCAGCGGCACCTTGCCCCGCGCGGAGCGTCCCAGGGTGCCCTCGTCGATCTCCATGACGTCATGCCCGGCCAGCGCCTCACCGGGGTCGGTCGACACCAGGCCGCCGATCCGCTGCGGATCGGTGTGCGACCAGCGCACGCCCCGCACATCCAGCACCACGACGTACTCGGCGCCGGTTGCCTTCCGGATCCGTTCGGCCTCCCGCTGCACCGGCCCGTCCGGGGACGGTTCCGTCCCGCGCAGGTCCCGCGCCATCTGCGGCTGCTGGGCGGTGGTCTGTGCGATCGCGAGCGCGCGGCGCATCGCCTGGTCGTCCAGCTGGTCGCCGAGCGGCGCGAGGAACAGCCCGGTGGCCAGCACCGCGACTCCCGCGGCGATCGCCAACTGCATCAGCAGGACCTGCGAGAACATCCGCCGCGGCAGGCCGAGGCGCAGGCGGCGTGCGGGGGGAGTGGAGCTCATACCCATGACGGTACGTGGGCGGACGCGGGGTGCCGCAGGGGTGTGGCCGGGATCTCCGCACCTCGGACGGGGTCCTCGTGGCCCGGAGTGCACAGGAAAGAGACGGCCTTATGGCTGAAAGATGTCATCGCGCATGTGTAGCTGGCTACCTTCTGGCGCAGTGAACCATTTCAATAAATGGGACAAAGTCCAACAATCCACCTGAATGGAACCCTCTGTTGAAGATCGTGCGCAGAATCGGCGTACCGCCGACGGCTCGAGGGAGCATGTCCGGGCAGACCTGTCCAGACATCTTTGAGCTCAGCGACGGAAATTTCGCCATTATCGGTACGGACGCCACGGAGGCCCTGGACGGGCACCTCCCGGCCGATGCCGCACGAGCCGATCACGAGCGCATCGTCGTGATCGATCGAAAGACCCTGCTCCATGCCAAGCAGGACATCCCCGATGCCTGAGGGTCCGGCGCGGCCGAAACGCGACCCTGGACGGTCGTGACGCGAAAGTCCGGCGGGCCCATGGGGCCCGGTTCCTTTCCCTCGGACGCCACAGCGTCCCCGGCGCCCGTCTCGGCGCCCCTTCGGACCGTCATCCCGGCCCGCTCGCAGAACTTCCGTGAGGTCCCACCCGACCGGTGCCGGACCTCACGGCTTTTTCCGGCCATCTTCACGCGGCGGCGAGTCGCGTTCGGCGCGTCACGACCGGGTAACTCAGGTTAGGCTCACCTCTGTGAGTATGTGCTCAACCGCCTCTCGCAAGCTCGACGAGCCCGCTGCGGGAACCGCGGCCACCGCCAGGACCTGGTTGCTGCTCGAGCAGTCCGGCCCGTGGGGTGCCAGGGCGCTCACCTCGAGCCGTCTCGATCCCGCGCTCGGCCGTGCCCTGGAGGCCGCGACGCGTGGCACCGGGGTGCGGATCGCGCTGATACGGCGTCCGGGGCGGCACGCGGACCGTGGCACACAGGCCACGCGTCGGGTGTACGCGGCCCACACCGTGCCCGGTGGCGTGTGGTTGCACACCGCCACGACCACGGATCCCGGACAACTGCTCGCGATCGACTTCGCCGCGCTCGGCAGGGGAGAGCGGGCCGCCTTCGACACGGCCCTCGACGGGCGGCCGCACGAGGGTGATCCTCTCGCCCTCGTCTGCACCAACGGCAAACGGGACCGCTGCTGCGCGCTGCTCGGACGGCCCCTGGCGGCGGAGCTCGCCGCCTCCGGGGTCGAGGGCGTCTGGGAGGTCACCCACCTGGGCGGCCACCGCTTCTCGCCCACGGTGCTCGTGCTGCCGCACGGGTACGCGTACGGCCGGGCCGAGGCACACACGGTCAAGGAAGCCCTGCACGGCGTGCAGGAGCACCGGATCGTCGTGGAGGGGTGCCGCGGGAGCTCCGCCTGGGAGCGCCCGGGACAGGCCGCCGAACTGGCGGTGCGCACGGAACTGGGCGAGTACGCCGCGGAGGTGCTGAGCGTCGTGCGGACGCACGGGTCCGCTCCGCGCTGGGAGGTGACCGTCGCCCACGTCGACGGCCGCCGGTGGGAGGTCGTCCTGGCCCAGGGGGCGTCCCTGCCGCCGCGCCCGGAGAGCTGCGGCTCGGTGCTCGGTTCGCCGGCGCGGCTGGACGTGACGTCGGTGCGCGAGGTGACACTGACGGCGCTCGCGAGCTGAATCCCGGAGTGCCGGGGCGCGTGGACGCATGAGGGCGCGTACGGGGGCGCGCGGTGCCCTTCTCGCCCCGCCGTGACGCTCAGGCGACCCACCACTGGTCGTTCTCGTCGGCGGCTCTGGCGACGATCTCGTCGACATGGTGGGCGAGCAAACGTTCCTGCGAATCAGCGGGCAGACTCTCCCGGTGATGCTCGGTGACCTCCCAGTAGTCGCGGAAGATCGCGCTCTGGCAGATGCCGCGCATGTGGCCGAGGGCTTCATCGAGGCTCACGGTGCCCATGCGGAAGGCGTGCAGCAGGTTTCCGTACAGCGCGTTGGCGAACAAGTACTGCTTCAGCCGGGTGGAATCCATCGGGGATTCGTAGGTGTCGAGCACCGCGGCCAGGTCCGGGTCCTGCACCGCCTCGCACAACAGGTCGAACTGGAGTCGGTGTTTGGCGGCCAGGTCGCTGCGCCAGTGGTGCTGACGCTGCTCCTCGTGCATGCGCTCAAGATGCGCGAGCAGTACGTTCTCCCCGCGCAGGCGGTGCGCGGTGCGTGCCGCGAGGACTCCTGCCAGGAAGGCGAGACCAGCCGTCGCCGGGGAGCCCCACCTCCCTGTATTGCGTGTGCTCATGTCAACCCCCGAGTCAGGCAGCCGTCCGCCGGTCGTCGGGCAGTGTGGGTGGGAGGGACCGAGCGGTGGGCGGCGCTTGCCGCCTTCCAGGGTGCCGAGCGGCTCTGATCGGCGGGAAGGCGGAGAGGAGGCGCACGGAGGGAAGCGAGGGTCGCACATACCGGCGCCTTGCTCGACGTCTGCCCCGCGAGCGCTGCTAACAATCGTTCACTTCGCGGTCGCTCGTGTCGCTCGTATCCTGGGGCGTCAGTCGGTATTCCGGGCGCACGCCGAGAGCGAGCCGGTGTGCGCGCACAGGTGTGAGAGGGGTCGCGTGTCGGAGCGGAGCAGCGGGCGGCAGATTCCGGTGGTCGTACTGGCCGGATTTCTCGGCTCGGGGAAGACCACCCTGCTCAACCACCTTCTCCACCGCAGCGGCGGCAGCCGCATCGGTGCCGTCGTCAACGACTTCGGTGCCGTCGAGATCGATGCCATGGCCGTCGCCGGGGCACTCGGGGACTCGACCGTGTCATTGGGCAACGGGTGCCTGTGCTGTGCCGTGGACGGCAGCGAACTCGACGTGTACCTCGAGCGGCTCGCCCGCCCCTCCGCCGGGATCGACGTCATCGTCATCGAGGCCAGCGGCCTCGCCGAACCGCAGGAGCTCGTGCGGATGGTGCTCGCCAGCGAGCATCCGGACATCGTGTACGGCGGACTCGTCGAGGTCGTGGACGCCGCCGAGTTCGACGACACCCGGGCCAGGCACCCGGAGATCGACCGGCACCTCGCCCTCGCGGATCTCGTGGTCGTCAACAAGGTGGACCGGGTCCCGGACGCCGCGCGCGTACTCACCCTGGTCCGGTCCCTCGTCGACCGTGCGGCCGTCGTCCCCGCCACGCACGGCCGTGTCGACCCCGAGTTCCTCTTCGACTGCAGGCCGAGCGAGGAGCGCGTCGGGCAGCTGTCGTTCGACGATCTGCATCACGACGACCACGCTGAGCACCTGCACGCCGCGTACGACAGCGTCTCCTTCGTGTCCGGGCGCCCGCTCGACCCGCGGCGGCTGATCCGGTTCCTGGACAGCCGGCCCGAAGGGCTCTACCGGATCAAGGGGTACGTCGACTTCGGGCCGTACGACGTCGGCAACCGGTACGCCGTGCATGCCGTGGGGCGGTTCCTGCGGTTCCACCCCGAGCCCTGGCCCGCCGGCGGGGAGCGGCTCACGCAGCTCGTCCTCATCGGGTCGGGCATCGACGCCACCGCCCTCGGCGAGGAGCTGGAGGCGTGCGGGAGCGACGGCGCCCCACACACCGACGAGCACGGCATGTGGGGCGTTCTCCGCTATGTGCAGGGGGCGGCGGAGGATCCGGCGGCCTAGACCGGGCCCGCCACCACCGACACCGTCTTCGGCAGGGACACGCCCGAGCCGTCACGGCGCGGGTCGGGTTCCGGGAGGGCCACCGCTGTGCCGTTCTTCTGCGCGGCCCGGGCCGGGAGCGGGCCCACCCAGGCCAGGGCCAGGCAGTCCTCGCCCTTCAGGAACCGCTGGCAGCGCACTCCGCCGGTCGCCCGGCCCTTGCGCGGGTACTGGTCGAACGGGGTCAGCTTGGCCGTCGTCTGGACCGAGTCGTCCAGCGTGCCCCGCGAGCCCGCGACCGTGAACACCACCGCGTCCGCGGCCGGATCGACCGCCGTGAAGGAGATGACCTTCGCCCCCTCGGTGAGCTTGATGCCCGCCATACCGCCCGCTGGACGGCCCTGCGGCCGGACCTGCGCGGCCGGGTAACGCAGCAGCTGCGCGTCGTCGCTGACGAAGATCAGGTCCTCCTCGCCCGTGCGCAGCTCGACCGCGCCGACGATCCGGTCGCCCTCCTTGAGCGTGATGACCTCCAGCTCCTCCTTGCTGGAGGGGTAGTCGGGCACCACACGCTTGACGACACCCTGCTCCGTGCCGAGCGCCAGGCCCGGCGACGACTCGTCGAGCGTGGTCAGGCACACCACCTGCTCGTCGTCCTCCAGGGACACGAACTCGGCCAGGGGTGCCCCGCCCGAGAGGTTCGGCGTCGGCATCGTCTCCGGGAGCTGCGGCAGGTCGACGACGTTCAGCCGGAGCAGCCGGCCGGCCGAGGTGACGACGCCGATCTCGCCGCGGGCCGTCGCCGGCACCGCCGAGACGATCACGTCGTGCTTGACCCGCTTGCCGTCGTCGGCGAGCGGCTTGTTGTCCGCCGTACGGGCGAGCAGGCCGGTGGAGGACAGCAGCACGCGGCACGGGTCGTCCGCCACCTGCAGCGGCACGGCGGCGGCCGGGGTGCCGGCCGACTCCAGCAGCAGCGTACGGCGGTCGTTGCCGAACTTCTTGGCGACCGCGGCCAGTTCGGCGGAGACCAGCTTGCGCAGCTCCGCGTCCGAGTCCAGGATCCGGGTCAGCTCCTCGATCTCCGCGTTCAGCCGTTCCTTCTCGGCCTCCAGCTCGATCCGGTCGTACTTGGTGAGGCGGCGCAGCGGCGTGTCCAGGATGTACTGGGTCTGGATGTCGCTGAGGGAGAACCGCTCCATCAGGCGTTGCTTGGCCTGCGCGGAGTTCTCGCTGGAGCGGATGAGGCGGATGACCTCGTCGATGTCCACCAGGGCCGTGAGCAGGCCCTCGACCAGGTGGAGCCGGTCGCGCCGCTTGCTCCGGCGGAACTCCGAACGCCGGCGTACGACGTTGAAGCGGTGGTCGAGGTAGACCTCCAGGAGTTCCTTGAGGCCCAGGGTGAGCGGCTGGCCGTCCACCAGCGCCACGTTGTTGATGCCGAAGGACTCCTCCATCGGCGTCAGCTTGTACAGCTGCTCCAGGACCGCTTCCGGCACGAAGCCGTTCTTGATCTCGATGACCAGCCGCAGACCGTGCGCGCGGTCGGTGAGGTCCTTGACGTCGGCGATGCCCTGGAGCTTCTTCGACCCGACCAGGTCCTTGATCTTGCCGATCACCTTCTCCGGGCCGACCGTGAACGGCAGCTCGGTGACGACGAGACCCTTGCGGCGGGCCGTCACGTCCTCCACGGTGACCGTCGCACGGATCTTGAACGTGCCGCGGCCCGTCCCGTACGCGTCCCGGACGCCGGACAGGCCGACGATCCGGCCGCCGGTGGGCAGGTCGGGACCCGGGACGTGCTTCATCAGGGCGTCGAGATCGGCGTTCGGATACCTGATCAGGTGCCGCGCGGCCGCGACGACCTCGCGCAGGTTGTGCGGCGGCATGTTGGTGGCCATACCGACGGCGATGCCCGACGCGCCGTTCACCAGGAGGTTCGGGAACGCGGCGGGCAGCGCCACCGGTTCCTGTTCCTGGCCGTCGTAGTTGGGCGCGAAGTCGACCGTGTCCTCGTCGATGGACTCGGTCATCAGGCTGGTGGCCTCGGCCATCCGGCACTCGGTGTACCGCATGGCGGCGGGCGGGTCGTCGTTGCCCAGCGAGCCGAAGTTGCCGTGGCCGTCGACCAGGGGCACGCGCATCGAGAACGGCTGTGCCATGCGGACCAGGGCGTCGTAGATCGACGTGTCGCCGTGGGGGTGCAGCTTGCCCATGACCTCGCCGACGACACGGGCGCACTTCACGTAGCCGCGCTCGGGCCGCAGGCCCATCTCGTTCATCTGGTAGACGATGCGGCGGTGCACCGGCTTGAGGCCGTCGCGCGCGTCCGGCAGGGCGCGGGAGTAGATGACCGAGTACGCGTACTCGAGGAAGGAGCCCTGCATCTCGTCGACGACGTCGATGTCGAGGATCTTCTCCTCGTACGACTCGTCGGGCGGCGGGGTCTTCGTGCTGCGGCGGGCCATCGCTGCCGGCTCCTTGCTGAAGCGTGGGGACGGGATCTGATGCGGACCATTGTGGACCGTCGCACTGACAGGCGGGACCAGGACCCGATTGTGGGGGCCCTGGTGAGGGCAGGGTACGGCGCGTGTGCGGTGCGTTTCCGCGCGGGGTCACCCGGTGATCGGGGTGACGTGGGCCGGGGGCGAGGTGCGCGGCCCGGCGCCGGCGGGGCGCCGTCGCGCCCACCCGTGCCGCCCCTGCGGCACGACTGCCCGCGGGTGCGTTCCCTCTCCTCGGCATTCTCGCTCTCGGCGTAGCTCGCCCCCGCCGGGAACTTCGCCGGTGCTTCGCGCGCTTGCATACAGTGGCAGGACCGGCAGAAACGGCGGTTTCGACGACCGCCTCCACGATCGAAGGGACGTACATGCCCATGGGTCACACGGCCACAGCCCAGGCAGGCTCCGGCGGCCTGACAGCGACCGAGCACCGCCTGGCCAACGGCCTGCGCGTGGTGCTCTCCGAGGACCACCTGACCCCGGTCGCCGCGGTGTGCCTCTGGTACGACGTGGGTTCGCGTCACGAGGTCAAGGGACGTACGGGTCTGGCTCACCTTTTCGAGCACCTGATGTTCCAGGGCTCCGCCCAGGTGAAGGGCAACGGTCACTTCGAGCTGGTCCAGGGCGCCGGCGGCTCCCTCAACGGCACCACCAGCTTCGAGCGCACCAACTACTTCGAGACCATGCCCGCCCACCAGCTGGAGCTCGCCCTCTGGCTGGAGGCCGACCGCATGGGCTCCCTGCTGACCGCCCTGGACGACGAGTCCATGGAGAACCAGCGGGACGTCGTCAAGAACGAGCGCCGCCAGCGCTACGACAACGTCCCCTACGGCACGGCCTTCGAGAAGCTGACCGCCCTCGCCTACCCGGAGGGCCACCCGTACCACCACACGCCCATCGGCTCGATGGCGGACCTGGACGCGGCCACCCTGGAGGACGCCCGCCGGTTCTTCCGCACCTACTACGCGCCGAACAACGCCGTGCTCTCCGTCGTCGGCGACATCGACCCGGAGCGGACGCTCGCCTGGATCGAGAAGTACTTCGGCTCCATTCCGGGCCACGACGGCAAGCCCGCGCCCCGCGACGGCTCGCTGCCCGACGTCATGGGCGGGGAGCTGCGCGAGATCGTGGAGGAGGAGGTCCCCGCGCGTGCGCTGATGGCCGCCTACCGCCTGCCCGAGGACGGCACGCGCGCGTGCGACGCCGCCGACCTGGCGCTCACCGTCCTCGGCGGTGGCGAGTCCTCGCGGCTCTACAACCGGCTGGTACGGCGTGACCGCACGGCCGTGGCCGCCAACTTCGGCCTGCTGCGGCTGGCCGGGACGCCCTCCCTGGGCTGGCTGGACGTGAAGACGTCCGGCGACGTGGAGGTGCCGGTCATCGAGACCGCCATCGACGAGGAGCTCGCCCGGTTCGCCGAGCAGGGCCCCACGGCCGAGGAGATGGAACGCGCGCAGGCCCAGTTGGAGCGCGAGTGGCTCGACCGGCTCGGCACGGTCGCGGGCCGGGCCGACGAACTGTGCCGGTACGCCGTCCTGTTCGGCGACCCGCAGCTCGCCCTGACCGCCGTACAGCGCGTCCTGGAGGTGACGGCGGAGGAGGTGCAGGAGGTCGCCAAGGCGCGCCTGCGCCCCGACAACCGCGCGGTGCTCGTCTACGAGCCGGTCGCCGCCGAGGCAGAGGACACCGGGGAAGCCGCCGCGGCCGCCGGCACCGACGAGAACGAGGAGGCGGCGAAGTGACCGAGCTCGCCACGATGGACTTCCACCCGCAGCCGCAGGCGGGCGACGCCAAGCCCTGGGCCTTCCCGGCCCCCGAGCGCGGCACGCTCGACAACGGTCTGACCGTGCTGCGCTGCCACCGCCCCGGCCAGCAGGTCGTCGCCGTCGAGGTGCTCCTCGACGCGCCGCTGGAGGCCGAGCCGGCCGGTCTCGACGGTGTCGCCACGATCATGGCGCGGGCCTTCTCCGAGGGCACCGACAAGCACTCCGCCGAGGAGTTCGCGGCCGAGCTGGAGCGCTGCGGCGGCACCCTGGACGCGTACGCCGACCACCCCGGCGTCCGCCTCAGCCTGGAGGTCCCGGCCTCGCGGCTCACCAAGGGACTCGGTCTGATCGCCGACGCCCTCAGGGCGCCCGCGTTCGCCGACAGCGAGGTCGAGCGGCTGGTCCGCAACCGCCTCGACGAGATCCCGCACGAGCTGGCCAACCCCTCCCGCCGCGCCGCCAAGGAGCTCTCCAAGGAGCTGTTCCCGGCGAGTGCGCGCATGTCGCGTCCGCGCCAGGGCACCGAGGAGACGGTCACCGGCATCGACTCCGCGGCCGTACGCGCCTTCTACGAGAAGCACGTCCGCCCCGCCACGGCCACCGCCGTGGTCGTCGGTGACCTCACCGGCATCGACCTGGACGCGCTGCTCGGCGACACACTGGGCTCCTGGACCGGCTCCTCGGCACAGCCGCGGCCCGTCCCCCCGGTGGTCGCCGACGACACCGGCCGCGTCGTGATCGTGGACCGTCCCGGCGCCGTCCAGACGCAGCTGCTGATCGGCCGTATCGGCCCCGACCGGCACGACCGCGTGTGGCCCGCGCAGGTGCTCGGCACGTACTGCCTGGGCGGCACCCTCACGTCCCGCCTGGACCGCGTGCTGCGTGAGGAGAAGGGCTACACCTACGGCGTCCGGGCGTTCGGGCAGATCCTGCGGTCCGCCCCGGACGGCACGGGTGCGGCGATGCTGGCCATCAGCGGCTCCGTCGACACCCCGAACACCGGCCCCGCCCTCGAGGACCTGTGGACGGTGCTGCGCACGCTCGCCGCGGAAGGGCTCACCGACGACGAACGCGATGTCGCCGTGCAGAACCTCGTGGGTGTGGCGCCGCTCAAGTACGAGACCGCCGCGGCGGTCGCGAGCACCCTGGCCGACCAGGTCGAGCAGCACCTGCCCGACCACTACCAGGCCGACTTGTACCGGCAGTTGGCCGCGACCGGCACCGTGGAGGCCACCGCGGCCGTCGTGAACGCCTTCCCGGTGGACCGTCTGGTGACCGTCCTCGTCGGTGACGCGGCGCAGATCAAGGCGCCCGTCGAGGCCCTCGGGATCGGTGAAGTCACCGTCGTGGCGGCCGAGTAGGAGCCGCGAAGGCGCACGCGCGCGTGGGGCCCTGGTGACACGAAGGTCACCAGGGCCCGCTTGTGCCCGAATCGGGGCGGAAGTTGCCTGTCTGCCCTGTGGGATGCGCTACAAAAACCGGGATTCGTTTGAGGACGGGGGGACGGCCCGCTTAGCGTCATCCGGGCTGTTCGTCGGGCAGTGCGCCGCATCCGCGGCACCGGACAGCCATCGCCGAGTCCCCGTACGGCGCGAGCCAGGGGAGCCGGGGACCCGTGCAGTCCCTGGGGTGAATCGGACGCCCGCGCGTGTCGCGAGGGGGTCCGTAGGAGACCTTCCTGCTCCGAACCCGTCAGCTAACCCGGTAGGCGAGAGGGAAGGAAAGGACCAGCCTGTACATGGCGTTCACCCGCGCCCCGGGCAAGCACCGTCGTCCCAGCCGGACGCAGCGCGGCACCGCCCGCGCGGCGGGCGTCGCGGCGCTCACCACCACCGGCGTCGTCGGTTCCCTCGCGGCTCCCGCACTCGCCGCCGAACCCGCCGCCGCGCAGACCGGCCTCACGCCCGTCGTCACCCTGGGCGACGCGGTCGCCGACCGGATCGACGCCCAGGCGGCCGCCCAGCACGAGGCCGCCCGGGAGGCGGCCGAGGCCGCCGCACGGAAGGCCGCCGAGGAGACCGCGCGCGAGAAGGCCGCCAAGGCGGCGGAGGAGGCCCGCGCGGAGAAGGAGCGCGCCGCGCGTGAGGCCGAGCGTGAGCGCCTCAACACCTTCGTCTCCCCGATCCCCGGCTCGTACGTCTCGACCAGTTACCAGGCCGGCAGCTCGCTGTGGTCCTCCGGCAGCCACACCGGTGTCGACTTCCACGCCGCGAGCGGCACCCCCGTCCAGTCGGTCGGCATCGGCACCGTCGTCGAGGCCGGCTGGGGCGGCTCGTACGGCAACCAGGTCGTCATCAAGATGCACGACGGTACGTACACCCAGTACGGTCACCTGTCGTCCATCGGCGTCTCCGTGGGCCAGCAGGTCGCCGCCGGGCAGCAGATAGGCGTCTCCGGCGCCACCGGCAACGTCACGGGCGCGCATCTGCACTTCGAGGCCCGTACGACCGCCGAGTACGGCTCCGACCTCGATCCCGTCGCCTACCTCCGTGCGCACGGGGTGAACCTCTGACCCGACCGCTTCCCGATGCCCCGGCTCCCCGAGCCGGGGCATCGGTGTTTCCGGGGGCCTGTCCAAAAAATATGCATGGATTCCGGTCCGCCGTCGTGAATTCCCGCTGATTGGAATAGAGTCACGGAACACACGTCAATCGTCGACGTTTCACGGGGATTAAGCCGGAGGTCGGTCATGCGTATTCCCGCGCACTCGGTGTGCACGGCGATCCGGGACGACATCGTCGCGGGTGTCCACGAGCGCGGCGGCCGGCTCACCGAGGAAGTACTCGCCCGCCGTTACGGTGTCTCCCGCGTCCCCGTCCGGGAGGCGCTGCGCACGCTGGAGGCCGAGGGATTCGTGGTGACCCGGCGGCACGCGGGCGCGTGCGTCGCGGAACCCACCGAGCAGGAGGCCGCCGACCTGCTGGAGATGCGCATGCTCCTCGAGCCGCTCGGCGCCTCCCGCGCGGCCCAGCGCCGCACCGAGGCCCATCTGAAGGTGCTGCGCGGCCTGGTCCGGCTGGGGCAGGAACGCGCCCGCCAGGGCAGCAGCGACGACCTGCGCTCCCTGAGCGGCTGGTTTCACGAGACGCTCGCCCAAGCCACCGGCAGCCCGGCACTGACCTCGACGCTGACCCAGCTGCGGCACAAGATCGCCTGGATGTACACCACCGAGGGGCCGCCCGACCCGGTCGGGTACTGGGCGGAGCACGGCGCGATCGTGGACGCCGTGGCGCGCGGCGACGGTGACCGCGCGCGGTCCGTCACGGCACTGCACACCGAGCGCGCGAGCGCCGGGCACCGCCTGCGTTTCGTCTCCGGCGCCGGCCGCGCGGACCGTGTGAGGAACTCGCAACATCCTGTAAACATGCCGAGCCTTCGGCATTAACACAGGTGCCGTATACAAAGAGGGTTCATTTCTCGGGGGTTATCTCTGCTGCCCGTAAAGGGAAAAGCAAAAGGCCCGCCCGGTGGTCCGGGCGGGCCTTTCGGTTGCGGTGCGTGTCGGTGAGGAGACATTCCCGCACCCCATACGTGCTCAGACGGTCTCGGGGAGCTCCTCGAGACCCTCGGAGACCAGCTTCGCCAGCCGGTCCAGGGCGGCGTCGGCGCCCTCGGCGTCGGACGCGAGGACGATCTCCTCGCCGCCCTGGGCGCCCAGGCCCAGCACAGCCAGCATGGAGGCCGCGTTGACGGGGTCGCCCCCGGCCTTGGCGATCGTCACCGGGACGCCTGTGGCCGTGGCGGCTCGGACGAAGATGGAAGCGGGGCGGGCGTGGAGGCCCTCGGCCCAGCCGACGTTGACGCGGCGCTCAGCCATGTGTTGCTGCCCTTCGGTGTTCAGGGTTGTCTAGACCAGTTTCCCACATCGTGAAGCGTGCCCGGAGCGTGTACCGGAGCGTGCCCGAAGTGGCATCCGCTCCCGCTCCCGGCGACAGCCGGACCGCGGCCTCGGCCCGGCTGTCGTCCACCACAGACTGCCTCGCGCCGTTGTCGTACGCGAGCCGTAGTCTGGGGCCCATGCAGATCTCGTCGGACCGGCACGAGTATCCCGCCCACTGGGAGGCCGACGTGGTGCTGCGCGACGGCGGCACCGCGCGCATCCGCCCCATCACCGTTGATGACGCCGAGCGCCTGGTCAGCTTCTACGAGCAGGTGTCGGACGAGTCGAAGTACTACCGCTTCTTCGCGCCCTACCCTCGCCTGTCCGCCAAGGACGTCCACCGCTTCACGCACCACGACTTCGTGGACCGGGTGGGACTCGCGGCCACCATCGGCGGCGAGTTCATCGCCACCGTACGCTACGACCGCATCGGCGCCGACGGGACGCCCGCCTCGGCGCCGGCCGACGAGGCCGAGGTCGCCTTCCTCGTACAGGACGCCCACCAGGGCCGGGGCGTAGCCTCCGCCCTCCTCGAACACATCGGTGCCGTCGCGCGCGAGCGCGGCATCCGCCGGTTCGCGGCCGAGGTGCTGCCCGCCAACACCAAGATGATCAAGGTGTTCACCGACGCCGGGTACACCCAGAAGCGCAGCTTCGAGGACGGCGTGGTCCGCCTGGAGTTCGACCTCGAACCCACCGACCGTTCCATGGCCGTGCAGTACGCGCGCGAACAGCGTGCCGAGGCGCGCTCCGTGCAGCGGCTGCTCGCCCCCGGCTCGGTGGCCGTCGTAGGGGCCGGCCGCACACCCGGCGGCGTGGGCCGCAGCGTCCTCGACAATCTCCGGAACACCGGCTTCACCGGCCGGCTCTACGCGGTGAACAAGGCGTTGGGGGAGGGGGAGAAGGAGCTCGGCGGGGTGGCCGCGTTCCGCTCGGTGCGGGACATCGACGGGCCCGTCGACCTCGCGGTCGTCGCGGTGCCCGCCGAGCGCGTCCCCGAAGTCGTCACCGAGTGCGGCGAGCACGGCGTGCAGGGGCTCGTCGTCGTCTCCGCCGGCTACGCCGAGTCCGGCCCCGGGGGCCGCGACCGCCAGCGCGCCCTCGTACGGCAGGCGCGCTCGTACGGCATGCGGATCATCGGCCCGAACGCCTTCGGCGTCATCAACACCTCCCCGGACGTACGGCTGAACGCCTCGCTCGCCCCCCAGATGCCCCGCCCGGGCCGGATCGGACTGTTCGCCCAGTCCGGCGCCATCGGCGTCGCCCTGCTGTCCCGCCTGCACCGGCGCGGCGGCGGCGTCACCGGCGTCACGGGCGTGTCCACCTTCGTGTCGTCCGGCAACCGGGCAGACGTCTCCGGCAACGACGTCCTGCAGTACTGGTACGAGGACCCCGACACCGACGTCGTCCTGATGTACCTGGAGTCCATCGGCAACCCCCGCAAGTTCACCCGCCTCGCCCGCCGGACCGCGGCGGCGAAGCCGCTGGTCGTGGTCCAGGGCGCACGCCATGGAGCGGGTCCCCGGGGGCACGCCGTACGGGCGACCCGGCTGCCCCACGCGACGGTGTCCGCGCTGCTGCGGCAGGCCGGGGTGATCCGCGTGGACACCATCACCGAACTGGTCGACGCGGGCCTGCTGCTCGCCCGCCAGCCCCTGCCGGCCGGGCCCCGGGTGGCGATCCTCGGCAACTCCGAGTCCCTGGGCCTGCTCACCTACGACGCCTGCCTCGCCGAAGGGCTGCGTCCGCATGCCCCGCTGGACCTCACCACCGCCGCCTCGGCGGCGGACTTCCACGCGGCGCTCTCCCGCGCGCTGGCCGACGACACGAGCGACGCGGTCGTCGTGACGGCGATCCCGGCGGTGGGGGAGGGCTCGGTCGGCGACGCGGCCCTGGCCCAGGCCCTGCGCTCGGCCGCCGCCGCGACCCCGTCCAAACCCGTCCTGGTGGTCCACGTGGAACTCGGCGGCCTCGCGGCGGCCCTGTCGGCCGCCACCAGCACGGCCCCGCAGGCCCCGGCGGTCCCGGCGCCACAGCCCCGGGCGGACGCCGCTTCCGCGACGGCCCCGCCGCTCCCCGAGGGCGCCCACCTCATCCCCGCCTACCCCGCTTCCGAGCGTGCCGTCCGGGCGCTCGCCCAGGCCGTCGCGTACGCGCAGTGGCGGCGGGACGCCGCCGAGCCCGGCAAGGTGCCCGAGTACGACGACATCGACCAGCGGGGCGCCGCCGCCCTCGTCGACGGACTGCTCTCGCGCGGGCAGGGCCTCGCCCTCGGCACCGCCGAGACCTGCGACCTGCTCGGCACCTACGGCATCCACGTCCACCGCGCCCTCCCCGCCCCGGACCCCGACGCCGCCGCCGAGGCCGCGCGCACCCTCGGCCACCCCGTGGCCCTCAAGGCGACCGCCCCCCATCTGAGGCACCGCGCCGACCTGGGCGGCGTCCGCCTGGACCTGGCCGACGAGGAGCAACTGCGCCGGGCGTACAGCGAGTTGACGGAGCTGTTCGGCACCCCGGAGGAGCTGCGCCCCGTGGTGCAGCGGATGGCACCGCGCGGTGTCGACACCGTCGTACGAGCGGTCATCGACCCCGCCGCCGGAGCCGTCCTGTCCTTCGGGCTCGCCGGGCCCCCCTCGCAGCTGCTCGGGGACATGGCGCACCGGCTGATTCCGGTCACCGACCGGGACGCGACCTCACTGGTGCGATCGATCCGGACCGCCCCGCTCCTGTTCGGCTGGCGCGGCTCGGCACCGGTCGACACCCCGGCGCTGGAGGAGCTGATGCTGAGGGTGTCGCGGCTGGTCGACGATCATCCGGAGGTCGTCGTGGTCACCCTGGAGCCGGTCGTCGTCGCCCCGCACGGCGTGAGCGTCCTCGGCGCCTCCGTACGCCTGGCCCCGCCGCCCGCCCGTGACGACCTCGGCCCGCGGACCCTCCCCGCGTACTGACCGGAGCCGGGGGAGCGGAGTGCGGTGAGCGGTGCCTCGCAGTCAGTGGTCCCCCGTAGGATGGGCGTCATGGCCAAGACCAGTACGACGACCCAGGGGCTGCGGGCGGCGATCGAGCGCAGCGGCTACTACCCGGCCCTCGTGGCCGAGGCGGTGGAGGCCGCCGTGGGCGGCGAGCCCATCCGGTCGTACCTGGTCCACCAGGAGACGACGTTCGACTCGAACGAGGTGCGGCGGCACGTCACCGTGCTCGTCCTCACCGGCAACCGCTTCATCGTCAGCCACACCGACGAGCAGGCCGCGGACACCACCTCCTCGACGCCGTACGCCACCACGTCCACGGAGTCGGTCAAGCTCGGCCGGATCTCGTCGATCGTGGTCAGCCGGGTGGTCGCCAACCCGGAGTCGTACAAGCCGGGCACGCTGCCGCGCGAGATCGTGCTCACCATCGGCTGGGGCGCCGTCTCCCGCATCGACCTGGAGCCGGCCGCCTGCGGCGACCCCAACTGCGAGGCCGACCACGGCTACACGGGCAGCTCCACGGCGGACGACCTGAGCCTGCGCGTCAGCGAGGCCGGTGACGGCCCGGAGACGGTGCGCCAGGCGCTCACCTTCGCGCAGGCCCTGTCCGAGGCGACCGCGGACCAGACACGCTGATGACCCAGCCCACACCCGGCGCGCAGTCCGTGCCCGGCGCCCAGCCTGCGTCGGGCGTGCGGCCCACTCCCGGCGCCCAGCCTGCGTCGGGTGTGCGGCCCGTCCCCGGTGCGCAGTCCGCGCCCGGCGTCCAGCCTGCGCCGGGTGTGCGGCCCGTCCCCGGTGCGCAGTCCGCGCCCGGCGTCCAGCCTGCGCCGGGTGCGCGGCCCGCCCCCGGTGCGCATCCTGTACCGGGCGTGCGGTCCGTATCCGGTGCGCAGCCCGCGCCGCGCCCGCGGGCCCCCCGCCCCACGCCGCCCGCCCGCACCCCGCAGTCCACATCCACGGCACGGCCGACGCCTCCCGCCCGGCCCGCGCCTCCCGCCCGGCCCACGCCGGCCCCGCACCCCACCGCCTGGGACGACGCGCATCCGCGCCCCCTCACCCCGGACTCCGCGCCGCTGCCCGAATACGGCACCGGTTCGCTCGCCGACCTGCTGCCCACGCTCGCCGCCGGCATGGCCGTCCCCGGTACGACCGCCGCGATCCCCGAGCTGGCCCCCGCCGACCGCAACTGCGTGTTCCTGATCGACGGGCTGGGCTGGGAGCAGCTGAAGGCGCACCCGGACGAGGCCCCCTTCATGACGTCCCTGCTCGCCTCCTCGCGCGGCGGCACCGGACGCCCGATCACCGCCGGATACCCGGCGACGACCGCCACCTCGCTGGCCTCCGTCGGCACCGGCCTGCCGCCGGGCGCGCACGGCCTGCCCGGCTACACCGTGCGCAACCCGGACACCGGCGAGCTGATGAACCAGCTGCGCTGGCAGCCCTGGGCCCCGCCCGGCCCCTGGCAGCCGTACCCCACCGTCTTCGAGCTGGCCCACCGCGCGGGCGTGCACGCGGCCCAGGTCTCCTCGCCGACCTTCGCGAACACCCCGCTGACCAAGGTCGCGCTCAGCGGCGGCACCTTCCTCGGGCGGCTCTCGGGGGAGGAGCGCATGGACACCGCGGCCGAGCAACTCGCCGCCGCCGACCGCGCCCTGGTCTACACGTACTACGCCGAGGTCGACGGCGCCGGCCACCGCTACGGTCTCGACTCCGACACCTGGCGCGGCCAGCTCATGTACGTCGACCGCCTGGTCCAGCGCCTGGCCGAACAGCTCCCCCCGCGCAGCGCGCTCTACGTCACCGCCGACCACGGCATGATCGACGTCCCCTTCGACGAGGACCACCGCATCGACTTCGACGAGGACTGGGAGCTGAAGGCGGGCGTCGCCCTGCTCGGCGGCGAGGGCCGCGCCCGGCACGTCTACGCCGTACCGGGCGCCGCGAACGACGTGCTGACCTGCTGGCGCGAGGTGCTCGGCGAGCAGTTCTGGGTGGCCTCGCGCGACGAGGCGATCGAGGCGGGCTGGTTCGGGCCGGCGGTCGACGAGCGCGTGTACCACCGGATCGGCGACGTGGTCGCCGCCGCGCGGGACGACGTCCTGCTGATCGCCTCCGAGCGGGAGCCCAGGGAGTCGGCGATGGTCGGCAACCACGGCTCGATGACCCCTGCCGAGCAGCTGGTCCCCCTGCTCGAAGTACGCTCCTGAACTCCTGACGATCCGCCCGCAACCTCTGCCGAAAGGTGCCCGACCCCCCATGCCCGAGCTGGTGTTCTTCTGTGGAACGATGGACTGCGGGAAGTCGACGCTGGCTCTCCAGATCGAGCACAACCGTTCGGCACGCGGCCTGACCGGCATGATCTTCACCCGCAACGACCGGGCCGGCGAGGGCAAGCTCTCCTCCCGCCTGGGCCTGGTCACGGACGCGGTGGAGGTCGGCGACGGCGCGGACCTGTACGCGCACCTCGTCGACCACCTCTCCCGGGGCCGGCGCGCGGACTACGTGATCGCGGACGAGGCGCAGTTCCTGGCGCCGGAGCAGATCGACCAGCTCGCGCGCGTGGTGGACGACCTGGAACTCGACGTCTACGCCTTCGGCATCACCACCGACTTCCGCTCCAAGCTGTTCCCCGGCTCCCAACGGCTGGTGGAACTGGCCGACCGGGTCGAGGTGCTCCAGGTGGAGGCCCTGTGCTGGTGCGGCGCCCGCGCCACGCACAACGCCCGCACGGTCGGCGGGGTCATGGTCGTCGAGGGCGCCCAGGTGGTCGTCGGCGACGTCACCGGCTCCGCGGACGAGGTCGGCTACGAGGTCCTGTGCCGCCGTCACCACCGCCGCCGCATGACGGCCGTGACGGCCCATGCGGCAGCGCTGTCGCCCGACATATTGCCGGTCACGTCGGGCTGACCGTGTGCTCGTGGGGCACCGGTCGGTTCGGGGACGGCAAGGGAATCGTGGGTGACCTCTCGTCCTGCACCGGTGTGGCTGGGTGACGGGTGCGGCGGACGCACCGGCCGCAGGGCCGGGTGCCGGGGCCGCGAGAGCCGGAGCCTCGGGGCGGCAGCCGAGGGCCGTGAACCCCACGAGGTCCGGGGAGGGGCGCGTGACCGGCCGAACATCCGCTGGTATCAGGTGAGCTGAGGGTCGAACTCGACGAAGTGGCCGACTTGCAGCCTCGGCCTTCTCTACGCTGGTGAGCGATCGACTGCACAGTCACGGCAAGGCGGAAGAGAATCATGCGCGGCCTCACCGAGGCGAACCTCAAGACGCTGGCCGGTGCCCGTTCCTTCGAACGCGCCCTCGGGTATCTCGAAGCGGTGTCCGGGGTCGAGGTGGGCGACGGCTGGATCACCGCGAGCGTCCACGGGACGGAGCGGTACGAGGCGGAGCTGACCCTGGACGGGCCCGGCGGGCTGTCCGGCGCGTGCGACTGCCCGTACGGTCTTGAGGGCAACTTCTGCAAGCACCTGGTCGCCCTCGGCCTGACCGTGCTCGCCCGGCCGGAGAGCCTGCCGCGGCAGCGGAAGGCGGCCCGGGAGCGCGCGCAGGACCTCGACGGGTGGTTGTCCGCCCTGTCCAAGGACGAGTTGCTCGCCCTGCTGCGGGAACAGATCGACGAGGACCGGCAGGTGCGGCGACGCCTGGAACTGCGGGCCGCGAGCGCCCGAGGGGACCTCACCGCGGTCCGGTCCCGTATCCGCGATCTGCTCGACATCGGCCCCTTCGCGCGGTACGGCTACGTCGAGTACGCCGATGCCCGCGCCTACGCCGACCAGGCCCGGCAGGCGGTGTCCGCGATCGGCGCGCTGACCGTCTCGGGCCGGGCCGCCGACGCGGTCACCCTGGCGCGGGAGGCGATGCGGTTGCTGGCCGAGGCGGCGGAGAGTGTCGACGACTCCGACGGCCGGCTCGGGCAGATCGGCGCGGACCTCGCCGACGCCCACCTCGACGCGTGCCGCGCGGCACGCCCCGACCCCGAGGAGCTCGCACGCTGGCTGGCCGGCCATGTGCTCGGCGACATCGACGACGGTCTGACCGACATCGATCCGCTCGACTACGACGACGTGCTCGGAGAGGAGGGCATGGCCGTCCTGCGAAAGCTGGCCGTCGAGGCGTGGCGCCGCAACCGCCGCGGCTGGGCGGAGAAGTACCTGATGGAGCGTCTGGCCAAGGCCGGGGGAAACGTCGACGCGGTGATCGCCGTGCACGCGGCCGATCTCGCACCGAACGGCCACACCCACCTGGTCATCGCCCGCGAGCTGGAGGCCGCCCGGCGTTTCGACGAGGCCCTGGACTGGGCGGAACGCGGTGTCCGGGACGCCCGGGACCTCTCCGCCGTGGACACCGCCCTCGTCGACCACCTCTGCGACCGCTATGTGCGGGCGGGCCGGATCGCCGACGCCGTCGCGGTGCGCCGCGACCACTTCGGCGCCCGCCGCTCACTGCTCGCGTACCAGCAGCTGCGCGCCGCCGCGCGGGCCGCGGACAGCTGGCCGGCCGAGCGCGAGGGAGCCCTCGCGCTGTTGCGCGCCGACGCGGAGCGGCCGCGACAGGGCCGGTACGGCGGCTCCGTCCTGGTCGACGCTCTGCTCGACGACAAGGACGTCGATGCCGCCTGGCGGGCCGCTGCCCGAACCGGCGCCCACGACCGGCAGTGGCTCACGCTCGCCGACCGGGCGCGGGCCACCCGTCCCGCCGACGCGCTCGGCGTCTACCTGCGCCTGGTGGAGCCGCTGACCAAGGAGACCGGCAACACGGTCTACGAGCGGCTCGTCGGCCTGCTGCTGAGCATCCGCGACTGCCACCGCCGCCTGGGCACCGAAGACGAGTTCGCCGCTTACGTCACCGCCTTGCGCACCGCCCAGAAACGCAAGCGGAACCTGATGCGCCTGCTGGACGAACACGGCCTGTGAGCCGGACGGCTCCTCGGAGATCCGTCAGGCCCACGCCCCCGGTCTCCCGATGGTGCTCCTCACATGGCCAGAAGCCCGCCCATCGGACTGGACGGCCAGTGGTGCGAATGGTCGGCGGCGCAGGGACCGAGGCCGAGAGCAACGGGCGGCTCGCGGCCTGCGTGGACGAGGGGGGCGGGGTGCGGTTCTGTGCCTGATGCCGGCCAGCGCTTCGAGAACCCACCGTGGACTGGCGGCAGGCGCTGTCGGGCGCGGTCCGGGAAGCCGCCGCGTGGGCCGCCGGGGCCGTCGACTGCACCTACCGCCGCCCGTCGCGCCGCACCCCGGCGCCGCGCGGCGTCGTCCTGCCCAGCCTGCGCCGTCCGCTGCCCCGGGTGGCCGTCGTCGACACCTCGGGCTCGATGGGCGACGCGGAACTCGCCGCCGCCCTGGGGGAGGTCACGGGCGTCCTGCGCGAGGTCGGCGTGCGCGGCAACCGCGTCACCGTCCTCGCCTGCGACGCCGACGTGCACGCCGTGTCCCGGGGGACGGCCACCGAGCAGATCACCCTCGGCGGCGGGGGCGGCACGGACATGCGCGTCGGCATCGAAGCGGCCCTCGCGGCCCGCGACCGCCCCTCGATCGTCATCGTCCTCACCGACGGATACACGACCTGGCCCGCCGAAACGCCGTCCTGCCGCCTCATCGCCGCCCTGATCGGACCCGAGGCACCGCAACCCCCGAGTTGGGCGGAGACGGTACGGGTCACCGCCTGACGGCGCGACTGCGGGCCTCCGCGGACGAGTTCCCCACGGGACATACTTGCCGCACGCGATGCACCGTTCACCCGTGCTGTCGGCAACGAACCGACTGCGCACTCCAAGTACTCGATCTTGGAACCTGAGAACGTATCGGCCCTGCCTGGGCTTGAGTCGTAAGTACCTGCAACATTGCCTGGTGCAACCTCGCGCGTCCCAACTTTTCCTGGGGGGTCTACTTGAGTAAGCGTCCCAAGCCACCAAGGTATTTGATCACGGCCCATTGGTATTCCAGGAGACGATCCTCCACCGAATATGCATGGAACTTCTATCGAGCATGTGAGCGTGCGGAGAAGCTCGCAGCCCGAGGCGCCAATGTTTACCTTGACAAGAGGGATGACTCTGAAGTCGAGTGGTATGAGGTCAAGCACTTTCTGCCCCGGTGCAAGCGCTCGCAAATCGATGAGCAGCAGGGAGTGGCTGATGAGGCCAGAAAAGAAGTGACGCGACGTGAGCGGGTTGCTGCCGAAACCGAGCGCCTGCTAAAGGAGTTGCGCGACCGTAAGGCGGCGCAGGAACAAGCTGAAATCCGCGAAGAGATCATGGAAGTTTTTCCTGGTTCGATCCCGCACCAGCACCCGGCCCCACGCAGGCCCCGCGATCCTGCGGGGACGAGATCGCGGCGCGCCGAGCGTGCACCGGTGACGTTCGCCGAACGGCGCGTGGCTTATCCGGATAACCACGATGCCGCGTTTCCTGATCTTCACGGTTTCCACAACTGACCCGGAAGGAAGGGGCGGATCCACGCACCTACGTGAGAGCTCTGCCACCCGACAGGAACGAGCCGTTGGCCGGATCCGGCAGGTAGATGTTGTTGGCGAATCCGTCGGACGGCCGCCGGACACCTGTACCGGCAACATGATTGGAGCGTTTCTCCAGCGAAACACCGTGTAGGCGGCGTCACGTTGGGAGAAACGCTCCAATCACCGAACAGGGACGGATTCGCCAACGGCATCCGCCCGGTGGTCCGGTCCTGCGGGTCCGGACCACCGGATACGACGGCAGCGTCTCAGGCAGGGACCGGCAATGCTCCCGAGCCCGTACGAGCGTCAGACGCGCCGCTCCGAAAGGCCGGCCCGACGAAACCCGTCCAGGCCTCACGGGAGACCGTGAGCATGGGACCGGCCTCAGCCTTCGAGTCCCGGACGTGCACAACTGCCGTAGCAGGCGCGACCTCTACACAATCACCGCCCTCGGTTCCGCTGTAGCTGCTCTTGAACCAGGCCAGGCCGGAGGCGACGGTCGAGGACTCGGCGTTGTTCATAGTGATCCCAGCACCCCTTCGATGAGCTCCGGTGACTCTCGCGGACTGAGAGCCTGCGATCGGACAATCCCATGGCGGGCGGCGGCCAGAACCCCTTGCTCGGGGTCGGTCTGCAGAGAGCCGCCCCCTGTGCCTCGGCGTACACGAACTTCTTGCCGTCCTTGCGCGTGACGACCGTGAACGGCCCGTTCACACCGGCATCGTCCTCGCGGTCGACCGGCATGACCTGGATCTCGACATTGCGCCTCTGTCCGATCAGCAGTAGGTGCTCCAACTGCCCGCGCAGCACGCGCTTGCCCCCGTAAGGGCGCCGCAGGATCGCCTCGTCGAGTACGAAGCTCAGTAGCGGGGCGGGGCGGGGCGACGATCGAAGGCGTCCCGCCGGGCCAAGCGTGCCGTCACTCGCTGCTCGACGGTCTCCTCGTCCAAGGGAGGCCGCCTCATGGCGAGCAGCGCCCTCATGTACTCCTCCGTCTGAAGCAGCCCCTTGACCATCAGGGTGTCGTAGGCGACCAGCTCAACGGCCTCCTTCTCCAACACCGCCATCCCCTGAAAGAACACCGGATACTGAGCCCGCTCCACCTGCTCCTTCCACAGGCACAGCAACCCACCCGCCCCAACACCTCATCCGCCCGCTCGATCGTCCGGGGCGTCGGAATCCGCCGCCCCTGCTCGAACGACGCAACGGTGGACGCCGAATACCCGAGCCGCCGCCCGAACTCCTCGCGTTCCAGCCCCTCCCGCACGCGCAGCGTCTTCATCGTCTGCCCGAACGCGACGACGACACCTCGCCCCGCCTCGTCCTCGGGCCGCCGCCCGGCCCCGTCGTCGTTCTCCCACCCGTCCCCGAGACTCACGACCGCCGCTCCCGCGTCGCCGCCGTTCTCACGCTCCCCGGGAACCGCCTCGACCCCGGCCTCCGCACCCTTGCGCTCAGTCATGTCACCACCGCCCCTTTCGCTCAACGCCTCCGTAAGGGACGCCGTCACGGCGCGCGGTTCCGACACGCGCGTGCAACACGGGTACAGCCGCCCCCTGTCGCTGTGTCACCACTGCTCACGCCACGCGACCGACGGGACCGTGAGGGGCGTGACGACGAAACCCGTCAATCCCACTGACACCACCCAACCCGCCACTCTCCGCACCCCCTTGAAGGCACCCTCGCCGCCGGGCCCCGCCTTCGGAGACGCGCTTCACCTCCACACCGCGCGGAGCCCGTCTCGCCCGCCGCCTCGCGGCCGTCCGGCTGGACGCGTGGGGCATCCCGTACGGCACCGACCCGCACGACGTGATCGTGCTGATCGTCGCCGAGCTCACCGCCAACGCCGTGAACCACGGTCACGTCCCCGGCCGGGACTTCCACCTCCGCCTCCACACCACTTCCGACGGCCGCACCGTGCGCGTCGAGGTCACCGACACCCGGACCGAACGCCACCCTCGCCGCCCCACCGCCCCGGAGGAGGCCGACGGCACCGGCCGCGGACTGCTCCTCGTGACGCAGCTCGCGACCCGCCGGGGCCGGCACCCGCGCCCGGACGGCCCGGGCAAGACCGTTTGGGCGGAATACGCCTTTCCGGCGGTCCGGGAGTACCCCCGTGGCCACCGGGATGAGCGTCGGGTCGTACGGAAGACCGCAGCGGGCGCGACTGCGAACCGGGCATTGGAGTCCTCAGGGCGGTTTGGGTGCACCGGATGCTGTGGTGTTCCAGTGGTCCGTGTCCTGCGGACCTCTTGCCGCCGCAGCGCACGGTCACCGTTTGACACGGTTGCGGACGGCCAGGACCGCCAGGCCCAGCAGGACGGGCTCTGCCACGCGGGAGGCCATCTCGATGTAGGTGCCGGCGGTGGTCAGGTCCTGTCCGCTGGAGCGGAACACCACGGAGTTGAGCGTGACGTTCAGGGCCTTCTCGAAGCGCTTGCCGGTGAACCTGTTTCCGGTGGGATTCCGCGGGTCGGCCTCGTCGATCTCGAAGGTGACCTTGCCCCCGCCGGGCGGCACGGTGCCGGTCGCTTGCTGCTTCAGGGAGTTCTGGGGGAGTCCGAAGCCCATCAGCAGCACGATGGTGACGAGCATGGCGGCAGCGAGCCAGCCCAGGGCGCGGGAGGCGCGCAGTCCGTAGCCGGACAGTATCCAGTAGCCGTGCAGCAGTCCGCGTTCGGCACGGGGGGTGCCGGTGCGGTCGTGGCGGCGCATCTCCATCTCGCCGTAGTAGAAGTCCGCCGCCCCCGGTTCGTTCTTGCCGTCCTCGAACGCCTTGCGGAGTGCTCGGTACACCGGCGCCAGCTGCGCCGGCCCGGCGTGCCCGGCGCCGAGCACCGCTGGATTCCAACCCCGAACGGCTCTCGGCCGACGCGCGCGCCAGTGGTGTTCTTCGGCGAGGGTACGTCGCTGGGTGAACCGCACCGGGCGTCGACGCCGCCAGTGCGTGCGGGACAGGACCGTGTCGAAGGAGCAGGCGCCCTCCAGCCGCAGCTGGTCCAGGTGGACGGTCCCGGTGAACAGGCACTCCGACAGGTCGACGTCGGCGAGAACCAGATGGGCGGCGTCCACCCCACGCAGCGAGGCGATCCGCACCGCGGTGTCGGGTGCGTGGGCAAGAGCCTGTTCTGCCACAGGCTGTCCGTCGGGAAGCACGAAGGGGTCGGCCTCCGCGGCGATCGTGAGGGGGTACTCGAAGACGGCGTGGGCGAAGTCCACTGTGGCATAGCGCAGACCCAACTCGGCCGTCGACGACCAGCGGGTCCGTCGGCACTCCAGGCGACGGGCGGCGAACGAGAGGGTCGCCGGGCAGCTGAACACCGCTCCGGACAACTTCACCCGCCCGGCGCACACCAGTGGACCAAGGCTGACCGACTGCTGGAAAGCCGCCTGTTCGAACCACGCGTCTCCCTGAAAAATCACCGACTCGAACCGGGTGTCGCGCTGAAACGTGGCCGACTCGAACCAGGCGTTCCCCTGGAAGGTCGCCGAGGCGAACAGGACGTCGCCCGAGAAGATCGCCCTCTCGAACCAGGCGTCCCCCCGGAAGGTCGTAGTACGGAACCGGGCGACGCCTTGAAAGGTTGCCGAGCCGAATCGGGCGACGTGCCCGAAGGCGGCCGTCTCGAACCAGACGTCCCCCTGAAAGGTCGCTGAATTGAACCGGGCGGTGCTCTGGAAGGTCGCCGTCTCGAACCAGGCGACGTGCCCGAAGGCCGCAGACTTGAACCAAGCCTCCCTCTGAAACGTGGCCTCCTCGAACCGGGCGTCGTCCTGGAAGGTGGCCTCCTCGAACCCGGCGACGCCCTGGAAGGTCGCCGACACAAACCCGGCGACGCCTTGGAAGGTGGCCTCCTCGAACCCGGCGACGCCCTGGAAGGTCGCCGACTCGAATCGCGCGACGCCCTGGAAGGTCGCCGCATCGAACCGTGCGGAACCGAGGCGGGGATGTCCGGTGGCGGGGTCGCGGAGGGCGTCGAGAAGCGAGTCGAGAAGGGATTCGGTGAAGGAGGTGCCGCGGTGGTCGATGCCGACGCCGGGGGTCAGACCGGCCAGGTAGGCGTCGCGGTCGGCGTCGGCCAGGTGAGCGAGGCACGCGGTGTGACCGGGGACGTGGATGCCATGGCAACCGACCGGGTCCTCCGGGTCGGCGCCGTGGCCACAGTGCGGCCAATCGGGCGGAGACGTGGACGGTGCGGGGCTGGGATGCGTCATGTCCGAAGGACGATCACGCGCGGTCGGACGGTTTCCCGCCGCTGCCGGGCCGCTGTACCTACCGAAGGAAACGCTGGGGTGGATCGTGCGCTCCTGAAATCCTCCCCTGCGCTTCCGTGGCGGTCATCGTTTCCGACGACTCCGTGTGGGCCACCGGGATCGACCACTGGCTGGCCGGAACGGACAGCATCACCGCCGAGGAACGCCAAGCGGTCTCCGTGCTCCCCGCGCCGATGCCCGGCCGTCCCGTCATTCCCGTCCGATCAGGAACACCTGATCGTCGGCGTCCCCTTCCGCGCACTGTTCCACCGCGACCGCCGCTCCTGCCTCCTCCGCACCCCCGCGAATGCCCACGCACAGCCCGCCGTCCCGCGCCGGCCGCAACCGCCACCCGTCCGTGCCGTCGGCCCGCTCGATGCGGAACCACTGGGATTCGCCGCCCGCCCGGCAGTCGGTCCAGGGTTCGAGCGTGCCCTTGAACGCTGCGTCGTTCAGGACGGTGAGACAGCCGGGGCCGTGCACCGGGTGGTGGAACAGGATCTGGTAGAGGCCGTCGTCCGCCCGCTGGAGGTCCACGCGCGGAGGAACGGCCTCCGCGCAGGGCCGCTGCACCGCGAGCAGCTTGGATTCCCCGGAGCCGTCCGCGCGGACGTCCCCGTCGGTCAGGCACAGCTCGGGTGCGCGCGCCGGGCGGACGCGTGAGAAGCCGGCGGGCGGGCCGGGGGCGACCGCCGGTTTCGTGGTCGCGCCCTCGCGCGCCGCACCGCCGGTGGGTGTCCCGTCGTCCTGCCCGAACAGCACCGTCGCGCCGACGGCGAGCAGCGCCACCGTGCCGAGGGAGGCGACCGCGGCGGTCAGCGCGGTTCTGCCGCGACCGGTGCCGGCCGGCTCCGGCGACCCGTCCGGGGGTTCCGGTTCCCGAACCGTCCCCTCGGCCGCAGAGGCCTCCCCGGCCGCCAGCCGCTCCCTGGCCGCCAGCCACTCCGGCACGTCCCGCCCGGCACCGCACGCCCGGACCAGCGCCGCGACCACCTCCGCGCGCGGCAGCGCGTCCCGCCGCAGGACGTCGGCCAGGGTGCTGCGCGCCAGCACCTCGTCGCGCTCGGCGGCCCGCTGCTCCAACTGGCGGTAGGTCAGCCCGCTGTGCTCCTTCAGCTCCCGCAACAGGGCGACGTACTCGCGTGCCGTTCGCGCATCCGCGGGATTCACGCCCTCCGAGACCACCATGCCGTCATTCTCATCACCCCCGTCACGGTAGGCAACTCTTGTCCGGCGTGGATCGGCCAGCCCAACTTCACTGTCCGAAGGAGCCGTTGACCAGGCCGGACAGTCTTCTTCCTGTCCCGGACACCTCAAGTCCTTGCCGGACAGGATCCGCCCGCCAAGACTCCGGTGCTGTCGACGCGTTCCGGACCCACGGGGGTGGACCGGACGCGGAGCCGTCACCGAACCCCCTCCATGACAGAAGGAGTTGTCCCATGCTCACGCACGCTCTGCGCACCCGGATCGCCCCGCTCGCCCTCACCACCGCCCTGGTCGGAGGTCTGGCCGTCACCACGACCGCGACCGCCCCGGACGCCCACGCGGCGGGCGGCAGCTACTACCTGTACTTCAAGAAGAACACGTCCAACCCGATCAACTCCAAGCTCTACCTGATGAAGAGCATCGCCAACGCCAAGGACAAGGTCGTCGCCAAGTACCGCGCCGGCTCCGGCAACGGCAGCCAGAACGAGTGCGCCGTCAGCAAGGGGTGGCTGCCCGGAACCAACACGAAGAACGGCAAGTACAAGATCGAGTTCCACCGCACGAACTTCGACGGCATCATCAACGGCTACGTCATCAAGCTGTCCGACAAGAAGTGCAGCAAGGGCACCAAGCGCACGGAGCTGTTCGTGCACAGCGAGATGAAGCCGAACGGCAAGCAGGGCACCATCGAGTCCGAGCGCTGGGACGGCACGCGCGACTACTACTCCAACGGCTGCGTCAAGCTGAAGCCGGCCGACATCAAGGACCTCTTCGCCAAGGCCAAGCGCTACGGCTGGCCGAAGACGCTGTACGTCGTCAAGTAAGTCGCCGGCGGCAGGCGGGAGTCCGCGCGTCAGCGCGGGCTCTCCAGCACGGCGAAACGTGCGCCCTCCGGGCCCGTCACCAGGGCGACCCTGCCGTGGTCCCCGTCGCGGGCCGGTGCGAGGACCCGGCCGCCCAGGCGGAGGACCCGGTGCACGGCGTCCTCGGTGTCCCGCACGGTGAAGTACGTCGTCCAGTGCGGGCCCCGGTCCCGGGGAAGGGCGTTGCCCACGCCGTGGATGCCGACCACCGGGCGGCCGTCCAGGCGCAGGGTGACGTGGTCGGGGTCGGCGGAGACAGCCGGTTCCTCGTCGTAGCCGAACACGGTCTCGTAGAACTTGGCGGTATGGGCCGACTCGAAGGTCGTCAGTTCGTTCCAGGCGGGCGTGCCGGGCACACCGGTGACGGCGGTGCCCGGGCTCGCGGCCGCCTGCCAGACGCCGAAGACGGCACCGTGAGGGTCGGAGCCGATCGCCAGCCGGCCGGCGTCGGCGGCGTCCAGCGGGCCCACCCCGACAGTGCCGCCGCACGACCGCACCACGTCCGCCGTCAGGTCCACGTCGTCCGAGGCGAAGTAGGGCGTCCAGGCGACCGGCAGATCACGGTCCGGCGGCAGCACGCCGATGCCGGCCACCTCACGCCCGTCGAGCAGGGCACGCACATAGGGGCCGAGCTGCTGGGGGCCGGGGCGGAACTCCCAGCCGAACAGCGCCCCGTAGAACTCCTCGGTCGCCTCCAGGCCGTGCACCATCAGGCTCACCCAGCAGGGTGTGCCGGGTGTGTGCCGGGTGGGCGCCTCGCCGTTCGGGCGGGCGTTCCCCCGTGGATCGGTCATCGTCACTCTCTTCTCGGCCGTCGCGCGGTGGCCGTGCTCTCCTCGACCCGGCGGGGTCGCATCGTGTGCGATCCGCGGGTGATCCCCGTGCCGATCGGGGCACCGGCGCGGTCCGTGCCGGTGCGCGCTTCCGCGCGGGCCTTGTTCCCGGAGGATGCCCGACGCGCGGGTCCTCGTCCCCTTCGGCGCGCTTGCCGACGGGTGTCGATCGGTTGTACAGCATGTGCCCGATCCGGTACGCCTTGTGATCGGAGCCGCCCGGCCGAGCAGAGTAGCCGGACGTGGACGGATCGGCCACCCCGTGCGCGAGGATGGTGGCCATGAACGCCATCATCTCCGCATCCGAACTCGCGGGCGCGTCGGCGGGCGCCAACCCGCCGGTGCTGCTCGACGTCCGCTGGCAGCTCAGTGTGGCCGCGGCGGCCGGTGAGCCGCCGTTCGACGGGCGGGCCGCGTACGAGGCCGGGCATCTTCCCGGCGCCGTCTTCGTCGACCTCGACGAGGAACTGGCGTCCGCGCCGGGCGGTCACGGACGCCATCCGCTGCCGGACCTCGCGGTGTTCGGCGCCGCGATGCGGCGGGCGGGCGTGTCGTCCGGGACGCCGGTGGTCGTGTACGACGGGGGCATGGGCTGGGGTGCCGCCCGCGCGTGGTGGCTGCTGCGCTGGACGGGTCACCCGGACGTGCGAGTCCTCGACGGCGGGTTGCCGTCCTGGGAGGGGCCGTTGGAGACGTCGGTGCCGCAGCCGGCCGAGGGGGACTTCGTACCGGTGCCGGGGGCGGCCGGGCTGCTCGACGCCGACGGTGCGGCGGCGCTGGCGCGTTCGGGGGTGTTGCTGGACGCCCGCGCGGGGGAGCGGTACCGCGGTGAGGTGGAGCCGATCGACCGGGTGGGCGGGCACATTCCCGGCGCGGTCTCGGCGCCCACGACGGAGAACGTCGGCGCCGACGGCCGCTTCCTGCCCGCGGACGAACTGAGCGCCCGCTTCAAGGAACTGGGCGTGTCGCGGGGTTCACCGGTCGGTGTGTACTGCGGCTCGGGTGTCTCCGGCGCGCACGAGGTACTGGCGCTGGCGGTCGCGGGCATCCCGGCGGCGCTGTACGTCGGTTCCTGGTCGGAGTGGTCGTCCGACCCCGGGCGGCCGGTCGCGGTGGGCCCGGACCCGCAGTAGACCGGAGCCCGGACGTGTGTGAGGGCGCTCGCCATGCGGGGAGCGCCCTCACTGCGTCAACCGGACGCGGTCACGGATCGCCCGACCGGGCTACTCCTGCTTCTTCCGCCGCGTCCCGAACACGATCTCGTCCCAGCTCGGCACCGCCGCGCGGCGGCCCGGACGGACGCCGTCCGCCTCGGCCTGACGGTCGGTCGAGCCGATGAGCCGGTCCCGGTGGCTGGTGACGGAACGCGGCATGAGGACATCCGCGTACGCGGACCCGGCCGAGGCCGCGGGGGCCGGCGGCTCCTCCGCCTCGGGCTCGGCGTCCGGCTCCTCGGGAGCGGTCTCGGGCGTGCGCTCCGGCACCACCAGGTCGCCCCGGAAGCTCGGCACCGCCTCCAGCAGGCTGGTCAGCGAGTCCCGTTCACCCGACGCCGTGGCCGTCAGGGACTCCTCGTCGGGCTCGGACGCCTGCGCGGGCAGGCTCGGCCGCTCGCGGTCGACGGGACGGTCGAGCGGGCGGTCCCGCGGCAGCCGGGCGATGCGCGGCACGAACGGGAAGCTGGGCTCGGGCGCGGCGAGGTCGTCGGACTCGCCGATCAGCGAGCGCGCCTCGTCGTCGACGGCCTGGACGAGCCGCCGGGGCGGGTCGTACGTCCAGCTCGCCGAGTGCGGCTCGCCCGCGACCCGGTAGACCAGCAGCACTTCCCAGGTGCCGTCGTCACGGCGCCAGGAGTCCCACTGGACGGTGTCCTTGTCGGCGCCGCGCAGCAGCAGTCGCTCCTGTACCGCCTCGCCGAGCGGAGGGCCGGAGTTCTCGCCGGGGCGGCGGACCGGGGTCTTGCGGGCCCGCTCGGCCATGAACGCGCGCTCGGCGAGGACCGGGCCCTCGAAGCGGCGTACGCGGTCCACGGGGATGCCGGCCATCTGCGCGACCTCTTCCGCGGTCGCGCCGGCCCTTATACGCGCCTGGATGTCGCGGGGGCGGAGATGGCTCTCCACCTCGATCTCGATCTGGCCGAGGCGGGGACGGTCGCCCCGCACGGCGGCGCGGAGCCGTTCGTCGATCGGAAGCGTGTACTCCGTGCTGTCCGCAGCCTTCAACACCAGCCGTGTGCCGTCATTCGAGACGGCCACGACACGCAGTTCCGGCATGGGGACCTCCCGGGTGGTGCCTGCCGACGTCACGTGCGTCGCTGCTTCCGCTAGTCGAGTGTGGCCTGCCCGGGTGCAGCCTGCCACAACCTTGCCGAGTTGCCCGGCGTGTCGGGCGCGGGCCCTGGAACGCCGTTATGGCACGGTTACTTATTCGCAACGCTAAGTGACCAACTGCCTCACCCTGTGCAACTAGTCCCCTCCCGGCGGTCCTCAAGGTCCCGAGCACCCTGCCGGGACAGCGGACCCAGGGCTCGCAACAGTACTCCATTTGGGCCACCTGCGTGGATTGGCACGCCGCGCAACGAATCCTCTACGACCCCAGGACCCTCCGCAAGTAGTCGTTCCGGAAGCGGCGTTCCGGGTCGAGCCGGTCCCGGAGCGCCGTGAACTCCTCGAAGCGCGGATACACCCGGGAGAGGTACTCCGCGTCCCGCGTGTGGATCTTCCCCCAGTGGGGCCGCCCCTCGTGCGCGGTGAAGATGCGCTCGGCCGCGGTGAAATACCTCTGGTGGGGAGTGCCCCTGAACATGTGGACGGCGATGTAGGCGCTGTCCCGGCCGGACGCGGTGGACAGCGTGATGTCGTCGGCCGGCGCGGTGCGCACCTCCACGGGGAAGCTGACCCGCAGCGGCGAGCGGTCGACCATCGCCTTCAGCTCCCGCAGCGTCTCCACCAGGGCCGTGCGCGGAACGGCGTACTCCATCTCCACGAAGCGCACCCGGCGCGGCGAGGTGAACACCTTGTACGGGATGTCGGTGTACGTCCGCGCGGACAGTGCCTTGCTGGAGATCCGCGCGAGGGCCGGAACGCTCGCGGGGACCGCGCGGCCGACCCAGTTGGCCGCCTGGAACACCCCGTTGGAGAGGAACTCGTCCTCGAACCAGCCCTTGAGCCGCGGTACCGGCCGCTCCGGGCCCGCGCTGCGGTTGTTGCGCTTGGTGTTGGTGCTGCCGGTGTGCGGGAACCAGTAGAACTCGAAGTGCTCGTTCTCGGCGTGAAGTTGGTCGAACTCGGCGCAGACCCGGTCGAAGGGCATCGGTTCCTCGCGGGCCGTGAGCAGGAAGACCGGCTCCACGGCGAAGGTGATCGCGGTGACGACGCCGAGGGCGCCGAGCCCGATCCGGGCGGCGGCGAAGACGTCGGGGTTCTCCCGCTCGGAGCAGGTGAGCACCGAACCGTCGGCGGTGACCAGCTCCAGGCCCCGGATCTGGGCGGCCACGGAGGCCGAGTCGCGGCCCGTGCCGTGGGTGCCCGTACTGGTGGCCCCGGCGACCGTCTGCTCCATGATGTCGCCCATGTTGGCCAGCGACAGACCCTCCCGCGCGAGGGCCACGTTCAGTCTCCTGAGCGGGGTGCCGGCCTCCACCGTGACCGTGCCGGCCGCGCGGTCGACGTGCCGTATGCCCGTCAGCAGCCCGGGGCGGATCAGCAGGCCGTCGGTGGAGGCTATGGAGGTGAAGGAGTGCCCGGTGCCGACCGCCTTCACCGGCATGCCGTCCTCGGCGGCCCGCCGCACGGCGGCGGCCAGCTCGTCGACGGAGGCGGGCGTGGTCTCCCGCGCGGGGCGGACGGAGACATTGCCGCCCCAGTTACGCCACGTGCCGTTCCTCGCGCTCGCTGTGCTGCCCAACGGAGCCTCCCCGACCCGGAGCCGGCCGCTTGAGCCGACGGTACCCGAGGAAACCGACCGCGACCGCGACGGCGCCGGCCACCGCCGGAACCCCGTACCCGGCACGCGCCCCGGCCGTGTCGATCACCCAGCCGGCCGCGGAGGAGCCGAGTGCGACCCCGACCGCGAGCCCGGTGCTCACCCAGGTCATGCCCTCGGTGAGCTGCGCGCGTGGTACGTGCTCTTCGATGAGGGACATCGTCGTGATCATCGTCGGAGCGATGGACAGACCCGCAACGAACAGCGCCACGGCCAGAAACGGCAGGTTCCCGACCAGTAGGAGTGGGATCATACTCACGGCCATGGCGCACACACCCAGGAGCCAGCGCCGTTCCGGCGCCCCCGCGAAGTGCAGCAGCCCGAACACGACGCCCGCGACGCAGGAGCCCAGCGCGTACACGGCGAGCACCACACTCGCGGTGGCCTTGTGCCCCTCCTCCTCGGCGAACGCCACGGTGACCACGTCCACGGCACCGAAGATCGCCCCCGTCGCCACGAACGTCGCGGCCAGGACCTGAAGGCCCGGGGCGCGCAGCGCCGTGCCGCCGCGCCGGTGCTCGCGCGGGTGCGGCTCGGGCTCGGTGGCGCGCTGCGCGGTGAGCCAGAAGACGCCGGCCGCCAGGAAGCAGGCCGCGAGCAGCGGGCCGGCCTCCGGGAACCAGGCCGTGGACAGCCCGATGGAGATGATCGGCCCGAAGATGAAGCACATCTCGTCCACCACGGACTCGAACGAGTACGCGGTGTGCAGCTTCGGGGTGCCCCGGTACAGGGCGGCCCAGCGGGCCCGGATCATCGAGCCGACGCTCGGCACGCAGCCGATGCCGACACACGCGACGAACAGCACCCATTCCGGCCACTCGTAGTGCGCGGCGAACAGCAGCACCGCCGCCGCGGTGAGCGAGACCAGCGTCGCGGGGCGCAGCACCCGCCGCTGCCCGTACCGGTCCACCAGACGCGAGACCTGCGGGCCCGCCACGGCGGCGGCCAGCGCGATGGTCGCCGACAGCGCGCCGGCCAGCCCGTACCTCCCGGTGAGCTGGGAAATCATCGTCACCACGCCGATGCCCATCATGGACAGCGGCATCCGGCCGAGGAATCCCGCGGCGGAGAAGGCCCTGCTGCCGGGTGCGGCGAACAGGGCACGGTACGGGCTGGGCACGGGTTCTCCGAACATCTCAGTAAGGTGCGACCGCAACCGATACAGCTTACGGGTCAGGTCACCCCGACGCACCCGGAAATCCCGCGTCGTAGCCGGTGGAACCCCCCGCCCCGTCCCGGCTGTCAGCGTCGGGTGGCAGGATCGAGACATGCCAGACGTGCTCGATGCCAGCCCTTACGACGCCCTGCTCCTGCTCTCTTTCGGTGGTCCCGAAGGCCCGGACGACGTGGTCCCGTTCCTGGAGAACGTGACGCGCGGGCGCGGCATCCCCAAGGAACGCCTGAAGGAAGTCGGGCAGCACTACTTCCTCTTCGGCGGGGTCAGCCCCATCAACGACCAGAACCGCGCCCTGCTCGACGCGCTGCGGGGGGACTTCGCCGAGCACGGCCTGGACCTGCCGGTCCACTGGGGCAACCGCAACTGGGCGCCCTACCTCACCGACACCCTGCGCGAGATGGTCCAGGGCGGCCGCCGCCGCATCCTCGTCCTGGCCACCAGCGCCTACGCCTCCTACTCGGGCTGCCGCCAGTACCGCGAGAACCTCGCCGACGCCCTCGCGACCCTGGAGCAGGAGGGGCTGGAGCCGCCGAGGATCGACAAGCTGCGGCACTACTTCAACCACCCCGGCTTCGTCGAGCCCATGATCGACGGGGTCGTGCGGTCGCTCGACGACCTCCCCGAGGACGTCCGGGACGGCGCGCACATCGCCTTCTGCACCCACTCGATCCCCACCTCCGCCGCCGACACCTCCGGCCCGGCCGAGGAGCACGGCGACGGCGGCGCGTACGTCCGGCAGCACCTGGACGTGGCCCGGCTGATCGCCGACGCCGTCCGCGAGCGCACCGGCGTCGACCACCCCTGGCAGCTCGTCTACCAGTCCCGTTCCGGCGCCCCGCACATCCCCTGGCTGGAGCCCGACATCTGCGACCACCTCGAGGAGCGGCACGCGGCCGGGGTCCCGGCCGTGGTCATGGCCCCCATCGGCTTCGTCTCCGACCACATGGAGGTCATCTACGACCTCGACACCGAGGCCACGGCCAAGGCGGCGGAGCTGGGCCTTCCGGTACGCCGTTCGGCGACCGTCGGCGCCGACCCGCGGTTCGCCGCCGCGATCCGTGAGCTGATCGTGGAACGCGCCGCCGCCGAACGCGGGCAGGACGTCGCGCCGTGCGCCCTGGGCGCGCTCGGCGCGAGCCACGACCTCTGCCCGGTGGGCTGCTGCCCGGCCCGCGCCCCGCGCCCCGCCGCCGCGGGCGCCGACAGTCCCTACGCATGAGGAGCGCCGTGACCGACCCCCTGCACACGGAACTGCTGGAGCTCGCCCGGGAGGCGGCCCGCCGCGCGGGTGAGCTGCTGCGCGACGGGCGCCCGGCCGACCTCGCGGTCGCCGCGACCAAGTCCAGCCCGATCGACGTCGTCACCGAGATGGACATCGCGGCCGAGAAGCTGATCACCACGCTGATCGCCGAGCGCCGCCCGGAGGACGGCTTCCTCGGCGAGGAGGGCGCCTCCACCGAGGGCAGCAGCGGCATCCGCTGGGTGATCGACCCGCTCGACGGCACGGTCAACTATCTGTACGGCCTGCCCACCTGGGCCGTCTCCATCGCCGCCGAGCAGGACGGCGAGACCGTGGCCGGGGCGGTCACGGCCCCCATGCGGGGCGAGGCGTACCACGCGGTACGCGGCGGCGGCGCCTGGGCCACCGGTGCCTGGACGGGCGAGCGGCGGCTGACCTGCCGTCCCTCGCCGCCCCTGGACCAGGCCCTGGTGTCGACCGGTTTCAACTACGTCGCCGAGGTCCGCACCCACCAGGCCGACGTGGCACAGCGGCTGATCCCCCTGCTGCGGGACATCCGGCGCGGCGGCTCGGCCGCGATCGACCTGTGCGACCTCGCCGCGGGGCGCCTCGACGGCTACTACGAGCGCGGGCTGCACCCCTGGGACATGGCAGCCGGTGACCTGATCGCCCGCGAGGCGGGCGCCCTGACCGGCGGCCGCCCCGGGGACCGTCCGTCCTGGGACCTCACGGTCGCCGCGACCCCGGGCGTCTTCGAGCCGCTCCAGCGGCTGCTGGAGGACCACGGCGCCTGGCACGACTGAGGCACACGGACACGAACGGGCCCCGGCGCTGGATTCGCCGGGGCCCGTTCTGCGCGAGCCGGTCAGACGCTGTACGCGCCGACCTCCACGCCGTGCTCGGCGGCGAGGCGGCGCAGGTCGTCGAGTTCGCCCTGTTCCACGTCGACGAGGAAGTCGTCGCCGTCGTCACGGGCCCGCGACAGATCGGACTCGGTCGCCTTTATGCGCTGCAGAAGTCCTGCGGTGAATGCGTCCATGCTGCGCCCCCTCGTCCTGGGTCGGTGGGTCGGTGGCACGGGGGTGTGCCGTTCGGAAGGGATGATCACGTCCGAGGCGGATGCCCAGCGCCGCTCGGCCGGGCGGCGACGGTGCCGGACATCCACGCCCGCTCTGCGGAAGCGGACTGATACGTACCGCATGGTGGTGCGGTACGTGCAGAGCGTGATCGCGGGATGTAAAACCCGTCCTCCCCAAGCTCTCTTCCGGGGAAACCTAACCGCGCGAGAAATTCTCGTATTCCCACCCCGTTCGCCCGGATGTTCCCCGGTCCCGCGCCTGCCCGCCACCGCCCCCTCACTCCGCCTTACAGCCGACTTACGGCCGAAAAGGGCAGGATGGAGGTCAACACACCCACCCGTACCCCTGCCCGAGTGCGCCCTCAAGGCGCTGTCCGACCAAGGGCGGGACATGAGGAAGGACAAGCGACGTGCGCGTACTCGTCGTCGAGGACGAGCAGCTGCTCGCCGATGCGGTGGCCACCGGACTGCGCCGGGAGGCCATGGCCGTCGACGTCGTGTACGACGGTGCGGCCGCCCTGGAGCGCATCGGCGTCAACGACTACGACGTGGTCGTCCTCGACCGCGACCTCCCGCTCGTGCACGGCGACGACGTCTGCCGCAGGATCGTCGAGCTCGGCATGCCCACGCGCGTGCTGATGCTCACGGCGTCCGGCGACGTCAGCGACCGTGTCGAGGGCCTGGAGATCGGCGCCGACGACTATCTGCCCAAGCCCTTCGCGTTCAGCGAGCTCATCGCGCGCGTGCGCGCCCTCGGGCGGCGTACGAGCGTGCCGCTGCCGCCCGTCCTGGAGCGTGCCGGGATCAAGCTCGACCCCAACCGCCGCGAGGTCTTCCGCGACGGCAAGGAGGTGCAGCTCGCGCCGAAGGAGTTCGCCGTCCTGGAGGTGCTCATGCGCAGCGAGGGCGCGGTCGTCTCCGCGGAGCAGCTGCTGGAGAAGGCCTGGGACGAGAACACGGACCCGTTCACCAACGTGGTGCGGGTGACCGTGATGACCCTGCGCCGCAAGCTGGGGGAGCCGCCGGTCATCGTGACCGTGCCCGGCTCCGGATACCGGATCTGATGACTGATGGCCGCCACACCCGCGCCCCCCACGGCGCCCCCCAAACCCACCTGGGACCCCCGCTCGGCCACCCCGCTGCCGTGGCTGCGTCCCACCATCCGCATACGGCTCACGCTGCTGTACGGCGGCATGTTCCTGATCGCAGGCATCCTGCTGCTGTCGATCATCTACCTGCTCGCCGCCCAGGCCCTGCGCACCGGCAGCCAGCCCTTGTTCAAGATCGTCGACTTCAACGGCCTGAAGGTCTCCAGCAACGACTGTCCGGGCATCGCCAACGGCAACCTGGAGCTGTCCGAGTTCAACGCCCGGATCAGTGAGTGCATCGACCACCAGCGCCAGGTCGCCCTGGACAACCTGCTCAGCCGCTCCCTGCTGGCCCTGCTGGGCCTCGCCGTCATCGCCTTCGCCTTCGGCTACGCCATGGCCGGCCGGGTCCTGTCGCCGCTGGGCCGGATCACCCGCACCGCCCGCGCGGTGGCCGGCTCGGACCTGTCCCGCCGGATCGAGCTGGACGGCCCGGACGACGAGCTGAAGGAGCTGGCCGACACCTTCGACGACATGCTGGAGCGGCTCCAGCGGGCGTTCACCGCCCAGCAGCGCTTCGTGGGCAACGCCTCGCACGAGCTGCGCACCCCGCTGGCGATCAACCGCACCCTGCTGGAGGTGCACCTCTCCGATCCCCATGCTCCGGTGGAGCTCCAGCAGCTGGGCAGGACGCTGCTGTCCACCAACGAGCGCAGCGAACAGCTCGTGGAGGGCCTGCTGCTGCTCGCCCGCAGCGACAACCAGATCGTCGAGCGCAAACCCGTGGACCTCGCCGAGGTCGCCACCCAGGCCATCGACCAGGTGCACGGCGAGGCGGAGGCCAAGGGCGTGGAGATCCGCGGCACGCGCCGGCCCGCGGTCGTCCAGGGCAACGGTGTGCTGCTGGAGCGGATCGCGCTGAACCTGCTGCAGAACGCCGTGCGGTACAACGTGTCCGGGGAGGGCTGGGTCGAGGTCGCCACCGACGTGGAGCACGGACAGGCGGTCCTGGTGGTGTCGAACACGGGCCCGGTGGTACCCGCGTACGAGATCGACAATCTCTTCGAGCCGTTCCGGCGGCTGCGTACCGAGCGCACGGGCAGCGACAAGGGCGTCGGACTCGGTCTGTCCATCGTGCGATCGGTCGCCCGGGCGCACGGCGGACACATTTACGCACAACCGCGCGAGGGGGGCGGGCTCGTGATGCGTGTCACCCTGCCGATCTGAGATGATGCCGCCGACACGACGAGGTGTTCGCTTTGAGCGGAATTTTCGGGGCACCTCTCCGGTGATTCCATGTGTGATCGATCACAAGAGCGATTCCCCGGCTGCCCACTCTCCGTGATCATGTATCCCCTCAAAAGTCGGGAAAATCCCGGTTTTCGAGGGGCTTGATCACGGGAAGTACACGGTGAGGCGCCTTTGAAGTGCGACATTCGGACCGTGTACGGTCCCCATCGCCATCCAAGCCGATCACTCATGAGGAGTCCGGTTGGGTGTCGATTGAGTAACAGACCTTGATGTGAGGCAAAATCTCCGCCTCAGGTCGGGCACAAGTCCGGCCTCTCACGCGTTACGTGCGCTGGAGACACCGCATACACCCAGAGGGGGAGAGCGACCAATGGCAACCGACTACGACACTCCACGCAAGACCGACGACGACGTCGACTCGGACAGTCTCGAAGAGCTGAAGGCCCGGCGGAACGACAAGTCGGCCTCGGCCGTGGACGTCGACGAGTTCGAGGCCGCCGAGGGCCTGGAACTGCCCGGAGCGGACCTCTCGAACGAGGAGCTGGCCGTCCGGGTCCTGCCCAAGCAGCAGGACGAGTTCACCTGCATGAGCTGCTTCCTGGTCCATCACCGCAGCCAGCTGGCCCGCGAGAAGAACGGCCAGCCGATCTGCCGCGACTGCGACTGAGGCGGGGTCGGCCGTGACTGGCTCGACCCCTCCGCGGAAGCGCCGCTTCTTCAAGAGGGGAGCGGACCCGGGGCCCCAGGGGGGCCCGCAGCACGACACGCGTGACCAAGAGCGGGGCTCAACCGGTACCGGGGCGGCCTCGCTCGAAGCGGCAGTCGGTCGGGGTGACCTCCCGGCATCCCTGGAGGTCACCGCGCCGGCGGCGCACCGGCGGGCCGCCGTGATCCGTGAGAAGGCCAGGGAAGGCGCCCGCAAGGGCGGTGCCCGCGCCCGTGCGGGACTGGCGCATCTCGCGGACCGGATCATCGAGATCGCCCCGCGGGTGCCCGTACGCGACCTCGGGACGCTGCGCCGGCAGTTCCCCGGCCTCGGCCCCGAGGAGCTCGCGGACAGACTCGTGGCGGGCGCCGCGAAGGCCACGGCGACGGTCGGGGCCGGGGTCGGCGCGGCGGCCATGATGCCCGTACCGCCCGCGATGCCGGCGGAGCTGGCCGCCGAGATCACCGGCGTCGCCGCGATCGAACTGAAGCTGATCGCCGAACTCCACGAGGTCTACGGCGTACGGCCGGCCGGCACCCTCGGCCGGCGCAGCACCGTGTATCTCAACTCCTGGTCGGAGGAGCGCGGGGTCGAGGCCACCAAACCCTCGACCGTGAGCGCGGCGCTGAACAGCCGCATGAAGCGCGAACTGCGCCAGCGGATCATGAAGCGCACGGTCCGCAACCTGCCGAACCTGATGCCGTTCCTGGTGGGAGCCGCCGTGGGCGCCGCCATGAACCGCAGGGACACCAGAAAGCTCGCCGCACGCATCCGGGACGACCTGCGCAGAATCCAGGTGCCCTGGGACGCGCTGCCGGCCCTCCCCGCCCTGGAGCGCCCCGACGACGCCCTCCCCGAGGACGCCCTCAAGGAGCTCGGCGGCCACCCGGGGAAGGGTGACGGGCACCAGGCCCCGTGAGTCCTCCGGGTGGCGTCCCGCCCGCGTGTTCCCCGTACCGCCGCTACGCGGCGTCCGCCGCGTCCTTCGCCGCCCGCAGCGCCCGCGCCAGCCGCTGAGGCTCGCGTGTCGACAGGAAGACGTAGGGGGTCGGGTCCTCGGGGTCGGTGACGTCCACGCGCAGCGCGCCCGGAATGTACGCCCGCAACAGCATGAAGCAGCGCGGGTCGGCCTTGTGGGTGCGCCAGGCCCGGGCCTCGTCGGCGTCCAGGATCTCCGCCTCGCCCAGCGCCGACACCGGGATCTTCGCCTCGCCCGCGATCAGATGGCCGCCCACGACCCGGATGCGCACCGAGCCGTACGAACTGGCCACCACGGCCGCCGCGGCGGTGCCGCCGGCCAGGCCGCCGAGCATCGGCAGCGTGCCGAACGGCAGCAGGATCAGCGCCAGGGAGACCCCCGCCAGGAAGGAGAGCAGCCACCAGGAGCGGGGGGCGGTGAGGCGTTCTTCGTACGGGGAGGCCGAGAGCTGCATGAATCCAAGCTTGGCACGGTGTCGGGCCCGGACTCACGCGCGGGTAAGGTCTGCGGCTGTGAGTGGTACTTCCGCAGCTCTTCAGCCCCCGGCCGACGCCGTGACCCCCGTGCGCCACCCGGACGCCCCCGCACCCGGCGAGCTCCTGGGCGCGCACTACGGCCGGTGTTTCGGCTGTGGCGGCGAACAGCCCCACGGGCTGCACCTCGAGGCCCGCGCCGGCGAAGGCGTGTCGATCACCGCCGAGTTCACCGTGCAGCCCGCCCACCAGGGCGCCCCGGGACTCGCGCACGGCGGGGTGCTCGCCACCGCCCTGGACGAGACGCTCGGCTCGCTCAACTGGCTGCTGCGCACCATCGCGGTGACCGGCAGGCTGGAGACCGACTTCGTCCGGCCCGTGCCGGTCGGCACCGTGCTGCACCTTCGGGCCGAGGTGACGGCGGTGGCCGGGCGGAAGATCTACTGCACCGCCACCGGACACATCGGCGGCCCCGACGGGCCGGTCGCGGTCCGCGCCGACGCCCTGTTCATCGAGGTCAAGGTCGACCACTTCGTCGACCACGGCCGCCAGGAGGAGATCCGGGCCGCCATGGAGGACCCCGACCAGGTCCGCCGCGCCCGTGCCTTCGAGGTGAACCCGTGAGCGGGCCCCGATCCGGCGCACTCGAGGTGCTGATCAGGCGCGTCGACCCCGACGTGCCGCTTCCGGCGTACGAGCACCCGGGGGACGCGGGGGCCGATCTGCGGACCACCGAGGCCCGCGAACTGGCTCCCGGAGAGCGGGCCGTGCTGCCCACGGGGGTGTCTGTGGCGCTGCCCGACGGGTACGCGGCCTTCGTGCACCCGCGATCCGGTCTTGCCGCCCGCTGCGGCGTCGCCCTGGTGAATGCCCCGGGGACGGTTGATGCCGGGTACCGTGGGGAGATCAAGGTGATCGTGGTGAATCTCGACCCGCGCGAGACCGTGCGGTTCGAGCGCTTCGACCGGATTGCCCAACTGGTCGTCCAGCAGGTCGAGAGGGTCCGCTTCGTACCGGTGGCGGAGCTTCCCGGCTCGGCGCGGGCCGAGGGGGGCTTCGGGTCCACCGGCGGGCACGCCTCGGTGGAGGGCGAGAACGGCACAAGCGGTCAGGCCGCCGTCGGCGGCACAGCGGGTGGGAATCGATACGCTTCGGTCGTATCCGACCGGGAAGGACAGTGACGTGTTCGGACGTCGCAAGAAGAAGGATGCCGCCGACGGTGCGGCCGGCGAGGCCGAGCAGGTCGTCGACGGTGTCGACGCGGAGGCGGGCGAGGAGGCCGAGCGGCTGAGGCTCGAGCCGGCGCCGCGGCCCGACGGACCCTGGGACAGCACCGAGGTCAGTGAGCCCGGCGAGGGCCGGGTCGATCTGGGCGGCCTGTTCGTGCCCGGTGTCGACGGCATGGAGCTGCGGGTGGAGGTCGCGGGCGACGCGATCGTCGCGGCCACCGTCGTGCTGCGGGACAGCGCCATCCAGCTGCAGGGCTTCGCCGCGCCCAAGCGGGAGGGCATCTGGGGCGAGGTGCGCGAGGAGATCGCGGCCGGCATCACCCAGCAGGGCGGCATCATCGACGAGGTGGAGGGCCCGCTGGGCTGGGAGCTGCGGGCCCAGGTGCCGGTGCAGCTGCCGGACGGCACCGGCGGCTTCCAGGTCGTGCGGTTCGTCGGTGTGGACGGCCCCCGCTGGTTCCTGCGCGGGGTGATCTCGGGCCAGGGCGCGGTGCAGCCGCAGGCCGCCGGACTCCTCGAGCAGATCTTCCGGGACACGGTCGTGGTGCGCGGTGAGGGCCCGATGGCCCCGCGCGACCCGATCGTCCTGAAGCTGCCGAACGACGCGCAGATGGTCCCCGAGAACGTGCAGCAGGAGGAGGGCTCCCGCTTCGCCGGCGGCATGGGCCAGCTCCAGCGCGGACCGGAGATCACCGAGGTGCGCTAGTCGGCGGCCTCCGGCCATGGTCCGTGCGAGGGGCAGCGTCCCGTTTCGGCGGGACGCGGCCCCTCGCCGTGCGTGGAGCGGCTTCTCCGGTGTGCGGCCCCGTCGGCCGGACGCACCCGCCCGTCCGTCGACACCCTCTTCGCCGCCCGGGGCCCCTTCACCCACGGGGGACGATCCGGCCCGACCGTTGATCGACCGGGCGTCGGGCGGGGATACCGGCGCCCGGTCCACGGGGGAGGGCGGTCGGATGGGTCAGGTGGTCACCGGAACCATGGTGCGCGTCGAGGACGTGCACAAGTCCTACGGCACCGGAGCCGCCGCCGTCCACGCGCTGCGCGGTGTCTCCTTCGACGTCCCGCGCGGCGAACCGGTCGCCCTTAAGGGCCGCTCCGGATCCGGCAGGACCACGCTCCTGAACATCGTCGGCGGCCTCGACGCCCCCGACCGGGGGCGGGGCGCCGTCGACGGACGCGACCTCGCCGGCCTCGACGAGAACGGGCTGCTCGCCCTGCGCCGGGACCACGTCGGCTTCGTCTTCCAGTCCTTCGGCCTCATCCCTGTCCTCACCGCCGCCGAGAACGTCGGCGTCCCGCTGCGGCTGCGCCGCGCCGACCCGCGCGAGCGCGAGGAGCGTGTCGACCTGCTGCTGTCCCTCGCCGACCACGCCGCCCAGCGGCCCGGCGAACTCTCCGGCGGCCGGCAGCTGGGGGTGCCCCCAGGCCCGTTCAGGCACTGGGGGAGGGTCGCCGTCGCCCGCGCCCTCGCCAACAGCCCCTCCCTCCTCATCGCCGACGAACCGACCGGCCGGCTGGACGCGGAGACCGGGCACGCCGTGACGGAGCCGCTGCGCGCGGTCGTCCGCAGCGAGCACGTCACCGCGCTCGTCGCCACCCACGACACCACTCTCCTCGATCTCGCCGACCGCGTCCTGGAGCTGAGCGACGGCGGGATCGTCGAGCACCGACCCCCGCCGGGCCCCGCGTCCGGCCGGGCGGCACGGCGGAAGACAATGAGGCCATGGGACGCGGCAACCTTCGGATCCATCTCGGTGCGGCACCGGGCGTCGGCAAGACGTACGCGATGCTCTCCGAGGCCCACCGCCGTGCCGAACGCGGCACCGACTGCGTGGTGGCCCACGCCGAACCGCACGGCAGGCCCCGTACCGAGGCGCTGCTGCACGGACTGGAGCAGATCCCGCACCGGGACATCGAACACCGCGGGGCAGTCCTGACGGAGATGGACCTCGACGCCGTCCTCGCCCGCCGCCCCAAGGTGGCCCTCGTCGACGAACTCGCCCACACCAACGTCCCCGGCTCGCGCAACGCCAAGCGCTGGCAGGACGTGGAGGAACTGCTCGCCGCCGGGATCGACGTGCTCTCCACGGTCAACATCCAGCACCTGGAGTCGCTGGGCGACGTCGTGGAGTCGATCACCGGCGTACGGGAGCGGGAGACCGTACCCGACGAGGTGGTGCGGCGGGCGGACCAGATCGAGCTGGTCGACATGACGCCCGAGGCACTGCGCCGCCGCATGGCGCACGGGAACATCCACCAGCCGGACGAGGTCGACGCCGCCCTGTCCAACTACTTCCGCCCCGGCAACCTCACCGCGCTCAGGGAGCTTGCGCTGCTGTGGGTGGCCGACCGGGTCGACGCCCACCTCCAGCGCTACCGCAGCGAGCACGAGGTCTCGGCGATATGGGGCTCCCGCGAGCGGATCGTCGTCGGCCTGACCGGCGGCCCCGAGGGCCGCACCCTCCTCCGGCGGGCCGCGCGGCTGGCGGAGAAGGGCGCCGGCGGCGAGCTGCTCGCCGTCTACATCTCCCGCAGCGACGGGCTCACCGCGGCCTCACCCGGGGAACTGGTCGAGCAGCGCACCCTGGTGGAGGACCTCGGCGGCACCTTCCACCACGTCGTCGGCGACGACATACCCGCCGACCTGCTGGCCTTCGCGCGCGGGGCCAACGCCACCCAGATCGTGCTCGGCTCCTCGCGCCGCCCGGCCTGGCAGTACGTCTTCGGGCCCGGCGTCGGAGCGACCGTCGCCCGGGACTCGGGACCCGACCTGGACGTGCACATCGTCACCCACGAGGAGGTCGCCAAGGGCCGCGGGCTGCCCGGAGCCCGGGGCGCACGGCTCGGGCGCTCCCGGCTGGCCTGGGGCTGGGCGGTCGGCGTGGCAGGACCGGTGGCGGTGGCGGCGCTGCTCAGCGCCGTGGACCTGGGACTCGCCAACGACATGCTGCTGTTCCTGGCCCTGACGGTGGCGGCGGCCCTGCTCGGCGGGCTCTGGCCGGCGCTGGCCTCCGCGGCGGTCGGCTCGCTGCTGCTGAACTACTTCTACACCCCGCCCCTGCACCGTTGGACCGTCTCCGACCCGAAGAACATCACCGCCATCGTGATCTTCGTCGCGGTGGGCGCGGCGGTGGCGTCCGTGGTCGACCTCGCGGCCCGGCGCACCCACCAGGCGGCCCGGCTGCGCGCCGAGTCGGAGATCCTGTCCTTCCTGGCCGGCAACGTACTGCGCGGGGAGACCGGCCTTGAGGACCTGCTGGAGCGGGTCCGCGAGACCTTCGGCATGGAGTCCGCCGCCCTCCTCGAACGCGCGGGCGACGTCGAGCCGTGGACCTGCGCCGGCCGGGCAGGGCGCGGACGCCCGGTCGAACGGCCCGAGGACGCGGACGTGGAGGTGCCGGTCGGCGACCACATGGCGCTGGCGCTGACCGGCCGGGTGCCGCCCGCCGAGGACCGCAGGGTCCTGGCCGCCTTCGCCGCGCAGGCCGCCGTCGTCCTGGACCGCCGCCGGCTGCGCGAGCAGGCCGGCCGGGCCCTCGCCCTCGCCGAGGGCAACCGCATCCGCACCGCCCTGCTGGCCGCCGTCAGCCACGACCTGCGCACCCCGCTGGCCGGGATCAAGGCCGCCGTCTCCTCGCTGCGCTCCGAGGACGTCGAGTGGTCCCCCGAGGACCGGGCCGAGCTGCTGGAGGGGATCGAGGACGGCGCCGACCGCCTGGACCACCTGGTGGGCAACCTGCTCGACATGTCCCGGCTGCACACCGGCACGGTCACCCCCCTGATCCGGGGGATCGACCTGGACGAGGTGGTGCCGATGGCGCTCGGCGGGGTGCCCGAGGGCAGCGTCGCCCTGGACATTCCCGAAGCCCTGCCCATGGTCGCCGTGGACCCGGGGCTGCTGGAGCGGGCGATGGCCAACGTGATCGAGAACGCCGTCAAGTACAGTCCACCCGGCCTGCCCGTCCTGGTCGCCGCCAGCGCCCACGCCGACCGGGTCGAGGTGCGGGTGGTGGACCGCGGCCCCGGCGTCCCCGACGAGGCCAAGGACCACATCTTCGAACCCTTCCAGCGGCACGGTGACGCCCCGCGCGGGGCCGGTGTCGGTCTCGGACTGGCGGTCGCCCGGGGCTTCGCCGAGGCCATGGGCGGCACCCTGAACGCCGAGGACACCCCCGGCGGCGGCCTCACCATGACGCTCACCCTGTGCGCCGTCGCGGCGCACCCGGAGAACCCGCGGGCCGCGACGGCCGCAGAACCCGAAAGGCAGCCCTCATGACCCGTGTACTGGTGGTCGACGACGACCCGGCCATCGTGCGCGCCCTTGTGATCAACCTCAAGGCACGCTCGTACGAGGTCGACTCCGCCCACGACGGCGCCGGCGCCCTCCGTACGGCCGCCGCCCGCCATCCCGACGTGGTCGTCCTCGACCTCGGCCTGCCCGACATGGACGGCGTCGAGGTGCTCAGGGGGCTGCGCGGCTGGACCCGGGTGCCCGTCCTGGTGCTGTCCGCCCGGCACGCCTCCGACGAGAAGGTCCAGGCGCTGGACGCGGGGGCCGACGACTACGTCACCAAGCCCTTCGGCATGGACGAACTGCTGGCCCGGCTGCGGGCCGCCGTACGCCGCGCGGAGCCCGCGGGGGACGGCGGCGACGTGGTGGTGGAGACCGCCGCCTTCACCGTCGACCTGGCCGCGAAGAAGGTCAACCGCGGCGGCAAGGACGTACGGCTGACCCCCACCGAATGGCATCTGCTGGAGGTGCTGGTGCGGGCCGGCGGCCGGCTGGTGGCGCAGAAGCAGCTGCTGCGGGAGGTGTGGGGGCCGTCGTACGGCACGGAGACGAACTACCTGCGCGTGTACATGGCGCAGCTGCGGCGGAAGCTGGAGGCGGATCCGTCACATCCGAGGCACCTCATCACCGAGCCGGGCATGGGCTACCGCTTCGAGAAGTGAAGGTCGGGAGCATCCCCGCGCGCAGTGCCCCGGAGAGGCCCGTTCGGACCGGGGCGGCAGGGGGTACGTAACCGTCAGTGCACCCCGGTACGCTTCAGATATGAGTGCTGTTCCTCGATCCGAGAAGCCGGCAGGCCGGTTCCGGCGCATGCTCGACCGGCTCTCCTCGTCTCAGGAGGACCTGGAGTCCGAGGAGCTGCGTGAGGACGCCGAGACGGCCGGCTGTACGCGGATAGGCGACTGCCGCGACCGGCAGATCGTCACGGTTACTGGTACCTTGCGCACGGTCACGCTGCGGCCGCGCGCGGGGGTTCCGGCCCTGGAGGCCGAGCTGTTCGACGGCTCCGCCGCACTCGACGTGGTGTGGCTCGGCAGACGCTCCATCGTGGGGATAGAGCCGGGGCGCAAGCTGATCGCATCGGGCCGGATCTCGATGAGCCGGGGCCGCCGGGTGCTGTTCAATCCGAAATACGAACTGAGACCCCTCGGACGGGAGTAGCCGGTGACGTCACTCGACAAGCCGACGACCGAAGACACATCCGCGGACGACGCCCGGGCGGTGACCGAAGCCGCCCTCTTCGAAGCGTTCGGCGGGGTGCGGGGCATGGTCGAGACGGTGCTCCCCGGGCTGCTCTTCGTCAGCATCTACACGGTCAACAAGGACCTGCACATGTCGGCGATCGCGGCGCTCGCCGTGTCGCTGGTGATGGTCGTGGTCCGGCTGGCGATGAAGGACACCGTCAAGCACGCCTTCAGCGGCGTCTTCGGCGTCGCCTTCGGTGTGGTCTTCGCGATGATGACCGGGAACGCCAAGGACTTCTACCTGCCGGGCATGCTGTACACCCTGGGCCTGGCCCTGGCGTACATCGTCACGGCGATGGCGGGCGTCCCGCTGATCGGTCTGATGCTGGGCCCCGTCTTCAAGGAGAACCTCTCCTGGCGCACCCGCAACCCCGGCCGGAAGAAGGCGTACACCAAGGCCAGTTGGGCCTGGGGGCTGATCCTGCTCGGCAAGAGCGCGATCCTGTTCCCGCTGTACTGGTGGGCGGACACCACCCAGCTGGGCTGGGTGCTGATCGCGCTGAAGATCCCGCCGTTCCTGCTCGCCGTGTATCTGACCTGGGTGTTCCTGGCGAAGGCGCCGCCGCCGATCGACGTGTTCGCCGAGATGGAGGCGGAGGAGCGCGCGGAGGAGGAGCGCAAGGCCGCCGCCGCGCGGGAGAACGGCGAGACCACGACGGCCGGCCGTCACCGCCGCGAGTCCTAGTCCGTACGAAAGCGGGGGCGCCCGGAGTTCTCCGGACGCCCCCTTCTTCTACGACTCCTTGCGGACCGAGAGCAGGTCCTCCAGCTGCTCCTCACGCGCCTGGGCGGCCACGAAGAGGAGCTCGTCGCCGGCCTCCAGGGAGTCCTCCCGGGTCGGCGTCAGGACGCGCGTGCCGCGGATGATGGTGACCAGCGAGGTGTCCTGCGGCCACTGGACGTCCCCGACCTGCGTGCCGGCCAGCGCCGACTCCTCCGGCAGGGTCAGCTCGACCAGGTTGGCGTCGCCGTGGCTGAAGCGCAGCAGCCGGACCAGGTCGCCGACGCTGACCGCCTCCTCCACCAGGGCCGACATCAGGCGCGGGGTGGAGACGGCGACGTCCACGCCCCAGGACTCGTTGAAGAGCCACTCGTTCTTCGGGTTGTTCACCCGGGCGACGACGCGCGGGACGCCGTACTCGGTCTTGGCGAGCAGCGAGACGACCAGGTTGACCTTGTCGTCGCCGGTCGCGGCGATGACGACGTTGCAGCGCTGGAGCGCCGCCTCGTCCAGCGAGGTGATCTCGCAGGCGTCGGCGAGCAGCCACTCCGCCTGCGGCACGCGCTCGACCGAGATGGCGGTCGGCGCCTTGTCGATCAGCAGGATCTCGTGGCCGTTCTCCAGCAGCTCGCCCGCGATCGAGCGGCCGACGGCGCCGGCTCCGGCAATGGCGACCCTCATCAGTGACCGCCCTCCTTCTCGGGCCCCTTGGCGAACGCCGCCTCGACGCGGTCGATCTCGTCGGTGCGCATCATCACATGCACCAGGTCCCCCTCCTGCAGCACCGTCTGCGAGCTGGGCAGGATCGCCTCGCCGAGCCGGGTCAGAAAGGCCACCCGCACCCCGGTCTCGTCCTGCAGCCTGCTGATCCGGTGCCCCACCCAGGCCGTGGAGGTGTGCACCTCGGCGAGCTGGACCCCGCCGGTGGGATCGCGCCACAGCGGTTCGGCGCCCGAGGGGAGCAGCCGGCGCAGCATCTGGTCGGCCGTCCAGCGCACCGTCGCCACGGTGGGGATGCCCAGACGCTGGTAGACCTCCGCGCGGCGGGGGTCGTAGATGCGGGCGGCGACGTGCTCGATGCCGAACATCTCACGGGCCACCCGCGCGGCGATGATGTTGGAGTTGTCGCCGCTGGAGACGGCGGCGAAGGCGCCCGCCTCCTCGATGCCCGCCTCGCGCAGGGTGTCCTGGTCGAAACCGACCCCGGTGACCCGGCGGCCGCCGAACGAGGAGCCCAGCCGGCGGAAGGCGGTGGGGTCCTGGTCGATCACGGCGACCGTGTGCCCCTGTTCCTCCAGGGACTGGGCCAGGTCGGAACCCACCCTTCCGCAGCCCATGATGACAATATGCATCGCGTCACACCGCGCTTCCTGCAGGCCGTTGGACCTTCATGACCTTCGTGCTCATGTCTCTCTTTCGGCTCGCCAGGCAAACATCGCGGCCTGCGTGCGGGCCGCCAGGCAACATCATGCCGGGGGATCGCGGTCCCGACGCCCTCCGGGGCCCGGCCGTCGCGTTCGCAGCCACTTTCCCGTACGGCCGGCTCGGCGGCGAAGGCGCCCTCCACCGCGCCCGGCTCGGGGCGGTGGCGGGGGCGTACGCCTGCACGGTGCCGTCGACGCGGGTGGCCGCCATCGGACCGGAGGCCCTGCTCGCCGGAGTCCCCGGGCGCCTGCCCGGGGCGGTCAGCGGCGCGTGATGCTGCGCACGCTCGCCAGCGCGAGGATGCCGAGGCCGAGGAGGGAGGCCGCGGCACCGATCAGTTCTGGGGTCGGGTGCATGGAACCTCCACGGAGCGGCAACGGACGGGGAAGCGGCGGGGCGGCGGACGACGCTCGGTCATAGAGGCGACGACGCTCAGTCATATAGGCATGGAAGTGCCCCGACCTGCCGAATCCGCGGTCCGGCCATCCGGTGATTTCACCCGGAGAGCAGAGGCGTATGGAAGCCGTATGGATGTGGGGTGGTGGTTGGGCGGCCCCTGGCCCGAAGGCCTACGATCCACTGCTGTGTCCAAATTGACCGACGTGCCCAAACGGATTCTGATCGGGCGCGCACTGCGCAGTGACCGGCTGGGTGAAACGCTCCTGCCGAAGCGCGTCGCACTGCCCGTCTTCGCCTCCGACCCGCTCTCCTCCGTGGCGTACGCCCCCGGCGAGGTGCTGCTGGTCCTGTCGATCGCGGGCCTGTCGGCGTACCACTTCAGCCCCTGGATCGCCGTCGCGGTCGTCGTGCTGATGTTCACCGTGGTCGCCTCCTACCGCCAGAACGTCCGCGAGTACCCCAGCGGCGGCGGCGACTACGAGGTGGCCACCACCAACCTCGGCCCCAAGGCCGGCCTGACCGTCGCCAGCGCCCTGCTCGTCGACTACGTCCTCACCGTCGCCGTGTCGATCTCCTCCGGGATCGAGAACCTGGGCTCGGCGATCCCGTTCGTCGTCGAGCACAAGGTGGCCTGCGCGATCGGCGTGATCGTGCTGCTGACGCTGATGAACCTGCGGGGGGTCAGGGAGTCGGGCACGCTCTTCGCGATCCCCACGTACGTCTTCGTCGTGGGCGTCTTCACCATGATCGCCTGGGGGGCGTTCCGCGGGGCCGTGCTCGGCGACGACATGCACGCACCGAGCGCGGACTACGAGATCAAGCCCGAACACCCGGGCCTCGCCGGCTTCGCCCTGGTCTTCCTGCTCCTGCGCGCCTTCTCCTCCGGCTGCGCCGCGCTCACCGGTGTCGAGGCGATCTCCAACGGCGTACCGGCCTTCCGCAAGCCCAAGTCGCGCAACGCGGCGACCACGCTCGCCATGATGGGCCTGCTCGCCGTCACCATGTTCTGCGGCATCATCGCGCTGGCCGCCGCCACCGACGTCCGCATGGCCGAGAACCCCGCCAAGGACCTGATCCACGACGGCGCCCCGCTCGGCGCCGACTACGTCCAGGACCCGGTGATCTCCCAGGTCGCCGAGGCCGTCTTCGGCCACGGCAGCCTCCTGTTCATGATCCTCGCCGCCGCCACCGCGCTGGTGCTGTTCCTCGCCGCGAACACCGCCTACAACGGCTTCCCGCTGCTCGGCTCGATCCTCGCCCAGGACCGCTACCTCCCCCGCCAACTGCACACGCGCGGCGACCGCCTCGCCTTCTCCAACGGCATCGTGCTGCTCGCGGGCGCGGCCGCCCTGCTGGTGTGGATCTACGGCGCCGACTCCACGCGGCTGATCCAGCTCTACATCGTCGGCGTGTTCGTGTCCTTCACGCTCAGCCAGACCGGCATGGTCCGCCACTGGAACCGGCTGCTGGCCACCGAGAAGGACCAGGCCAAGCGCCGCCACATGATCCGCTCGCGGGCCATCAACACCTTCGGCGCCTTCTTCACCGGCCTGGTCCTGGTCGTCGTCCTCGTCACCAAGTTCACCCACGGAGCCTGGGTCGCGCTGCTCGGGATGTGCATCTTCTACGCGACGATGACGGCGATCCGCAAGCACTACGACCGCGTCGCCGAGGAGATCGCCGCCCCGGAGACCCCCGGTGACGACATGGTGCGGCCCTCCCGCGTCCACTCGGTCGTCCTGATCTCCAAGATCCACCGCCCCACGCTGCGCGCGCTCGCCTACGCCAAGCTGATGCGCTCCGACAGCCTGGAGGCGCTCAGCGTCAACGTGGACCCGGACGACACCAAGGCGCTGCGCGCGGAGTGGGAGCGGCGCGGCATCGACGTACCCCTGAAGGTGCTCGACTCGCCGTACCGGGAGGTCACGCGGCCGGTCATCGACTACGTCAAGAGCCTGCGCAAGGAGTCCCCGCGCGACGTGGTCTCCGTGATCATCCCCGAGTACGTGGTCGGTCACTGGTACGAGCACCTGCTGCACAACCAGAGCGCGCTGCGGCTCAAGGGCCGGCTGCTGTTCACGCCGGGCGTGATGGTGACCTCGGTGCCGTACCAGCTGCAGTCCTCCGAGGTGGCCAAGCGGCGTGCCCGCAGACGGCAGGAATGGGCCGCACCCGGCTCGGTGCGCCGCGGCCCGGCGGAGCGGGCGAAGGACTCCTCCACACACACGTAGACTGGTGGGCTGTTGTCCCGGGCCTTGAGGGGCCCGCCCGCTCTCGATGTTGTGGAGTCACCCCGCCATGCAGGCAGAACCGAGGAAATCGCTGGTGGGGGAGGAGTACGAGGTCGAGGTCGGCCCCGTCGCCCACGGCGGCCACTGCATCGCCCGTACGTCCGAGGGCCAGGTCCTCTTCGTCCGGCACGCGCTGCCCGGCGAACGGATCGTGGCGCAGGTCACGGAGGGCGAGGAGGGGGCCCGCTTCCTCCGCGCGGACGCGGTGCGGGTGCTGGACGCCTCCAAGGACCGGATCGACGCCCCCTGCCCCTTCGCGGGCCCCGGCCGCTGCGGAGGCTGCGACTGGCAGCACGCCAAGCCGGGTGCCCAGCGGCGCCTGAAGGGCGAGGTCGTCGCCGAGCAGCTCCGGCGTCTCGCCGGACTCACCCCGGAGGAGGTCGGCTGGGACGGCACGGTGATGCCGGCCGAGGGCGACAAGGTCCCCGCCGGCCAGGTCCCGGCGTGGCGCACGCGCGTGCAGTACGCCGTCACCGCCGACGGCCGCGCGGGACTGCGGCGGCACCGCTCGCACGAGGTCGAGCCGATCGACCACTGCATGATCGCCGCGGAGGGCGTCAGCGAGCTGGGCATCGAGAAGCGGGACTGGACGGGCATGGACTCCGTCGAGGCGATCGCCGCGACGGGCTCCCAGGACCGCCAGGTCGTCCTCACCCCCAAGCCCGGCGCCCGGCTCCCGCTGGTCGAGCTCGACCGCCCCGTCTCGGTCATGCGCGTCGACGAACGCTCCGGACAGCTCCACCGCGTCCACGGCCGCCCCTTCGTCCGCGAACGCGCCGACGGCCGCACCCACCGCGTCGCCGGCGGCGGCTTCTGGCAGGTTCACCCGAAGGCCGCCGACACCCTCGTCACCGCCGTCATGCAGGGCCTGCTGCCCCGCAAGGGCGACATGGCCCTCGACCTCTACTGCGGCGTCGGCCTCTTCGCGGGCGCCCTGGCCGACCGGGTCGGCGAGGCGGGCGCGGTCCTCGGCATCGAGTCCGGCAAGCGCGCGGTCGAGGACGCCCGCCACAACCTCGCGGACTTCCCCCGCGTCCGCATCGAACAGGGCAAGGTCGAGTCGGTCCTCCCTCGCACGGGGATCGACGAGGTCGACCTCATCGTCCTCGACCCGCCGCGCGCGGGTGCCGGCCGCAAGACGGTGGAGCACCTGTCCTCCCTGGGCGCCCGCCGCATCGCGTACGTGGCCTGCGATCCGGCGGCGCTGGCCCGGGATGTGGCGTACTTCCGGGACGGGGGGTACCGGGTGCGGACGCTGCGGGTGTTCGACCTGTTTCCGATGACTTCGCATGTTGAGTGTGTGGCCATTCTTGAGCCTGTTGCGAAGGGCGTCTGACCTGCGTCTTTATGTATCAGATTCGTTTCTCGACCCGTTTCCCCTGTGTAACAGGTCGGTCGGTCCGAGGCGCTGTGACCTGCGCTTTTGGAGCGAGAGCAGGATCGAAGGTTGTCGCGGGGACTGCTTTGCGAACGTTCTTGACGTTCAAGTGACGCCCGCTTTGATGACCCGTTGAGCCTATGAGCGCACCGAAAATGCAGTCGTCCAGGCCCGTCCGGAGCGCTCCCGGACGGCCTTTGTCGGTCCTGCCGCACTGCGTACGCACCCCAAGCGGGAATCACCCGACACTGTGGCCCCGGAGCTGAGGCGCCGGATGACCCTCAGTGCACCCCAGGAAGGTCAGCCGCCTGCTCGGACACTGACGGTGTGGCGCGCTGCCCCGTGCGCCCTGGGGCGCTGTCCACGTTCGTGCCATCCTGCGGCTGTGGAGCGCCCGTCTCCCGACGGCCCAGCCGGATCAGACACCGGGGAGCGTCGCCGCCGGCGACTGGAACCAGGCGCCGTGGGAGAACGGTTCCGGCGGGCCCAGGGCGAAGCGGCTCAGGTCGGACAGGGTGCAGCCGTCGTTTGTAAGGGCGGGGAGCAGGTTCTCGGCACTGTCCCGATCGATCTCCTGGAGACGCCTTGCGATGTACTCCGGCGGGTGGGCAAAAGATGCGCCGGGCCGCCCCACCGTTTCCGGGACTTACGAAGGACAGGTGTGCTGGCCACGAGATTCGTGTCACACCCTTTACTGCCGCTGTACCTTCACCGGGCGACGATCTGTCTAGACTTCAACTTCCGCGGGATCGCTCGTTCATGAGCGGGACGGAGGCGGAGATGGCGCATGACCGGTGTCCGAAAGAGGATGCGCCGACTTTCCTTCATTCGGGGCGGCGCACATCTTATTTTCGCCGCCCGGACGGTCCGCATCGACTGATCGTCCCTTTTCCCGCTGGCCGCACTCAGCGTCCCACCTGCACCGAAATGATTCGGCCCGACGTTTCACACAACCCGAACGCGAGCCACGTGACCGGTGTATATCAGTCCTTCGCCGAGAGGCTGTTGAACACGTAAACGCCACCGGTCACACTGAGGACCGAAGCCGCCGTGGGCACGGGCAGTGCCTGATTCGTCGGCTCCAGGGTCTACTGCACGCCGATATTCGTCGTTCCCTCTACGCCCATGCGGGGTATTACACGTGTGCCCCCTTCCTGGAAAGCGATGACGTGACCCGAAAGCCATGGTCGGCCCCTGCCGGGAACCGGCCCTGGGGATATCTCCCCGACCCGTAAGGGGAATGGGCCCGCCTACGGGGCCGGCCCGTGGAGCGGGTGGCGTGGCACCGGTGCTGCGACGGAGTGAGGGCGACATGTCCGGGACGGTCTCGTGGAGTGGGGTACGGAGCCGGCCGCGTCCGGGCCGGCGATGACACGGGCGCCGCGGGCGGACCGGCGGACGACGGGCGCCGATGGGCGCTTCTTCCGATGTCCGGGAACCCTCGCACGCTCCTGACCGGGTGAGCCTCCGGGCCGCGTCGCGCCCTCCGGTCCCCGGGGCGGGCGGCCTTTCCGCCATGGCCTACCGGCGCCCTCTTCCCGGCGCGCCCCCCGTTCTCGTCGAACGCGCGCCGGTGCGGTCTCCGTGCACTCCCCGTATTTCTCTGCGAAAGGAAAGCAGCGTCATGGCTGTGGGAATCCACCACTTGAGGACGTTCCTCATGGCGGTCGACGAAGGCAGCATCCCGAAGGCCGCGGCCCGTCTGTACGAGGCCCAGTCCGCGGTGTCGCGCAGACTCGCGGAGTTGGAGCGCCACGTGAAACAGACCCTGTTGGAACGCTCCGCGGAGGGGGTACAGCCCACCGTGGCGGGAAAGATGTTCTGCGCCAAGGCGGATGCCGCCGTCACCGCCTTCGACGACGCCATGCACTCGGACCTGCACCGGGCGCGGGCCCTGCGAGTGGGGCACGCCTGGTCGGCGATCGGCGTGTACACCAGCGAGATACTGCGCCAGTGGAAGAAGGCGAACCCGGAGGTCCTGGTACGCCTGAAGCGGGCCGACGACCCCGCGGGCGGGCTCACCACCGGCCAGTCGGACGTGGCGATCATGCGCACGCACACCGGGCGGCGCAGTCTGCACGAGGAGTTGCTCCTCAGGGAGCCCCGGGTCGTCGCGGTGCCCTCGGACTGTCCGCTGATCGATCTGGACGAGGTGTTGCTGCGGGACCTGGCCGACTGCCCGCTGGTGATCAACTCCTTCTCCGGAACCACCAACCTCGACCTGTGGGAGGAGGGCGGGCAACCCGTGGTGGCGGTGGAGGTGGACACGATCGACGACCGGCAGAGCTACATCGCCGCCGGTGTCGGGATCGGCGTGACCCCGGCTTCCACCGCCTGGATGCACCCGCATGCCGAGATCAGCTACCTCCCCTGCAGGACGCGCCCGCGATGCCGGTGTACCTGGTCTGGGCTTCCAACCATCGCCATCCGGCGCTGAGCTCGTTCATCCAGTTGGCGCGGGACGTGGTCGCGGAGGGAACCGAGCAGGCCCGTGCGCGCGCCGCCCCGTCGCCCCCGCGAGCGGGGGCGACGGGGCGGGCCGCGGCTGGTCAGACCCGCGACTTCGCCGGCTCCGCCTCCGACGCGGCCTCCGGTTCGTCGCTGATGGCTCCGATGTGCCGCAGCACGGCGGCGGACAGGATCGACAGGACCACCGTGCACGCCGCGGCCACGACCATCGCCGTGTTCATGCCGGAGGTGGCGGCCTCCTTGGCGAGGTCGAGCCAGCCGGCGGGCATCTGCTGGGCCGAGGAGACGGCGCCGGCGAGGCTGTCGCCCGCGGCGTCGGCCACGTCCGCCGGCGTGCCGGCGGGGATCTCGTCGTCAATCCGGCCGCGGTAGATCGCGGTCGCCAGGCTGCCCAGGATCGCCACGCCCAGCGCGAGGCCCAGTTCCTGCACGGTCTCCGACATCGCCGAGGCCGAGCCCGCCTTCTCCGGCGGCGCCGCCCCGACCACCAGGTCCGTACCCAGGGCCGCGATCGCCCCGAGACCGAGGTAGACGAGGCCGAATCCGACGACCATCAGGGCGATGCCGCCCGAGGAACCCACCAGGGCGAGCAGGACGTATCCGACCGTGGACAGCATCAGGGTGGCCGCCACCACGAGGCCCGGCGGCACCCGCCGCGCGACCAGGGGCGAGCCGATCGCGGCCAGGAACATCAGCAAGGCGGGCGGGCCCATCCACAGCCCCGCCTCGACCGGCGGCAGCCCCTCCACGAACTGGAGCTGCTGGGTGATCAGCAGCATCGAGCCGCCGACGCCGACGAGACCGATGAGCAGGACGCTCAGCGCGGAGCTGAACGTCCGATTGGCGAAAAGGCGCACATCCAGCAGCGGGCTCTCCAGCTTGCCCTGCCTGCGGACGAACAGCACCGCGAAGAACACGCCGATCACCGCGGCGGCGATCATCGGCAGATCGAAGCCGTCCTTGGCGAAGCGCTTCACCGCGTAGACCACCGGCAGGATCGCCAACAGCGACAGCGCCACGCTGATCAAATCGAACCTACCGCTCTGCGGCGCCGAGTACTCGGGGATCAGGAGCGGCGCGGCCACCAGCAGCACGATCGCGACCGGCACCGCCAGGAGGAACACCGAACCCCACCAGAAGTGGTTCAGCATCACTCCGCCGACCACCGGGCCGAGCGCCATGCCGAGCGCGAAGCTTGTGGCCCAGACACCGATCGCCAGGGAGCGCTGCCGCTGGTTGGTGAACATATTGCTGATCAGCGCCAGTGTGGACGGCATCAGCGTGGCACCGGCGACCCCGAGGGCCGCTCGCGCGGCGATGAGCATGTCGGCGCTGGCGGCGTAGGCCGCCAGCACCGAGACGATCCCGAAGGCCGCCGCCCCGATCGTCAGCAGCCGACGGCGGCCGATCCGATCACCCAGCGTGCCCATGGTGAGCAGGAAACCGGCGATCAGGAACCCGTAGGCGTCCATGATCCACAGCTCTTGGGTACCGGACGGGCGCAGATCCTCGGCCAGTGAGGGAAGGGTCAGGTACAGCACGGTGACGTCGAGGCCCAGCAGCACGGTGGGCAACGAAAGGACGGCCAGCCCTCCCCACTCCCGGGCTCCCGCTCTGCCTGTGGTCGTTGTGCTCATGGCACTCCCTGTCTTTTTCTCGGATCGTCGACATGCGATCGCCACTGTGCCGCCCCTCACGCACGGTTTCCTGAGGGTCGTTCGGCGATAAACTGCGGCCATGCGTTACGGGGTGCTCGGTCCGCTGGCCGTCTGGGACGCCGAGGGGCGGCTGGTCAGGGTCCCCGAAGCGAAGGTGCGCGCCCTGCTGGCGAACCTGCTCGTCCACGGTGGCGGGCCGGTGCCGGCGGACCGCCTCATCGAGGACCTGTGGGCGAGCAACCCGCCGGGCGGGTCGGCCAACACCCTGCAGACCAAGATCTCCCAGCTGCGGCGGGTGCTGGGCCGGGAGCAGGTGGTCCGTGAGCCCGCCGGCTACCGGCTGCTGCTCGCGGACGCCGTGGTCGACGCACTGAGGTTCCAGGAGCTCGCCGACCGCGCCCGCACCCACCGGGAGCCGGCGGTGAAGGCGGACCTGTTCGCAGACGCGCTCGCCCTGTGGCGGGGCCCGGCCTACGCGGACGTGGCCGAGTCCCTGTTCGCCCGCAGTGAGATCGCACGGTTGGAGGAGCTGCGCCTGGCCGTCGTCGAGGACCACGCCGAGGTCCGGCTGACCCTGGGCGAGCACACGGCGCTCGCGGCGGAACTGGGGGCAGTGGTGGCACGGTACCCGCTGCGCGAGCGGCTGCGCATGGCCCACATGCGCGCCCTGTACCGCTCCGGGCGGCAGGGCGAGGCGCTGCAGAGCTTCCAGGAGCTGCGCCGGGAGCTGGCCGAGGAGCTGGGCGCCTCGCCCGGTCCGGATGCCGCCGCGCTGCACGAGGCGATCCTGCGCCAGGAGCCGGAGCTGGCCACGCCGGCGATCGGGTCGCGGTCGTGCCGGACCGACCTGCCCGCTCCGCTGACCCCGCTGATCGGCCGGCGCGAGGCGGCCGCACAGGTGCTGTCCCGGCTGGACCCCGGCGCGAGCACCCGTCTCGTCACCCTCACCGGTCTCGGCGGGGTGGGCAAGACGCGGCTGGCGATCGCCGCGGCGGGTGACGCGGCCGGGCGGTACGCCGACGGGGTGTGGCTGGTCGAGCTGGCCGGCCTGGGCGCCGCGTCCGACCCGGACGACATCGCCGAACGCGTCATCACGACGCTGGGCCTGTGCGACACGGCTGCGACCGAACCGGACCTGGACGACCTGGTGGGCTGGCTGTGCCAGGCGGTGGCCGACAAGCGGCTGCTGATCCTGCTGGACAACTGCGAGCACCTCGTCGAGCCGGTGGCCGTGCTCGCCAAGTCCCTGCTGTCGGCCGTGCCGGCGGCCCATCTCCTGCTCACCAGCCAGGAAGCCCTGGACATCCCCGGGGAGGTGGTGCACCCGGTGCCGCCGCTGGCCCTGCCGGAGCACACCGATCCGCGGGCGGTCGCCCGGTCCAGCGCCGTCGAGCTGTTCGTGCAGCGAGCCGCCGCGGCGGCGCCCGGCTTCGTCCTGGACGCGGACAACGCGGAGGCCGTCGCCACCATCTGCCGCCGCCTCGACGGGATTCCGCTCGCCCTCGAACTCGTCGCGTCCCGGCTGCGGACGCTGAGCCCGCAGGAGCTCGCCGCCCGGCTGGACGACCGGTTCGCCCGGCCCGACGTACGGGTGCGTGGGCTCCCGGACCGCCAGCAGACGCTGCGGGGCATGCTCGACTGGAGCTGGCAGCTGCTGCCGCCGGACGAGCGCACCGTGCTGCGCCGCCTGGTCGTGCACGCCGACGGCTGCGTCATGCCCTCCGCCCAGGCGGTCTGCGCCGACGGGGAGCTGCCCGCCGAGCGGATCCCCGACCTGCTCTCCCGGCTGGTGGACCGCTCGCTGGTGGTCCGTGAGGGCGACCGGTTCCGGCTGCTCGAATCGGTGGCCGCCTACTGCGCCGAGCGGCTGGCGGAGGCGGAAGAGGAGAGCGCCGTACGCGCGCGCTTCGTGCGGTACTGCACCGAGTCGGCCGAGCGGGAGAGCGAGCGGCTGCGCGGCCCGGACCAGCGGTGCTCCCTGGAACGCCTCAACGCGGAGACCGTCAATCTGCGCCGCGCACTGGACCTCGCGGTCGCCCAGGACCCCGCCGGGTACGCGGTGCGGCTGGTGAACGCGCTTGCCTGGTACTGGTTCCTGCGCGGACGGTTCCCCGAGGCCCGCAGGTCGCTGCGGACGGCGCTGACGGCCGACGTCGGCGCCGAGCCGGCCGCGCGCCTGACGGCACGGGTCTGGCTGGCCGGTGTCGAGCTGCGCACCTCGCAGGCCGACGCCGTGCCCGGCCCGGCGGGCGAGGACCCCACCGCCGGGGTCGAGGACCCGGTGCTGAAGGCCCGGCTCCAGTGGTTCGTCGGCACCGGGCTGACCGGCCGCGGCCACCACCGCGAGGGGCGGCGGCTGGTGGAGGCCAGCCTGGCCGGCGCCCGCGCCGCCCGGGACCGCTGGTGCCAGGCCGCGGCGCTGGTGGAGCTGGCGAGCCACGCCCCGGACCGGGACGGGTCGGCGGAGCTGGGCGCCGCGCTGTTCCGCGAGGTCGACGACCGCTGGGGTCAGCTCCGGGCCACCCGGTCCCTGGCACTCGCGGCCGAACGCGAGGGCGACCGCGTACGGACCGAACGGCTGCACCGCGAGGGGCTCCTGATGGCCGAGGAGCTCGGCCTGTGGACCGAGGTCGTCGAGACGCTGACCTTCCTCGGCCGGGCCGCGCTGACGAGCGGCTTCACCGAGCGGGCGACGGAGCTGTACGAGCGCGCGCTGTCCGTGTCGGCCGAACGCGCCTACCACCGGGGCGAGATCCGTGCCGAGATCGGCCTCGGGCACGCCGCACGGCTCCGCGGCGACCGGGACGCCGCCACGTCCCATCTGAACCGGGCCCTGGCCAAGAGCCAGTCCTCGGAACACGCCACGCACGCCGCGGCCGCGCTGGCGGAACTGGACCTCGTCGCCCGGGCGTGACCGAATCCGCCGGGGGCGTGGCCGGCGCGTCTTCCGGGTGGGAGGGCCCCGCGTTCCGGTGGTCCGGCCCGCTCCGGCGGCGTGCGCCGGAGCGTGGGCGTATTCGTTCGTGCTCCCTACTCGAATACGCCCTGCTCGATTACGCAGTAGCCGCACCAACCCCTTCACCCTAGCCTGATCCGAGCCGTTATTTATTCGCGTACGAATGGCAGGCGAAGGAGTGGCTTTCCGCGGGGACAGCAGCTGAATCAGGGGCCCTCTGATTAACCGGCTACCAGCGCGACATCTGGGCGGCCGAAGCAAGGACACCGGGGAACTGCCAATTCAACGTACTGGTCCACGAGCGGCTGGCGGGGGCCGTGTACCGGGAGCTGCTCGGTGCCTGCCTGGCCCGTGCGGTGCGGGAGCACGACGCCTTCCGGCTGCGGTTCGGCGAGGACGACGAAGAGGTCCCCCGGGTCCGGCGGATCACGGAGGAGCCGGACGCCGGGGCGCCGCCCTTCGAACACATCGACTCTCCGGCGGGCCGGACCCCGCCGGGGCCGTGCGGATCTGGTGCGAGCAGGAGCTGGGCCGGCCGCTGGGCCTTGAGGGCGGCCCGCTGTTCCGGGCCGCCGTGGTCACCGAGGGGCCGGAGGCCGTCCACCTGGTGCTGACCTCGCACCACATCGTGACCGACGCCTGGGCCCTGAACGCGCTGACCTTGCGGATTCTCTCCGACTACCGCTCGCGCCTGTCCGGAAAAACGTTCCGGCCGCCGGTGAAAAAGCAGCCGAGTCGGCAGGACGGACCGAATCCGCCTCATACTGGGATTCCATCCGGAAAAGCGACTCCGCCTTCGGGGACGCGGACCGCGAGAATGACCGCGCGTTCTACCGAGAACATCTGACGGGCGTGGAGCCCGCTCTCTTCACACGTTCCGGCGCCGCCCGGCCCGGCCGCGGCCGGCACTCCTTCCCGGTCGGCGAGGAGCTGGTGCGGCGCATCCTCGACGCGGGCGCGTCCCCCTTCCCCTACCTGCTCCCGGCGTTCGCGGTGTGCCTCGGGCACATCCACCAGGCCGACGAGGTCGTGTTCGGGGTGCCCTTCCTCAACCGCCGGACCGAAGGCGAACGCTCGATCGTGGGCCAGTTCGCCAACAATCTGCCGGTGCGCATCCCGGTGGCGGAGGACCTGCCGCTGGTCGAACTCGCCGAGCGGGTCCGCCGAGAGATCGACCGGCTCACGGGGCCCGCCTGTTCGACCGGAACATCCGGAACCCCCTCGGTACGACTCCGCTCAACCTCGGGATCATGGAGACGCTGCGGACCGCCCCGGAGAACTTCTCGTACTTCAACAACGGCATCACGCTGCTGTGCGACTCCATCGAGACCGAATTCATCTCCCGCCCCGTCGAAGGCGCTCCCGTACGACTGCGGCTGACAGGTGCCACGGTCGTCAACGGCGCCCAGACCATCGCCTCCGTCTACCACGCGCACCAGAGGTATCCCGAGAACGTCGTGCCGGCCAGTGTCCCGGTGAGGTTCATCTCCCTGGCGAACGCACCCGAGGGCTTCACCCGGTCCGTCGGTGCCGCGACGAATACCCAACACCACACCGGGTCGCGGGACTTCGCCGCCCTCGACGAGGTGCAGGCACGTATCCGGGACGACTTTCGGACCAGCCTCGACAAGGAGTACGTGTTCAGGCGGGGCGAGTTGGTCCCCACTCCTGCCGCGGGCTGCTCGATGGAGGAGGGGGCCGTGGCGCTCGCCTGTGGCCACCCCGACGCCTCCCTCAGCGCCTTGGCCAATGCGTCGACGGAGCACCTGTGGGAGGCGACGTCGGAGGGGGCCTGCACCCGCCTGTTCGGACGGCAGCCGAGCGCGCTTCAGATCTGACGCTCCGTACTCCTGCTCCGCGCTGTCCGAGAAGCCCTCCACGAACTGAGACCCCGTTTGAACGGGCGCCCGGCCGTTATCGCGGAGCGCGGAACCCTGCTTGTCACCCATCTCGTGTTCCGGCTCAGCGGAGCCGAGGGGATCGACGATCCCGACGCGGAGTGGGAGCAGCTTCTGGACGAGGTGCCAGGGCTCGTACGCCCGGTGCTGGCTGCTCTGATCCCGCTGGTGGACGACCTCTTCGGCAGCAACTCCTTCGTCGCCACAACTTTCCGCGAGACCGGGCGGTGCCGCCAACTCGCAGAGGCGGCCCTGCACGCCCTCGCTGACGTGGAGCGGACCCCACAGCTTGTGGTCGCGTCCCCGCCGAAACCACGGAGGAGGCCCGGCTCCGCCCGGCTTCTCGTCGACCATCGGCGGATCCCTGACGGAACGCAGCTGTCGTACCAGCCGGGGGAGTGGAAGAAGCGGCCATCGGCCGCTGGCTCGACGAGGACCCTCTCCGCTACCTCGGGACCTGGAACAACGATGCCCGGCAGCCGCTGCGCTGGGCAGCGGACGGGCGTCTGTACTCGATCAACGGACTGACCTGGCACATCTGGCAGCGTGCCGACTGGCGCGAGGCATGGAGCGCTGTCCAGGGTCCTCGCTACCGGGTGGTTCCCGGCGAAGGCAGCCTCTCCGAGCTCGCCGAAGCTCTCTGGGACTCCGATTCCCCCAGGATGCCGAGGTTCCTCAGGACACGGGCGAGTGAGCGTGCCGGGGGTACACCGTCGCGTAGGTCGCTACAAACTCGGAGAACTCATCGACAGGGGAGGGATGGGGCAGGTCTGGGCGGGACACGCCCCCGAACTGGGCCGGCCCGTCGCCATCAAGCTCAAGGGCAGGTCCTCGTGCAGGACGGTGCGGTACAGGCTCATGTGCTGGCGAGGCTTGCCCAGGTCGTATGAGGTCATCCCGGACCAGGCCATGTGCAGCGGCAGATCCACGACACCGTGGGTCGGCCCGCGCAGCTCGTCCAGCGACTCCGGCAGGCGGCGGCGGAACTTCTCCCGGTACAGCGCGAGGTCCTCGGCGACCGCACCCGAGAGGTCGCTCGGCGTGGATGCGGGATGCTGTGGGCTGGAGGGCATGACCCCATTATGGCGGCCGGAGACGTTGCGAGGGTCATGATGTGCGAGCCGGCGTCCGGAGCGAGCGGGAGCGGATCTCCGGGTGAGCTGGTTGCCGCAGTCTGCTCAGCTCTGAGCAGCACGGACTCTCTGGCTTGACGCTCGTTTGACGCTCTGGGCGTCTGCACGAAGGACGATGAGCCGAGAAACCGGCTCTGACCAGGGGTTTTCTTGGATCCCTTCAGGCCGACACCTTTCCGATGACGCATCACGTGGAGTGCGTGGCGATTCTTGAAAAGGCCGCAAAGGACGTCTGACCTGCGGTTGCGCGGCCCGGGTGGGTCGCTCGACCTGTTTTCCTCCGTACAGCGGGTCGGGCGCACTCACTGCTTGTTCAAACTCGCCTGACCTGCGGTTACAGGGTGTGGCGGGGTTCGTGCGAATGATTCGGCGACGTGCGTTCATCATTGTTGACGCTCGAATGACGCTCGATTCGTGGGACTGAAGCAGGGCCGCGTTGCTCGGCCGGCGATGGGCGAGTGGGGCCGGCAGGTCGCCCTCGTTCGCGGCGCGTCGGCGTGACTGTCGCCCACGAGGGACGGCCGACAGCCGGCTTGCGCAAAGGGCGCAAGCCGGTGATCGGTCATGACGTCGTCCGGCCCCGTCGGTGATGACGGAGCGCATGCCGGAGGAGTCTCATGGCCGCTCCCTGGCCGTCCGGTCGCGGACGGCCAGGACGTCACCCGTACGGACTCGGTGCGACTCGGTGCGCGGCACGTCCCGGGTGCTCCGATCCGCTTCAGCCGCCGATGGGCGTGACCCCTGGGGGAGCCGGGACCAGTCGGTACCCGCCGTCCTCGCGTAGCACGTGTCCGGCGGTCGGCGGCGGGAAGTGGCTCCCGAGCAGGAGAGTCGACGTACCGGCCAGTGAGCCGAGCACCTGGTTCCGGGTCCTGGCCGCGAGTTCGGGAGCGACGTCCACACAGCTGCAGAGCTCCGGATGCGCCATCTGGACCGCAGCGTCGTCACCCTGGTCACCCCTCAACCAGCGCCGCGACATGACCCGCCTCATGACCGCCGCCGGCATCACGCCCCAGACCACCCAGGTCCGCTCCGGCGAAGAGGAACTCGGTCAGATCACGGCGCCCGGACACCCTCCGGCATCCCCGTGACGATCACCGCGCCGGTCGCCGAGCGGCGTCAGCGCAGCACGTCGTCCTCACGGGGCCGGCGCAGCCCCGCCTCGGTCGCCCGGCGCAGGACCCGACAGTCCTCGTTCGACCCGGCGGCGTAAGGACTTCGTGTTCAGGTTCAAGGCACTGGCCCACCTCTGCAGGAGGCACGTTGTGACGATGGTTCAGGTGGAGCCCCGCTCGACGGGCACCGCTCCCGTGCCCAGGGCGGTGGCCGACGCCATGGAAACCGCCGGACCGCAGGTCTGCGACGACATGACTGTCGAGGTGGCCCTGTCCGTCATGGCGAGCGCCCGCACCGGACACCTGCTCGTCTGCGACAACGACGGCGTGTGCACCGGACTTCTCACCCAGGTCCAGCTCACCACGGTCCGCGACAGCTCTGCGTACACGGACCGGGTCCAGTTGCGGGACATCCTCGTCGACCCGGGGCCCTTCGCCTCGCCCGTGACCACCATGGCCGAAGCCGAGCACTCGATGCGCTACCACCGCCTCGATGCCCTGCCCGTGGTCGACGAACACGGCAACACCCTGGGCGTCCTCGCCCTGGCCCGCTGAACCGCCGCAACCGCGACAGAACCATCCCTCGTTCTTCTCCCTGTGAGGCATCATGCGCTGTGTCATCGCCCGCTTCCCCTTCGACCTCACCAAGAGCGGCGTCCTGGAATCGATGAAGGGCGTCAAGCCCGAGGAAGTCATCGGGGCGTCCGTGACCATCGGTCGTCGCACCTACCCCGTCAAGCAGGTCGGGCAGATCGTCACCCGCCAGGACCGCCGCGACTTCAGCGCCGGCGAGGTCCTGCGGGCCATGACCCAGCTCGGCTTCACCTGCCGCGACCTCTCCCAAGCGGCCGCACCCACGCGCACGCTCAGCGCGTTCCAGGAGGCTTCGGCGATGCTCGGGGCCCCGCAGCCGCCTGACCCACGGCCAGACGCGAGCCGCCGTCGAAGCCGTAGTGAGCTTCGCCGCCTTCACCGAGCACTTCAGTGCCGTCCTTCTGGCTGCCACATGAGGCGCATACGGCAGCGCAGGACGCACGGACCCGGGCCTGACTGCACACGGCCCGAGAGTGATGACGGCCGGGCGGCTGGATACCCGGGCGCAGGCTGGGACACGTGGTGCCATTGACTCGTTCGGTGCTGGACTGGGCACCGGCCCCCGAGTGTCCGGGACGCGAGTCCTGAGCGGCATCGAGTTGAGGAGCGAGGAGGTGCCGTGACCGCACGGGGAGCAGGCGGAAATCGCGCGGGCGACGCGTTGACGCTGGCGGGGACGTTGGAGGCGGCGGAGGCCGCGGCGCCCGTGGAGTCGCTCGATGTGGTCGCGCGCATGCTCAAGGAGCGTCTGGGGGCGGCGTCGGTGTCCTTCCTGATCACCGATTTCAACGGCAGCTCGGTCGTACGGCTGGGCGCTGCGGGCAGTGTCGAGACCGGTGCGCCAGCCCGCCGCATCCCGCTGCGGGGCACCCTTTACGACGAGGTGATCCGCACCCAGCGGCCCGGTGTCGAGGACAGGGGCGAGGGCGCGCCGGTGCGGATCGTCGCTTCGGTGACCAATCGTGGGGACGCCATCGGCGTTCTGGAACTGTTCTTGCCCGCGGCGCCGGACGCGGAGACGATGCGGGAGATCGGTGAGACGGCGCACGCGCTGGCCTACATCGTCATCGCGAACCGGTCCTTCACCGACGTCTACCAGTGGGGCCGGCGCACGGTCCCGCTGAGCCTGGCCGCGGAGATCCAGCACCGGCTGCTCCCGGTGTCGCTGGCGTGCGAGGCGGCGCAGTTCGCGGTGGCCGGAGCGCTGGAGCCCGCCGATCACGTCGGGGGTGACACCTTCGACTACGTCATCGACCGGGACGCCGTCCAGCTGTCCGTCACCGACGCCATGGGGCACGACGTCGCCGCCGAACTGCTGGCCACCCTGGTGGTGGGCGCCCTGCGCCGGGCACGGCGGGCGGGCGCCGGCCTCGAGGAGCAAGCCCGCCAGGCCGACCAGGCCATGCGCGAGCACGGCCTTGGAGGCTATGCCACCGGCCAGCTGCTGCGGATCAGCCTGCTCGACGGCAAGGCCGAGTTCATCAACGCCGGACACCCCTGGCCGCTGCGGATGCGAGACGGGAAAGTGCAGCAGATCGTTCCCAGGGTCGATCTGCCGTTCGGCTTCCAGCCCCCGCACCCCTACCGCGTCCAGTCGCTGGACCTGCAACCCGGCGACCGGCTCGTGATGCTGACGGACGGCATGCTGGAACGCAACGCCAACAGCTTGGACCTGGCGGACCTGACCGTTCGCACCCGTGTACTGCACCCCAGGGAGGCCGCTCGCACCCTCATCGGGGCGATCGTCGACGCCAGCCACGGTCACCTGGAGGACGATGTGACCGTCATGTGCCTGGACTGGCACGGTGTCGGCCACTCCCAGCGAGACGCCTCCACCGGCGCCGATCTCACCGACGCCTCGCCTCCGTCAAGAACGGGACCAACCGCTGCAGCGCGTTAAACCTCGGGCCGCATGGCGGGTCCCACGCCACCAATGGCTTCGTGCGAGACCGCAACGCCGGTCAGCGAACCGAGCATGACCAAGCGTTCCTCGACTTGATCTTCCGGTGGTATCGCGCCACGGCAGAGCTGACCCACCACCTGATCTCGTCACCCTCCGGAACAGCTCTCGATACCATGGTCGATCCTTTGAGTTCGGGGTCCGGACCTTGACCCAAGGCCGGGTAGCTAGCGTTTTCGCAGGTCACGCAACTGGCCCTGGGGACCATTGTGTCGCGGCGTAGAGGCCGGGGCCGAGCTTGTGGATTACTGATCGTTTCAAATGAACCTTTTCCATCTTGGTCAGGTGGCGAGTTCGAGGGTGACGACGGCTCTGACGACGGCGGTGATCCGGGTGGTGCTGCAGCGGAGCTTCCGCGGGAGCCGCCAGGACTTGAGGATCGCCATGGCGCGTTCACCGAGGCTGTGGATCTTCGTGTGGTCCCGGTTGTGACGTCGGCGCCCGGCCGCGCAGGTGCTTGCCACGGATCGGGACGCGGATCGCGGGGTGGGCGTCCTGGTATGCCTGGTCGGCTCAGCACGTGGTGTCCTCCGCGGTGAGGGCGGCGGGAATACCGTGGGCCCGCGCCGCGGTCAGGTCGTGTGTGGGCTCCCGGCAGGGCGGCCGAGGCCCGGATCAGGCGTCAGACGGCGGAGATCTTCTCTCCTTTGCTCTGGTGACCGCACGCAAGAACCAGGTGGTCGACTCCGGAAGTCCTTCGGGGCTTGACGTGATGGGTGTGGCTGTGTAGTGCACGGCGGGCTGGGCATCGGCCGAGGCCGCTGCCCAGCGCTGATGAGGGTCATGTGCGAGGTGCTCCCGCGTCCGGGGTCATCACTTCCGTCCTGGCGGGGTTCAGCGCGGGAGCCGCTTCGTGGTCGGCGCTCGCTGCGTGTTGTCGGGCGACGCGGAGGATGCGCCTGGTGCTGCCGTTCACGACGACGAAGACGGCGGCAGGGGACGCACGTCGGTAGAGGTCGCGGCACGCAGCAGGGAGACGGCCGGTGCGGGCCCCCAGGGGTGCGGCACCGGCCGTAGTGGCACCGCTGTCGTCCCACGCGCTGGATCCGGGGCAAGGGACGAACTTCAGGCGCCGCAGGGTGACGGTGGTCCAGCGGCGGTCACTCCGGCAGCGCCGCGAGCCGGCCGCCGACGACGGTGTACCGGGAGGGCGTCGTCGACGGTGCGGAACAGCACGGAGGGCGTGTGGCCGGCTCATCCGTTGAACGCCACGGCGAACCGGGACGGGGCGGTGGCGCCGGAAGCGTTTGGGTTCGCCCTCCCGACAAAGCTCCGATGCGGGCCCTGGACGGCTCGCCGCGGCGCCCCACTGTCCACCGTGCCGCCGGGCGCGGGCCGGCCGGGCGCCCCTCCGGCGGGGAAACCCGGCACATCACCGGCGGCCGGGTGCGGAATTTCCAGGTTGCTTTCTCACGGTGTCCGCGAGCGAAGCCGCCCGCATGGCCGGGAACGGCTGACGGGAGAGTTTCCGCGGGGGATCGACCGTGACGTTCGATTTTGACGCTCGGATCACCGGCGGATCATGGTCTCCTGCTGCGACGGCCGCCGCGATGGTGGTCATGTCTCAGGCCGGTGCGCTGCGGCTGTCGCGCATGCGTACCGGCTGCGGAGAGCGACGCGGCATATCGGGCCGGAGGGGGTGACGTGACAGATGGTCGAGCATAAGGGCGAGTCGGGTGGCTGACCAGCGGGGTCGATTAGTCTGGTGCAGGGTTGCGCGGCCCCGGTCCGTCTCCCGGGACAAGGGCCTGTGACTGTCTTCCGAAGGCGTCTGGAGGAGCTGTGACCGCCGAACTGCCCGACTGGATGATTCCGCCCAGGCCGAGCGGCTGGGAGGCCGACGACCTCGACCACCTTCCCCAGGCTCCCCGTCACACCGAACTCATCGACGGAGCATTGATCTTCATGATGTCGCCGCAGCGCTCCTGGCACGCCAGGCTCGTGGAGAACCTGACGTTCGCGCTGAGGCATGGGGTACCCGCCGGGTTCGAGACCGAGCGGGAGATGACCGTCCGTCTCGACCGCAAGAGCCGGCCCGAGCCCGACATCCTGGTCTCCACCGCCGCCTACGACCCCGACCGCACCTGGTACGCGCCTGAAGACGTCACGCTGGTCGTCGAGGTCGTCTCGGAGGAGTCCGCGGACCGCGACCGGTCGCTCAAGCCCTTCAAGTACGCGCAGGCCAGGATCGCGCACTTCTGGCGTGTCGAGGACGAAGCCGGGGCTCCCGCCGTCCATACGTATGAACTGGACGGTATGACTCGCACGTACGTGCCGACTGGCATTCATCGTGGTCGGTTGAAGGTTTTGGTCCCCTTCCCGCTGGACATCGATCTCGACACGCTCGTGCCCTGACCGGCATCCGAACGCGGACAGGAACGCGTAAGGACGTGGGAGAGGCGACGGATCGGATCGGAGGGGAGCGGCAGCCGGACCGTCGGCTGATCACCGCTTTCCTCCCTTCCCGCAACGGCGGCGTCGGCGCGATCTCTCCAGACCATGACCATGACCATGGTCTCGCGCCCTCCTCCGCGTTCTGTAGCCGCGACCGCGAGTGCTTGTCGCGCCTGGCCGGCCCACCTCCCCTCCGCGCGCTCCACCTTGGTGACAGGGTCGGTCCTCCCGTTCGTAGGGTGAGGGCGTTTGGGGAGGGCGCCGGGAGTGGCTGTCAGGCCGCTGCGAGCGCGGCGCGGGCGTCGACGCGCTGGTGATGGCGACGCATGACCTGCCGGGCGACCGGCTGGGCGAGCAGCGCCTCGACGAGGAACGCGATGGTGCAGTTCCGCGGCCACAGGTGTGCGAACTGCTCGAAGGGCTCGGTGGAGATCTGCCGTGTGCCGATCCAGGTGCCGACCACCGTCATCACGAGGGAGATCAGCAGCACGCTGCACAGGGCGTTCAAGATCATATGGGCGCGGAAGCTGTCGCCCGGGCGCACGAGCCGCGCGGTGAGCATCTGGGCGGGCTTCATCGTCAGCAGCACGACGGCCACGACCGCGACCAGCAGGACCGGCATCACCCGCAGCAGATCGGTCCACATGGCCACGGTGAAGCCGGCGGTCAGGCCGCCGATCGCCACCGGGATGGTGCTCACCGAGATCACTGCGATGACCAGCATGAACGCTGTGAACTCCTTCGGGTTGCGCGGCAGGTGGGTGTGAAAGGGGTTGTCGCTCACAGGACGGCTCCTCGTAGCTCGATACGGAGACCGGCAACAAAAAAGCGCCCGTCCCCGAGTGGCTCGGGAGACGGGCGCTGTTTCGAAGTGCTTGTACGCGCCGGACTTCGCAGCAGAGAATACAGGCCCGCAGCGTCTGTCGCTGACGAGGACGGTGATGTGCGGCCTCTGTTCATTCCTGCGGCAGGGCGCCTCTGCGGCAGCGGTACGGCGAGTGGCCGCTCCGTCCGCCAAGCGGAGTGTGTGAGGCAGCCCACCGTGGCAGACGCGGTCGGCCAGCTCCTGATCATGGTCCCGGTACCGGATGCGGTGTCCCGGCCGCCTGGCCGACGTGACGCGCTCCCTGCCCGGCCGCCGTTTGAGAGCGGTTTCGGGTGCGGGCGGAGCTTGCGACGGCGCGCAGTGGAGGCTCCGCGGAGGGACGCCCCTCGACCGCGCCGTCACGTCGGTCTGCCTCGGGGGCCCCGGCACGCCGAATGCACGTGCCGGACGCCGCCCGGCCCGCCTTCGGGCGGACGACGGGAATGCGGCCCGGGTCGGCAGTCCGGAAAGGAGTTGCCCCGGCAGAGGAGGGGCTACTACCCTCACGCTGGCGCGACAGACGCGTGATCTCGGGATGAGGAGGTTGATGAATATGGCTGCCGTTGGCCGTCATCAGCATGCCCTCATCCGGCCCGTGCGATAACAGAGCGCGGCCGGTCGTTCCAACGACCAGGAGAGACACATGTCTTCCTCTTCTTCACACGTCCACTCCGACGTGGTCACCGAGCGCCTCGTCCTGCGGACCTGGACCGGGAGCGAGGTCGCCGCGGTCCTCGACGGCACCCGGTCCCCGCACTGGGCGGACGACTTTCCCGCCGAAGGCGATCGCGTGGTCACGGGCCTCTTCGAGCAGTACCCCGACTGGCTCGGCCCCTACGGCCACCGTCTGGTCATCGAGCGCGACAGCGGTCTGGTGGTGGGCTCCATCGGCCTGTTCTGGCCGCCCAGCGAGGGGGTCCTTGAGATCGGCTACGGCATCGTGGTCTCCCGGCGTGGCCGAGGCTATGCCTCCGAGGCCACCCGGGCCCTCGCCGGCTTCGCCCTCACCTTGCCGGATGTCCACACCGTGTCCGCCGACGTGGAACTGTCGAACCCGGCCTCGGTCCGAGTACTGGAGAAGGCCGGCTTCCGCCGTTGGACGACCGGGGAGAACGTAGTCAAGTTCGGGATCTCGGCCCCGGACCGCGAGCTGCGCTGATTGCGGGGGGTCCTGGAAGCAATGCCCTCCAGGACCCCCACCGCGGTCGCTGAATTCCCGGGCTGCCGGCGTGACCGGAGAGCCGGGACCTGTCGTTGCGATGATGCTTGCTCCGAGTGCTGGGCAGTTCTCAGGGGCTGTGTCCGCGTCGTTTGCAGTGACTCGGCCGCGCCGGATGTCCGCCGTCTCCGGCGCCCTGCCGGCCGGCGCAGGATGCGGCCGGCAGTCATGGCAGGCACCGTTGCAGTGCCGGGGTCCTGGCGGGCTCGGTGGGGGCGCCGTCACGGGGGCGCCCGGATTGGGCGGGAGGATGCCGGGGTGTGTCCGACGAGGCGGATCACCTCCTTGGGGATGTCGTCCGGTTCGGTGCCCGCCCGGGCGATGGTCCGGCACGTTCAGGCCGTTGCCGAAGCCAACGGCGGCATCGGCCGGGACATCAGCATCGACTCCACCTCGGTCCGGGTGATTGTCAGGACCTGGGGAGGGGAGCCGCGCCGACCCAGCGGTGGTAGGCGTCCACGTCGACGTTGCTGCCGCACACGATGGTGGCTACGTGCCGGCCGGCGAAGCGGTCACGGTCTTCGAGGATCGCCGCGACGCCGAGCGCGGCCGACGGCTCGACGACGAGGCCGGCGTGGTCGAGGAGCATCCGCATACCGGCGATGATCGATGCCTCCTGGACCAGAACGGCGTCGTCGGCCACCAGGAGCAGGTCGTCCAGGACGGCCGGGATGGGTCGCCGGCCGGCGACGCCGTCAGCGATCGTGCTGGTCGAGTCGGTAGTGACCACTCGTCGCATGCGCCACGAGTGTGTCATCGCCGGTGCTCCCAGCGGTTGGACGCAGATCACCTCGACCTCGGGCGCCAGGGCCTTCACCACATGCCCCACACCGGTGGCCAGCGCCCCACCGCCGAGAGCGATCAGGACGGCGTCGAACGACAGCCCGGTGCCCACCAGTTCCAGGCCGATGGTCGCCGCGCCCTCGCAGGTTTCGATGTCCAGGCTGTCTTCGACCAGCCGGATGCCGTCGTACCGCGCGATGGCAGCCGCCCGCTCGCGCGCCATCTCGTGGTCTCCGTCCACCAGTTCCAACCCGGCGTCCAACGCGCGGATGCGATCAAGCTTGGCCCGAGTCGCGAAGCGGGATGCCACGACTGTGACGTCGATCCCCCGGCCGCGTCCGGACCATGCAAGGGCTTGGCCGAGGTTGCCCGCGCTCGCGCACACCGCGGCTCGCGGGGCATCGTCGGCCAGCAGGCTCGCGACCACCTCGGTGCCGCGGGCCTTGAAGCTGCGGACCGGGTTCGCCGTTTCCAGCTTGATGCTCACCGTGCACCCGAGGCCGGGCTCCAGCGCCTCGCAGCGGTAGAGCGGAGTGTCGAGGAAGACCGGGTTGATCACCCGGCGAGCCGCTCGGATCCGGGCGGTGTCGAGGCGCGTTTCCTGCACGACACGGCAGCGTAGCGCCACCAGCGCTGGGGTCGCACGGTCGCCGCCATTCGCATCATCGAAATCGCCTGGCGCTCAGTGAGCAAGTCCCGGGCGTGACGGATCTGTTCCCCGGCCATGGCGGTCGAGACGGAGGCCACGGGGTGGGCTGCGTCCAGGTCCTCGTGGGTGCCCTGGACGACAAGTTCGCGGATGAACTCCGCGAATGCCGCGAACACGTGGAAGACCGGGCGCCCGCCCGGGGTGGTGGTGTCGAGCGCCTTGTGGAGCGAGGTGAAGCCGATGCCATGCTTACGCAAGCCGGAGACGATGGTGATGAGGTCCCGAATGGAGCGGCCGAGCCGATCGAGGGAGAGGACGGCGGGGGTGTCCCCTTCGCGGAAGTGGTCGAGGTCCTTCCGCGGTTCCTCGCGCTCCGCGTTCTCGCCGGACCTTCCGCCGGCGAAGATCCGAATGCGGCCTGCTCCGGTGAGGGCGTGGATCCGCTGGTCGGGCACCTGTCCCTGGGCCGAGACGCGGGTGTACCCGGCGAGCGCGCCCCGCGCGGCGGGGGCCGGGCGAGGAGATCGGCGGTCTCGCCGTCCGAAGGTGTCTTCACCCGCGAGACCGTACAGAAAACGATGGCTCTCGAGTTCGCGAGCACACCGACTTTTCGACTCCGTTTCTGCCACATGTTCCGGTGCCGTTCCGACTGTAGCCCGCCGCTTACTGATGTTGTCGAGGAATTGGCCGATCCCCGAACACGGGAGTGTCTGAGAGGTCCCTTCGGCGCGTCACGTGCCGGAGGAGTGAAGGACTGGCTAGGGGATGGCCTCGATGCGCTCCATATGCTCCTCGCCCCACTCCCCGAGCGGTGCGAGTGCCGTGTTGAGGGAGCTGCCGAACTCGGTCAGCGAGTACTCCACCTTGGGCGGGACCTGGTGGTGGACCTCGCGGTGCACCAGGCCGCTGGCCTCCATCTCCCGGAGTTGAAGAATCAGCATTCTTTCGCTGATTCCGGGCACCGCCCGCCTCAACTCTCCGAAACGCAACGGCCCCTCCTCGCCGAGCGAAAACAGGATCAACCCCTTCCACTTACCGCCCATGACGGCGATGGCGGCGTCGAGCCCGCAGATATAGGTCCGCTTGGTCATCAGCACTCCTACTGACAAAAGTGTGGGTACCGAACAGAATTGTAGGTACTTGATCAAATGTGTGTGGGGCTTCCAGAATGGAATTGGGAGCCGCGCCCGACGCGCAGATCGGCGATTGCGTGGTTGCTCGACCATCCGACTGCTGACCGGAGTGACACATGACCAAGAATGCCCCCACCCCCGTGACCGTCGTCGGGCTGGGGTCGATGGGCCGGGCGCTGGCCGGAGCGTTCGCCGACGCGGGGCACCCGACAACGGTGTGGAACCGCACGCCGGCCAAGGCCGCACCGCTGGTGGCCAAGGGCGCCGTCCATGCCCGGGCGGTGGAGGCCGCGGTCGGGGCGAGCCCGCTGGTCATCACGTGTCTGACCACCTTCGAAGACACCCGCTCCGCCCTGGAGCCGGCCGCGGCGGCGCTGTCCGGGCGTGCCCTCGTCACGTTGAACAGCGGTTCGCCCGCCGGCGCCCGCGCCATGGCTGCCTGGGCGACCGGTCATGGCGCCCGGTTTCTGGCCGGAGCGGTCAAGAACGTGCCGGAGGCCGTGGGAGCGCTGGACACGCTGTTGTACTACAGCGGAGACAAGACGGTGTTCGACGAGTACGAGACGACGCTGAAGGTACTGGGAGGCGACACCGTCCATCTCGGAGACGAGACCGACCTCGCCGCCCTGTACGAGATGGCGGTGGGCGCCATGCTGCTGCCCGCGCTCGTCGGTTTCTTCCAGGGGGCCGCGGCCGTTCAGGCTCGTGGGCTGGAGGTGAGCAGCATGGTGCGGTTCGCCGGGAAGTGGCTGGACATGATCAAGTCTCTGCTGCCGGTCTACGCCGCAGAAATCGACAGAGGCGATTACACCGATGCCGCCTCCTCCGTGAACCTCTTCCTCGCGGGCGCGGTCCATGACATGGAACTGGCCAAGGAGACCAACGTCGACGTGGCCTGGCTCGCCCCGCTGCACGACCTGGTGGAGCGGGCGGCTGCGGCGGGTCATGGCGACCACAGCATCTCGGCCCTGACCGAAGTACTCCGGAATTCAGCACAGAAAGCGTAATGCGACGACTGTTCCGAGGCGCACGTTCCCGCGGATCGGGCCATGGTCGTGGTCACCGCCACGCCGCCTGCGACAGGTTGCGGCGGCCACCCGGCCTCGAAGGTGCCGGCACAGGTCGTTCGGTGACGGAACGGCACGTTCAAGTCTTACCCGGAAAAATGTTCAGGTTTTGATGTGATGGTGAGGGGTGTCATGAGCAAACGCGACGTAACGGTCATCGGGCTCGGGCCAATGGGGCGTGCGATGGCGAGCGCGTTCCTCGGCAAGGGCTACCGGGTCACCGTCTGGAACCGGACCGCAGGCAAGGCGGACGAACTGGTGGACGAGGGAGCCGACCGGGCCGCCACGGTCCACGGCGCGCTCGCCGCGAGCGAACTGGTGATCCTCAGCCTGACGGACCACCGCGCGATGTACGCCGTCCTCGAGCCGGCCACCGAGGCGCTGTCCGGCCGGGTTCTCGTCAATCTCGGCTCGGACACCCCCGAGAATGCCCGCAGAGCTGCGCGGTGGGCGTCAGGACACGGTGCCCGGTACCTCACCGGAGGTGTGCAGGCTTCACCCCCGGGCATCGGGCAGCCCGGGGTCTCCACCTTCTACAGCGGGCCCCAGGAGGTGTTCGACGCGCACCGGGAGGCCCTGGAGGTGCTCACCGGCACGGACTACCGCGGCGAGGACCCGGGGCTGGCCGTGTTGTACTACCAGGTCGGGATGGACCTGTTCTGGACGACGGTGCTCGGCTGGCTGCACGCCCTCGCACTGGCGGATGCCCACGGCGTCTCGGCCGAGGAGATCCTGCCGTCAGCATCATCCGTTCTGTCTGAAATGCCGGACTTCCTGACCTTCTACACGCAGCGGATCGACGCGGGTGAGTACCCGGGCGACATCGAAAGGCTCGCCATGGGTGCGGCGAGCGTCGACCATGTCCTGCAGACCGCCAAGGACACGGGGGTCGACACCTCGCTGCCGACGGCGGTCCTGGAAATTTTCCGGCGAGGAACAGCAGCCGGCCATGCCGGTGACAGCGTGACCAGCTTGGTCGAGGTCCTGAAGAAACCCGCCGCATAGCCGCTTCGCGCCGGTCCGGCTCACGCGAGGTCTCAGTCGGCACCGCGAATCCCGCTGTCTCCTTGTTGGCTCCGACCTACTCGAAGGACGACATTGGTGAGGCCCGTCATCAGCTGACCGGCAAAGATCAAGGCGGCGCGCTACCCGCGGTGGCTGTTCCGCGCCGCCCCTCGGCCTTACGGCCTGTCTCGCCCGTCATCGCGGGGCGGCGTCGATGTGTCGAACAGCACCACAGCGTCGTTCAGGGGCAGGCCGAGCGTGCCCAGCTGGTCCTTTATGCCCTCGCGGTAGTGCTGGCGCAGTTCACCTCTCTGCCCGAAGAAGATCTTCCGGGTGAGACGGTGGCGGGCGTCGGTGACGTTGAGCTGGGCTCCGATCACCCGGCGGTATCCCTCGTCGGAGACGAACCGGAGCAGGTGCAGGGTCTTGAGGATCCGCCCCTGCTGCGCGAAGGCGTCTCCCCGTCCGGTGGCTTGCCGTCTCGGGAGAGCATGCGGATCAGGTCGTGGCCGCGGACCTCACCCAGGGCGAGGGAGCCGGCCACGCGGAGCATGTCGCCCCAGTGCGCGCGGACGTGGTCGAGGCGGACGGTGTGTTGGACACCGGCTGGAACGGCCCGTAGCCGGCCGCAGTGGTCGCCCGGGCCCTCGGCTCCCACGACCAGACCGCCACCCATCTCGTCATGGAGGCCGGCAGAACCTGGGGCCGATATGCCCCTGGCGACCACAGCCAGTGATGGCTACACGTCGCCGATTACGCCCGTCTCCACGAAGCGGACGACGCAGCGCCGGGTGTGATCACGTCATGTGTAACACCACGTCAGGGCACGGACCGGCCGTTGACGCGGTACTCCTCGGAGGGCATCGAGTCCCATTCGGTATTCGCGCCGTCGCGCGTCACCATGAACAACGGACGCGATCGGAGGACCGGCCCGACAAGTTGCCCGCGCATCACGACCCCGGAATCATCGGGTCCTGCGTAGCCCTCGGGCGTGTAGCGAAATTGCACGTCCATTGCCTCGGCATGCGCGATGACGTCGCTTTCCAGCTCCGACAGATCCCTCCCGACCAGCGGGATTCCGTCGTAGACGACCTGGGGACCGTACACAGCGTCGGCGGCGGTGCAGAACAGCCCCGCGACCTGGCTCACATAGGCCGTGACGGCAGGCAGTGAAGGAGCCACCCCGCGACGGTGAACGTCGACCCTCCAGGTCGACGAGAAGATCGCATGGCCCCGCGCACACTCGCCGACCTTCGTCCGGCCGAGTATCCCAGCCGCCTCAACCACTTCGTCGACGGTCATACCGAACCGGAGCGGTCCGACGCCGACAGCCGGCGAATAGGACCACTCGTCCCGTTCGACGGCTCCGGCCTTGAATGCCATAGTCGCTCCTCCAGGAACACCTGAGCCTTGCCGCCGCCCATCGTGTCAGATCACTCAGTGTGAGACCCTTCGGTCTCGGCCGAGAATGCGCGACACCTGAACATGAGCTCACCAGTCCCAAGGGCCGGGATCGAATGTTGCCGCGCCTGCACATCGGCGGGGAGCCGAAGCAGTGGGACGAAACCGGGTGGTGCCTGGAGCGATGACCGGCTTGGGTTCGTGCTCGTGTGACTGCCTTGAATGATCTCGTACGTCCGGACCGCTATCCGCGCTCCTCCGCTATGGCCCTGGCTGGTTGCTCAACCTCGCCAGGGGGCCGAACCCGTTGTGGATGCTGGAGGACCTCGCCCAGGACCTTGATCTGCGCCCGGTGATGTGGATTCTCGACCTCGGTTCCGGCAAGGGCACCGCGTCGGTGTTCTAGCGCCAGGTCCTCGGCGACCGCGCCTGAAGGGTCGCTCGCAGTGAGTACGGGGTGCTGTGGGCTGGAGGCATGAGTCCGTTATGGCGGCCGGAGAAGTGGCGCGGGTCATGTGGAGCGAGCCGGCGTCTGGAGCGAGCGGGACGGAGCCTGCTGGGGAGCTGGTCGTGGCAGCTCGGTTTGCCCCGAGTGGGCGGGACGGGATGCCAGCCGTGACGCTCGTTCGACGCTCTGGACGTACTCACGCTGCGCGGCGAGCCGAGAAAGCTGCTCTGACCTGGTCTTTTCCGTGACTCGCTCAGGCCGACACCTTTCCGATGACGCATCACGTGGAGTGCGTGGCGATTCTTGAAAAGGCCGCAAAGGACGTCTGACCTGCGGTTGCGCGGCCCGGGTGGGTCGCTCGACCTGTTTTCCTCCGTACAGCGGGTCGGGCGCACTCACTGCTTGTTCAAACTCGCCTGACCTGCGGTTACAGGGTGTGGCGGGGTTCGTGCGAATGATTCGGCGACGTGCGTTCATCATTGTTGACGCTCGAATGACGCTCGATTCGTGGGACTGAAGCAGGGCCGCGTTGCTCGGCCGGCGATGGGCGAGTGGGGCCGGCAGGTCGCCCTCGTTCGCGGCGCGTCGGCGTGACTGTCGCCCACGAGGGACGGCCGACAGCCGGCTTGCGCAAAGGGCGCAAGCCGGTGATCGGTCATGACGTCGTCCGGCCCCGTCGGTGATGACGGAGCGCATGCCGGAGGAGTCTCATGGCCGCTCCCTGGCCGTCCGGTCGCGGACGGCCAGGACGTCACCCGTACGGACTCGGTGCGACTCGGTGCGCGGCACGTCCCGGGTGCTCCGATCCGCTTCAGCCGCCGATGGGCGTGACCCCTGGGGGAGCCGGGACCAGTCGGTACCCGCCGTCCTCGCGTAGCACGTGTCCGGCGGTCGGCGGCGGGAAGTGGCTCCCGAGCAGGAGAGTCGACGTACCGGCCAGTGAGCCGAGCACCTGGTTCCGGGTCCTGGCCGCGAGTTCGGGAGCGACGTCCACACAGCTGCAGAGCTCCGGATGCGCCATCTGGACCGGGTGGTGGATGCTGTCGCCGGTGACCAATGCGGTCTCGCCGCGGCTGCTCAGTTCCACCGCCACCTGCCCCGGTGTGTGGCCGGGGGTGGGCAGCAGACGGATGCCCGGCGCGACGTCCGTGCCCTCGTCCGCGACCTCGATGAGGTCGAACAGACCTGCTTCCCGGACGGGATGGACCGAGTCCCGGAACATCTGCCGACGCGCCTCCTCCATGTCGACACCCGCCCAGTAGTCCCACTCGGTGCGTGAGGTGAGATAGCGCGCGTTCGGGAAGGTGGGCACCCAGGCGTCGCCCTCGGCACGCGTGTTCCACCCCACGTGGTCGGCGTGGAGGTGGGTCAGGACCACGAGGTCGACGCTCTCCGGCGCGAAGCCCGCCGCCCGCAGCCGTGCTTCGTAGTCGCTGTTCAGGTTGTGCCAGGCGGGGTTGGCGCGCCGCTTCCCGTTTCCGATGCCGGTGTCCACCAGCACCCGCATGCCGTCCACCTCGACGGCGAAGCTGTGACTCGTCAGGCGCAGGACGCCTTGTTCGTCGGCGAATTCGGGGCTCAGCCAGGGAGTCCGGCTCACGAGGTCGGTGGTTGCCCCGGGCAGCAGCCACGGACCGGTTTGGGCGGGCAGGACCACTTCGTCGATGCGTCGTACGGTGTGGTTGCCCACCGTCCAGGAAGAGGCGGGGGGAGTGATGGACTTGGTCGTTTGCGATGAGGTGAACACGGCGACTTTCCTTACCTGTCATGGGCCGCGAGGACGGAGATGTCTGGAGCGGGTGTGCCGGGCGAGGCGGATGTGTAGTTGCTCGTTGCCGGGCGGGAGCGGGTGTCCGGGGACGGTGCCCGGCGCCGACTGCGCAGCGACGCGGTCAGCGTCGTGACTGCGACGGTCGCCAGTACGGCCACGCAGCCGGCATGGGCCAGTGCCGCCGCACGCAGCCCGAAGCCGGCGGTGAGGGCGCCGGCGCCGATGGCGGGCAGACTCATCGCCAGGTAGCTGAGTACGTGATAGGAGGCGAGCGTGCCGCCCTTCTCCCGGGCCGGGACCGAGTCGACGACCGCGCGCAGCGCACCCTGGGAGACGGCTCCGAAGCCGAACCCGGCCAGCGCCGCCCCGGCGAAGAGAAGTACGGGGTCGGCGAGGTGGAGGGCAGCCAGGGTCAGGACGGCCGCCGGAATCACCGCGCAGCTCCCGAGAAGAGCGGAGACGTCGGCACGCATCCTGCGCGTGAAGTACACCGTCGGGGCGGCGACGGCCGTCAGCGTGAAGAAGACCATGCCGCCGGCGTATTCGGGTCCGCCGGGGGAGACGAGCCGTGTGAGGCCCGGTTCCAGGGACGAGTAGAAGCCGCCGAGTGCCCAGACGGCGACGACGCCGGCGCCGTTGAGCAGGAGAGCGTGGGCGGCCGCCGGCGGCAGCGCCAGGCGGGGCCGCGTCGAGCGCAGTGCTCCGGGACGGCGGCGGACGGTCTCGGGCGTCGAGACGAGGGCGATGGCCTGCGCGGCGAACACGGCGATCAGGGCCGCGTACACCGTGATCGTCGGAACGGGGGCGAAGCGCACCATGAGGGTGGCCGCCAGGACGCCGGCCGCCATGCCCGCCACCGGCGCGATGCTGTTGGCCAGAGCGGGGCGACCCGGCCGGGCGGGATCCTCCAGGTCGAGGAGAGCCGCACCTGCTGCGCTGGTCGCCGCGCCGGTCGCGATGCCCTGCAGCACGCGGGCGCCGATCAGGGTGGTCAGGCCGCCGGCCGTCGCGAACAGTGCCATGGAGGCGACCTGGACCGCGAGCGCGCCCAGGAGCACGGGGCGACGTCCGACATGGTCGGAAAGGGTTCCGGTCGTCAGCAGCGCGATCAGGAGCGCCAGGGCGTAGGCGCTGAAGACCACGGTGATGTCGAGGGACGACAACTGCCACTGAGCCTGGTAGTGGGGGTACAGCGGGGTCGGCGCGCTGGATGCGGCGAGCAGCGCGATCAGGATCGAGGCGTGCAGTGCGAACGGCAGGCGTCCGGATGGGGAGGTGCGGGGAGGCGCGAGGCCTGCGGGGGCGCTCTGCATGAGGATCCTTCCCGTGTTAAAAGCGATTGGTTTGCTTTAAGCCACCGTAGGCCCTACGATCGACTAAAGCAAACGATTCGCTTTTACGGTGGTCGGAGGTCCTGCACCAGACCCGGCCCGTCGCGCCGCACAGATCCGGAAGGAAGCCATGACCAGCGAACTCACCCCCCAAGAGGCAGCCCGAGGGGCGTTGCGGGCGGGGCTCCCCCTCGGGGACGGCCGACACGAAGGAGTGGCCATGACGGCCAACCACATCCACTCCGTGATCAGCACGTTGCGCGAGCTCGATTTCGGCGAGACCCCTCCCGCGTCCTCCTACCGAGCCGGACAGGGGAACGCCGATGCAACCGTTTGAGCTGTCGCTGACCGAAGCCTCCCGTGCGGTGCGCGCACGGGAGCTGTCCCCCGTCGAACTCACCGAATCGGTGCTCGCCCGTATCGCCGCCGTCGAAGGACGGCTGGGCGCCTACGTCACCGTCGCCGCCGACGCGGCCCTGGCCGCAGCGGTCCGCGCCGAACGGGAGATCTCCGGAAGCGGACCGCGCGGGCCGCTGCACGGGATCCCCATGGCGCTCAAGGATCTGATCGACGCAGAGGGGATACCCACCACGGCGAGCTCGCACGTCCGGGCAGGGCACGTGGCGGAACGCGACAGCCGGGTGGCCGAACGGCTCGGCGCCGCCGGGGCCGTCCTCCTGGGCAAGACGCACACACACGAGTTCGCCTACGGCCTGACCACTCCGCAGACGAACAACGCCTGGGACCACAGCCGGGTCGCGGGCGGGTCGAGCGGCGGCTCGGCGGTAGCTGTCGCCGCCGGCGGGGCGACGTTCGCCATGGGCACGGACACGGGCGGTTCCATCCGGGTCCCCGCGGCCCTGAACGGCGTGGTGGGCCTCAAGCCGACCTACGGCCTGGTCCCCCGCACCGGCGTGACCTCGCTGTCCTGGTCCCTGGACCACGTGGGCCCTCTCACCCGCACCGTCCAGGACGTCGCGCTGGTGCTGTCGGCGATCGCCGGCCACGACCCGCGCGACCCGGCGAGCGTGTCCGGCCCGATGCCGGACCGCTTCCCGGGAGGCGACCTGCGAGGACTGAAGGTCGGCGTACCGCGGAACCACTACTTCGACCGGGTCGCGCCCGAGGTCGAGGAGTCCGTACGCGGCGCGATCGAGCGGCTGGCGGAGCTGGGGGCGGAGCTCGTCGACGTCGAGATCCCGATGGCGCGTTACGTCCAGGCCGTTCAGTGGGGGCTGATGGTTCCCGAGGCCACCGCCTACCACGAGCGGTCGCTGCGGGCCACCCCCGACCTGTACGCGGCGGACGTTCGCATCCTGCTGGAGGCCGGCGAACTCACCTCTGCGGGCGACTACCTCCGCGCCCAGCGGGCCCGCACCATGATGCGAGACGCCTGGGCTCGCATGTTCGACGGAATCGACGTCCTCGCCGCGCCGACGGTGCCGATGACCGCCGCCGAGGCGGGGCAGGAAGCCGTCGAGTGGGCCGATGGCACGACCGAGGCCGTGTCGGACAGCTACGTCCGCCTCTGTGCCCCGGCCAACATCACCGGCGTCCCGGCCCTCACCCTGCCGGTCGGTCACGACCGCGCCGGACTGCCGATCGGAATGCAGCTGATGGCGCGCCCCTTCCACGACGCGACGGTGCTCCGTGTGGGCCGGGTCTACGAGGAGTCGGTGGCCGGCGCGGGGCGGCTTGCTCCCCTCGCTGCCTGAGGGAAGGCGGACGTTCCAGCCGGCATGCGGTCGCGTCGCTGCAGGGGCGTCCGCCGTGCTCGGCCGCCCGGACACGTGGCCCCGCGGGTCGCCGACGCCGGCCACCGCCTAGAAGCAACAAAATCGCATTAAGGTGGATCGCATGAGTCCCAAGCCCATGGTCCGCCCCGGCGGGCGCAGCGCACGCGTACAGGAGTCCGTCCATGCGGCGGTACGTGAACTCGTGGGGGAGGTGGGCCGCGACGCGCTCACGGTCCCGATGGTGGCCACTCGGGCGGGCGTGACCCCCTCCACGATCTACCGTCGTTGGGGCGACCTGCAGGAACTCCTGTCAGACGTGGCCGTCGAACGACTGCGCCCGGAAACGGACCCGGCCGATCTCGGAAGCCTGCGGGCCGATCTCGACGCGTGGGCGGAACAGTTCGTCGACGAGATGGCCTCGCCGCCCGGGCGTGCCTACATCCGGGACGCCCTGCTCGGCGACCCCGACGGAACCAATGCCGGTCGGTGTTCGGCGTATGCCGCAGAGCAGATCGACGTCGTATTGGCCCGTGCGGTGCAGCGGGGGGAGCCGGTGCCCGAGACGGAACTGCTGATCGACCGTGTCGTGGCGCCGATCATGTACCGCATCCTCTTCCGCCCTGGCCGACTGGACGCCGCATACGCGCGCGAGCTCGTGACGAACGCCGTGTACGCCCAGCAGATCGAGGCCGGCGCTCGCCCCACCCAGGCCGCCGCCCCTCGGCACTCGAAGAAGAAACCCGACAACTGACCACTTCGCTCACGCGGCGTCGGCACGCCGGACGGACGGGGGGTTCGTCGTGGGCACGCAGAGCGGCCGTACCTTTCGTGCCCGCCGTCTATTGGTGACGACGGGCCTGGTGGACGAGCTGCCGGAGGTGCCGGGTCTCTGGGCGCGGTGGGGGCGCGACGTGCTGCACTGCCCGTACTGCCACGGCTGGGAAGTGCGCGACAGGACGATCGGGGTGCTGGGCACCAGCGCCGCATCGGTGCACCAGGCGCTGTTGTTCCGCCAGTGGTCATCGCGTGTCACGCTGTTTCTTCACTCTGGTCCCGAGCCGAGCGAGGAGCAGTGGGAGCGCCTCGCGGCACGCGGCATCGGGGTCGTGCAGGGTGAGGTGTCCGGCCTGGATGTCACGGACGACGCCCTGAGCGGTGTCCGGTTGGCCTCGGGCCGGCGTGTCCCTGTGGACGCGCTGGTGGTGGCGCCACGGGTCGTGGCGCGCGGCGAGATCCTGTCCGGCCTGGGGGTCGACCCGGTGGAGCACCCCATGGGTGTGGGCACCTATGTGCCCTCCGAGCCGGGCGGTGCGACCGAGGCTCCCGGGGTGTATGTGGCGGGCAACGTCACCGATTTGATGGGCGGTCTGCCTGCGGCGCAGGCGTCCGGTGTGGCGGCGGCTGCGGCGATCAACGCCGATCTGGTGAACGCCGACGCCGACGAGGCAGTGGCCCGCCGCCGATCCGCCCAGGTTTTCGGCGCGGCCCATGAGGCGCTGGTGTGCGAGCGGGTTCTGGGCGATCGCCGGCATGGCCTGGATTCGATGACGCCCCCGGAATCCGGCCGGTAACGGGAGGGCATGCGCCCGGGCTCGAGGGCGTCAGGAGGTGGGGCGGGCGCGCAGGTGGGCGCGTTCGCCCTGTTTGCCGAAGATGACCAGCAGTTCCACCGGCTGGTCGTTGTCGGGGCCCAGCCAGTGCGGGACGTGGGTGTCGAATTCCGCGACTTCTCCCGGTGCCATGACCAGGATGCGGTCGCCGAGGTGAAGGCGGAACCTGCCGTTGAGGACGTAGATCCATTCATAGCCCTCGTGCGTCCGGAGCTCGGGCTCGCCGGTGGTGGGGCTGATGACGAGTTTGTGCGCGTGCAGGCCGCCCGGCCTGCGGGTCAGCGGCACGTACGTCATGCCGTCGCGCGTGACGGGGCGCAGATGAAGGCGGGGATCGCCCGTCTCCGGAGCGCCGACGAGCTCGTCGAGCGGGACGTTGTAGGCCCGGGCCAGGGGCAGCAGGAGTTCCAGGTTGGGTTTGCGGCCTCCGCCCTCCAGGCGGGAGAGCGTGCTTTCCGAGATCCCGGTGAGTTCGGCCAGCGCGGCCAGTGTGAGGGCGTGCCGGCGGCGCAGGTCCCGCAGCCGGGGTCCGACGCCGGCCAGCACGTTCTCGAATTCCTCCATGCGCCGCATCTTGCTGAACCGGCATGAAGGATTGCAACTTTTCGGGGCCTGGGCGCACTCTCCTGGCGACGTGAGCCACGCACCTCGTGGCTCACCGAGGTAATCCCGCCCCTTATCGCTCAGGAGAGCTGCCGATGTCCACTCCCGCTCGCACCGCCGGGAAGGTCCCGGATGCGGAGGCGCCGGATCCGCGCCGGTGGATGGCGCTGATCGTCGCGTCGGTCGCCACCCTCATGGTCGTGCTGGATGTGTCCATCGTGAACATCGCGCTGCCGCAGGCGCAGAGCGACCTCGCGATGGGCGACGCGAACCGTCAGTGGATGATCACCGCCCACGCACTCGCCTTCGGAGGGCTGCTGCTCCTCGGCGGGCGCATCGCCGACTTCGCCGGACGCAAGCGCATCCTCGTCATCGGCCTGCTGGGCTTCACGGCGGCCTCCATGATCGTCCAGGACCCCCGCAAACACACAGCCCACCGCCCCCGTCCCCACCCACTGACCGGAAAGGCGCCACACCGATGAACGACTCCACCCGAGGAGCTCAGGCCCCTGCCGAGGCGGCACGGTTCTGGGAGAACCTCTACCGCGGCAAGGACGCCGTGTGGAAGGGCGATCCCAACCCGGTGCTCGCCGAGACCGCCGCACAGTTCACCCCGCCCGGACGGGCCCTGGACCTGGGCTGCGGCGAAGGCGGCGACACCGTCTGGCTCGCGACCCACGGCTGGCACGTCACCGCCGTCGACATCGCCCCCACCGCACTGCGACGCGTCACCCAGCACTCAGCCCGCGCAGGCGTCGCCCACCGCGTGAGCACCCAGCAGCACGACCTCGCCGACACCTTCCCCGCCGGGACGTTCGACCTCGTCTGCGCCCAGTACCTCCAGACCCCCTACCACCTGCCCCGCGCCGACGTCCTGCGCCAGGCCGCCCACGCCCTCACCCCCGGCGGACTCCTCCTCATCGTCGACCACGGCTCGGTGCGCCCCTGGGCCTGGAACACCGACCCCGACACCCACTTTCCCCGCCCACAGGAAATCTTCGACGAACTCGCCCTCGACCCCGATCGGTTCACTGCCGCCCGCCTGGCATCCCCCGAGCGCGAGGCGACCGGCCCGGACGGCCAGAAAGCAACCGTGACCGACACGGTCGTCGCCGTCCGGCGCATCTAAGGACCCACTCCACCGCACCCCAGCCGGCCCTCGTCACAACGCGCGCAGCCTCATTCTCTTCAGGAGACCCCCGTGGCAGACCTCTTCGAGCCGGTGACCGTCGGCAAGTGGACACTGGACAACCGCATCGTCATGGCCCCCATGACCCGCAACCGCGCCACCTCCGACGGCGTACCGACCGACCTCATGGCCACCTACTACGGCCAGCGGGCCACCGCCGGGCTGATCATCACCGAAGGCGCGCAGCCCAGCACCGTGGGCCAGGGGTACATGAACTCACCCGGCCTGCACACCCCCGCCCAGACCGCCGCCTGGCGCACTGTCGCCGACGCCGTCCACCAGCACGGCGGGCACATCGTCGCGCAGATCATGCACGCCGGACGCATCTCACACCCCGACAACAAGCACCACGCCGAAACCGTCGCCCCCAGCGCCATCGCCGCACCCGGCGAGATGTTCACCGCCACCGGCCCCCAGCCCCACCCCGTCCCCCGCGCACTGGGCACCGACGAAATCCCCACCGTCATCGACGAATACACCCAAGCCGCACGGGCCGCCGTCGACGCCGGACTCGACGGCATCGAGCTCCACGCCGCCAACGGCTACCTGCTCCACCAGTTCCTCGCCCCCAACACCAACCAGCGCACCGACTCCTACGGCGGCACCCCGAAGGCACGCGCCCGCTTCGTCATCGAGGTCGCCCAGGCCGTCTCCGACGCCATCGGCAGCGAACGCGTCGGCATCCGCATCTCACCCGCCATCAACCTCCACGGCGCCATCGAGGACAACGCGGACGACACCGCCGCCACCTACCGCACGCTCGTGGACGCCCTCCGCGCCATGGGCCTGGCCTACCTGCACACCATCGGAGACCCCACCACGCCCCTCATCAAGGACCTCTCCCACCGCTTCGCCGGCCCCCGCATCGTCAGCAACGGCTGGGACCCGGTCACTGACGCTGCCATCGCCCAAGCCCTCCTCGACAACGACCAGGCCGACCTCGTCGCTGTCGGCCGCGCCTTCATCGCGAACCCCGACCTCGTGCAGCGCTGGCAGACCCAGGCACCCCTGAACCAGCCCGACGTGAACACGTTCTACGGCGGCGACCACCGCGGCTACACCGACTACCCGACCATGTGACGAGGGCCCGGGGCCAACGAAGTCGCCCTCGCCTCCTCGTTCTTTCCACACCACCTGAGGTCCCGCACGGGAGCGTCTTAGCACTCCAGCCGGACTTCTGTATTTACACTCCCCACCGCCAGGCCGCTGACCAGCGTAAATACAGAAGTCCGGCTGGAGTATCAGGAACGGACCCGGTCCGCGGGCGCGGTCCAGCCGGTGGAGCGGATCCACTCGGCCAGGTCCCAGATGGTCGGCTCGATCGCCCGCACCGCTGCGAGGTCCGACGGGTGGTCTGACGCCTTGGCGAACTGGCGGAACATCGCCTTGTCGAGGTCGTTGCCGAGGACGCTCAGTGGCAGGGCCTCGTAGCGTGACGGCAGCCCGGCGCGCGCGCCGAACGCGGCGGCGATCTGGGGGCCCGTCGGCTCGTCGCCGATGACCTCGATGGCTCCGCCGGGCACGTCCGCGGCGTCGAGCAGGATCGCGGCGGCGACCCGGCCGATGTCCTTGATCGAGATCATCTTCAGGCCGATGTCGTCCGGCAGCGGCAGCCTCAGCACGATTGTTCCGTCCTCCAGGCTCGGCTCCATCACGGTCGCGAAGTTCTCCATGAAGGCGGCCGGGCGAACCATCGTGGCCCTCAGGCCGGAAAGCTTCAGGTATTCCTCGATCCGGTGCTTCGAGTCGTGGTGCGGCACGCCCGTTTCGCGATCCGCTCCGAAGACCGAGTTGAACACGACGTGGGGCACGCGCGCTGCGGCCGCCGCATCGACGAGGGCGGTGCCCACTCGGACCTCCTCCTCGATCTCCTCGAGGCTGTTCGCCTCCGGGGTCATGAAGTAGAACGCGTCGACCGCCTCCAGCGCGGCGACCGTTGACGCCGGGTCGTCGATCCGGACGGTCGCCAGCTCGACGCCTCGGGCGGCCAGCGCCTGCGCTCGATCGGACTTGGGGGTGCGGACGAGGGCCCGCACCCGCGCTCCTCGGGCCAGGAGCGCGTCGACGACCGCCCCGCCCTGCTGTCCCGTCGCACCGAAGACCGCGATGGCACCGTTTTCCCGCGTGACCATGTCGTCACCTCTCGTTAGGGGGCATGCCATGAACCTCAACTAGTTCACGCCGTGAACCAGATTAGTTCATGCCGTGAACTTACGCTAGGCATGGGGGTGTCGAGGAGGACTGCGCGGTAGGTCAGGACGAGGTGGACGTCGAGACGCCTGACGCGTCCACGATGGCGGTGGCGAGGCGTTCGAAGTCGCGCTGGTCGTCGGCGTCGAGGTTCTCCGCGACGTCGGGCAGGCGCTTGGTGGTCTCGGCGAACACCGCCTCGGCGAGCACCTTCCCCGTGGGCGTCACGCTGAGCATGATGACCCGCCGGTCCTGCTCTGAACTCGCCCGGCTGACCAGGTGGCGCCGCTCGGTGCGGTCGACGAGCTGGCTCAGCGCGTTCTTGGTCATGCCGAGTGAGGCGGCGAGGTACGCCATCTGCCGCGGCTTGTCCTTGACCGCGCACAGCAGCGTGGCCTGTGAGGAAGTCAGGTCGTACGCGGCGCAGATCTGCGCGTACCTCCGTTGGATCAGGACCGAGAGCCAGAAGAGCTTGTCGCCGTAGTCCACGCCCGCCGCCCCTCGTCTGGTGCCCAACACCCAGTCTACCGACGCCGGCCGGCTTGCCCGACCGTCCAGCCGCCAGTGAAATCCGCCTTGCCTTGCCCGCCCCGGTTGGTCACCACGGCGACGTGGATGATGTCGGCGTGCGAGTCCACCCCGCCGACTACGGCTTGGTCCCTCGTGCCCGCCGCCTCTGTGCCTGTCATGCTGGAGATGCCTTCCTTGCCGAAGGTAGCTCCGGCCGGAAGGGGCGGACAGGACAGTCAGGGGGCCTCTGGCCAGGCTCCTATGAGCTCATGCTCCACCCGGCCGGAGCCCTGGGAACCGGGCCCCGGCGGTCGGACAGATCAAAGCAAGGACAGTCCAGCAGGACGTCAGTCAGTGATTGGGTCACGACCACCGGGGACCCAATCACTGACTGTCGGTGATCGTGGAGGTGGTCGCCTTGGACGCGCTCGCGCCGTAGACCTCGGCCAGGTGCGCGGAGATCTCGCCGTGCGTCAGCCCTTTCGCCGGCAGCGACAGCACCATCTCGTCCACCCCGGACAGGCGCCGCTGCCGCTTCTCGACGATGGCCGGCTCGAACGTTCCGGCCACGTCCCGGGGAACTTTGACCTCGACCGGGCCGACATCGGTCAGCACTGCCTTCGCGCGCGTCCCGTTGCGGCTGTTGCCGCTGCCCCGACCGTCGGCGTCGTGCTTCTCGTATCCGAGGTGATCGGTGATCTCGCCCTCCAGGGCGGACTCCAGGACCCGCTTGGTCAACTGCTGAAGCAGCCCGCCCTCCCCGGTCGGCTGCAGGCCCTCCGACCGGGCCCGATCCACGAGCATCGCAACCAGTCGTTCGTCGCTCGCCGCCACAGCCCCGCCGCCGGCTCGCTGCCCGGTATCTGCTCGATGGCGGTGTCGCTCATCCGGCGTCTCCTTGATCATCGGATCCGCCGATCATTGAACACTCCCGTTCAGCGGATCGATGCGTATGCCTTCGCGGGGCGGGGCGCGAGTCCGCTCGGCGCGGAAATGACGTCCCGAGAGTGAGGTGGCCGATGCCTACCGCGCCCTGTCAACCCAGTGGGGCTTCCGCAGTCGCATCCACACCCACTCGAAAGTTTCGGATGTCGCGCGCATACTTGCGGTGCGTTCCTTCCTTGTCCCATTCCATCCCTCACAACGGTCCGCGTGATAAGTGGCTTGACCGGCGAAGATGCACTCGCCAAGACCTCCTCTGGTGAGAGAAGTGTTTCCGAAAGGCTGTCGAAAGTATTGACAGGGTCATGGCGTTCTACGAAAACTGTGGCCACCGAACGACGGGAGACCGTCGTTCCCCTCGCGTCATGCGACCGGGGATGGCGGTCGGTCGTTGCGGCACGACGACGGGCGACCCCCGCCGTGTTCCACGCAAGGCCGCGGGCGGCAGAAGCCGCTCGCCCCCCACCAGCCTTCACCGGGAGGACGTATGCAGCAGGACCGGATCCAGCAGAACCCCGCTCCCTTCAGCGGCTTGAGCCGACGAGGCTTCCTCGGCGGCGCAGGCACGGTCGCGCTCGCCACCGCGTCCGGCCTGCTGCTGCCCGGCGCCGCCCACGCCGCCACCACCATCACCACCAACCAGACCGGCTACGACGGCATGTACTACTCGTTCTGGACCGACGGCGGCGGCTCCGTCTCCATGACGCTCAACGGCGGCGGCAGTTACAGCACCCGGTGGACCAACTGCGGCAACTTCGTCGCCGGCAAGGGCTGGAACACCGGCGGGCGCAGGACGGTCCGCTACACCGGCTACTTCAACCCGTCGGGCAACGGCTACGGCTGCCTCTACGGCTGGACGTCGAACCCGCTGGTGGAGTACTACATCGTCGACAACTGGGGCAGCTACCGGCCCACCGGCGAGTACAGGGGCACCGTCTACAGCGACGGCGGCACGTACGACATCTACAAGACGACGCGGTACAACGCCCCCTCCGTCGAGGGCACCCGCACCTTCGACCAGTACTGGAGCGTCCGGCAGTCGAAGGTGACCAGTGGCTCCGGCACCATCACCACCGGCAACCACTTCGACGCCTGGGCGCGCGCGGGCATGAACATGGGTCAGTTCAGGTACTACATGATCATGGCCACCGAGGGTTACCAGAGCAGTGGGAGCTCTAACATCACGGTCAGCGGCTGACCTCTGTCCGGCGAACAACCGGTTGCGGGCTCCGCCCTCGTGGCGGGTCCCGCAACCGTGGCGAACCCGCCACCGCGGGGCGGGCCGACCGGTTCGACAACCAGCGCCTCCACACAGTGATCGGCTCGTCCACGCACTCCTCCCGCGTCAGCGTGGTGACCGCCGGCAGCGGGTGGCCCTCGGCCCGCACGGTCGTACGGTCGGCGAGAAAGGCGACGGCCAGGTTGTCGTCGCCGCAGACCGCAGTCAGCACTGAGGTCGATCCCCGGGAGTGGACACCGTTTTTCATGCGATGAGTGACATCGTACGTGTCGTGATCAGTTGGGGCACTCCACCTTGATCGTGGACACCTCGACACTGGATCTTGAGTCCAGGAAGAGGAGGGAGATCCCTCCCAGGGTGCGCGCATTTCCTGCACCGACGCAATCGACGACACCCCGCAGGTCGACACCCTGGAACGCTGGGACGTGGCAACCCCCATTTGAGGTGGCCCAATTCGGGACGATCACTGTCCACAGGTTGCACTCGACGGGAGGGAGTGAACGCGGATCCGGGCTGTGGAAGAGGAGCCGACCGCTGCGAGGGCTCTCTCCGTAAGTGATCCAATGGGGCCGGCGTTGTTGCGTTCAGTGGGCAGACCATCCGCCTCGGCGGTCAGCTCGGGAGGACGTCGATCGTGGAGGGCAGCTGAAGTGGCCGGGACGGGGGCGAATGACGGCGTCAGAGAGGCGCGGCCGTGACGCTCATATGACGCTCCGGCCCGGGGTGGGCCGTTCCGGTGCCAGGGGAAGTTCCTCTCACCTGCGACTTTCTCCAGTCGGGAATCCGGGCATGTTTCCGATGACGTCGCACGTGGAGTGCGTCGCGATCCTTGAGCCTGCCGCGAAGTCGCTCTGACCTGCGGTTTTCCTGGGCTTTTCAGGTGGGGCAGGGTGTGCTGGATCTGTTTCCCGAAGCGCACGACGTTGAGCGCCTCTTTGGCTTACGGAGGCTGTCCGACCTGGGGTTCTTCGGGCCGTTGTCAAATCGACGGGGTTGTCTTCGCTCTCTCGGCCCGGACGGCGCCAGCCGTCTCGACGCTCAGATGACGCTCGTCCTGATGAGGTGTCACCGCAGAGACAGCGGTCGTGCGGGCTGCTCTGCCCGATGTAGTCGCGAGGAGTCCCGCAATGGTGAGGACTACTGGGTACGACGCAGTGACGGCTGCTTCGGCGCGGCCGGGAGATCTCACCGGAGAGGCAAGGTACCGCCCACGTTGGCTGTGCGCAGGGGGTTGCCGTGGTCGGCGTCGGCTTGCCGTCCATTGGCGCTCTCCCTGCTCACGATGCACTGTGTGCCCGTAGGACTTTCTGGACCGGGACATGGTGAAGACATTTCAGGAGTGCTTGCACGCCCGCGCACGCGGCGATTGCGCTGTCGCCGCCGCACCGCTCCGGGTGTCACGGGGGAGTGAGGTTCCCCCGCTGTGCGAGAGGTGCTGATCAGCTGGTCAGAGCGGGTTGACGGGTGTTCAGGTTCGTCGGTTCGGCCGTCGCCTGCTTGGTGTAGTGCTTCTCCTCGAACTCGATCGGACTGAGCCAGCCGAGCCGTTCCTGAATGCGCCGGCTGTTATGGAAACCGTCGATGTACTCGAAGAGCGCGAGGTTCGCCTCGGCCCTGGTCGCGAAGACCCGACCGCGCACGCACTCCGTTTTGATCAGCATCCACAAGTTCTCCGCGAGAGCGTTGTCATACGAGTCCCCGACGGAACCCATCGACGCTTGAACTCCCGCTCTCACCAGGCGTGTTGTGAGCTCGATAGACGTGTGCTGACAGCCGTGGTCGGCGTGATGGATGAGCTTGCCGGGCTCGACCTCACGGGACGCGAGCGCGTACTCCAGCGTGGTCAGGACCAGGTCGGCGTCCGCGCGGGCCGAGGTCTCCCAGGCCACCACCCGGCGGGAGAACGCGTCCCGGATCGCCGAGAGCCACAACGGGCCCTCCCCGGTGGAGATCATGGTGAGGTCGGTGACCCACAGCCGGTTCGGCGCGGACGCGGTGAAGTCCCGGTTGACCAGGTCCGGGGCGGGCGTGGCCTTGGGATCGCGGCGGGTGAAGCCCTTGCGGCGTGGGCTGATGCCCGCGATGTCGGCCTCGCGCATCAGACGTTCGACCCGCTTGCGGCCGACGCGCGTGCCCTCGCGTCTGAGGACGGCGTGCACGCGCGGTGATCCGTAGACGCCACCGGATTCCGCGTGGATCTCCTTGATCTGCTCGGTGAGCTCGGCGTCGCGGCGTTGCCGTTCGCACGGCTCGCGCTCGGCGCGGCGCCAGCGGTAGTAGGTGGAGGAGGGGATGTGCAGTTCCCGAAGTACGCACTCGACTCCCAGGCGGGGATGCTCGTCGAGGAGCGCCGTCACCTGGGCCGGGTCGGGTCGAGTTGCGCCGCGAAAAACGCAGACGCCGTCCGCAGCACGTCGTTCGCCCGCTTGAGCTGGGCGTTCTCCTTACGCAGCGCCACCAGCTCGGCCCGCTCGTCGGTGGTGAGCCGGTCGTCGCGCTCGCCGGCGTCCGCCTCGGCCTGCCGGATCCAGCCGCGCAGAGCCTCGGGATGCACACCGAGGTCGACAGCCAGCTTCTTGATCTGCGGCCTCGGCTCCGTGGTGCGATACATCCGTACCGCACGCTCACGCAACTCCAGCGAGTACTTTCTGGGTGCAGCCATGGTCGATGCTCCTCTCATGAGAACCATCTGACCCTCTGTCACCACCCTCCGCATCTCGGGGGAACCTCGGTTGGGCATCGGCTTGTCGAAGACCTTCTTCCCGGCCGGGGTGAGCCCGTGACCGTGGTGAGCGGTCTTTCCAACGTCCATCCCGAGGCCGGTGGCGGCCCGCCCGCACCCGAACGACGGCTTCGCCTCCTGGCTTACCCGGACGCTCCTGGATCCGGGTCGGCCGGGACGAACTCGTACACGCAGCCCGGCAGGTACGGACGCCCAGGAGTTCCAGTTCGCTCCGCCGGCGGTCCAGCATGCGCCGGGCGGCGGGATGAATCCAGCCGTCGTCGGCCCGGGCCAGATAGCCCTCCAGCACCCGTCGGTCGGTCTCGCGGGGCTCGGAGTGGAACGCCACGTACCGCTGGCCGATCCGGGCCTCCGGTTCGCGGCTCCAGTCGGTGTCCGGTTCGGTGAGGTCCAGATACCTCCAGAATGCCGTCGACCGGGTGGTGACGGTGGCCATGCGGTTGTTCCAGACCAGCCGCACTCCTGTGACGAAGGCACTTGTCCTCACCAGCACGTCGGTCCACAGGAAGCCCTTGACGTGGGTCGGGGTGAGCGGTTTCGTCGGAGTGATCGTCACGGGTGCCACCACGAGTCTGTCATGGCCCCCGGGCCGGGCGGCGCGATTCCTCGTGTGATGGATGACGCGTCAGGATTCACGGGACGGACCTTCTGCACGTGGGTTCGAACGACGCGACGACGCCGACGGGACGGACGGGTGCGGTGGCCGTCCCGTTCCTTCCTCATGCGGGTCCTGCCCTGGTGCCCGAAGGATCTCGGAGGCACCGATGGCTTCGAGCGCCCGGGCCGTCGTGGTCCGGTACAGGGTCGGTACGGCACCGGCAAGGGGCTGTGGGCCGACGAGGGCGGTACGGGTTCCGGCCCGGCGGCCTGCGTCGACGTCGCAGACGGAGTCGCCGACCATCCATGAGGCGGACAGGTCGCATCCGAGGTCGTCGGCGGCCTGGTGGAGCATTCCCGGGGCGGGCTTGCGGCACGAACAGGTGATGGAGAACCGCGGCACGGCACCGTCCGGATGGTGCGGGCACAGGTATATCCCGTCCAGCTGAACCCGGTGGCGGGCCAGGAGTTCCCGCAGCCGCCGGTGCATGGGCGCGACGGCGGCCTCGCTGATCAGGCCGCGGGCCAGTCCGCTCTGGTTGGTGACCACGATGAGGGCGAAGCCGGCGTGCTGGAGGGCGTGCAGCGGTGGCCCGATCCCCGGCTGGAGCGCCAGGTCCTCGGGGCGGGACGGGTAGTGCCGGGGTTCGGTGAGGGTGCCGTCGCGGTCCAGGAACACCGCAGGCCGACGACGGGCACCGGTGGGCGCCGGCCCGGTCGGGCCGTCTGTGCGGGTGACGAAGTCCCGGGACGGTTCGGGCTCTTGTGATGCCTTTCCCTGGAAGGAGGTTGCGGACCGGGCGGTGCCCGGTGTCCGGACGTACTCGCGCTTCGGCATCGTCGCGGTCGTTTCACTGTCGAGCGGGCCGCCGCTCATGACCGCGGTGGGCTCGGAGAGGGCGCGTTCTCCGACCGTTTCCCGGGGGCGGTCATCGGCGGGGCGCGGCGAACGGCAGGGCTGATGGTCGCGCCGACCGCCACGACGAACATGACGGCGGTGAGAACGACGACGGCACCTGCGGGGCCCACGGCGGTCAGCAGCAGTCCGGCGCCGAGCGAACCGATGGGCATCACCCCCCAGGCAAAGGTCATCGCCGCGCTGGTGACCCGGCCCAGGAGTTCGTTGGGGACCAGGAGTGCGGTGTAGCTCATGATCACGACGTTCCATACGGGTCCGACGAACGAAGTGGCCGCACCGACCAGTCCGATGTGCAGGGGGTCGGTGGTGAGCAGGAAGAACGGCAGGAGCACGACCCAGATCCAATTGACCCCGATGATGACCGCCTTGGGGGTGAAGCAACGGTGAGCCCGGCCGGCGACCAGCGCGCCGACGAGCCCGCCGCCGGCGTGGATCCCGAGCATCGTTCCGATGGCACCGGAGTTCGCACCGTGGTCTCGGGCGAGGACGACGAGAGTCAGGATGAGTGCCTGGAAGATCAAGTTGGTTGCGGCGATCAGCAGGACCGCCGTACGGATGAGCGGGTGGCGCCGGATCCAGCGCAGTCCTGTCAGGGTGGCCCGCCACAGCGGCTCGGCAGGCGCGGTCACCGTGCTCTGCAGGTCCTTGCGGAGGAACAACAGCGCGGCGGAGGCGGCGACATAGGAGATCGTGTTGGCCAGGAAGGGCAGGGCGCGGTCGATTCCGAAGAGCAGGCCGCCGAGCGGCCCACCGGCCAGGGCGGCACCCCGTTTACGGGCCTCGTTCTGTGCCAGGGCCGTGGGAAGCAGGGCGGTCGGCACGATTCTGGGAAGGGCCGCGGTCTCGGCCAGGCTGAAGAACACGTAGCACAGTCCCTGGACGAAGGCGACCGCGATGAGCTGAGCGACCGTCAGCAGGCCCAGCCACAGTGTGAGGGGGACGGTGGCCAGAGCGAGTCCGGCAAGGATCTCGCTGGTCAGCAGGATCCGGTGTCGGTTGTACCGGTCCACCAACGGTCCGGCCGGCAAGTAGGCGACGAGGAAGGGCAGAGTGCCGGCGGCTCCTACGAGGCCCGCGTCGGCAGGCGAGCCGGTCATGCCCAGCACGAGCAGCGGCATCGCTGTCGCGCTGGTTTGGGCGCCGAGGGTGGAGACGACCTGACCGCTCCAGAGCGTGACGAAATCGCGGTTGCGCCACAGCGACCGCTCGGCGGCCGTGGACTTCACGACGCCTCCGTCGGGGCGGCTACGAGAACAGACGCAGCAGGGGGCAGCACAAAGTGGTGTCGGAGGCGGGGGGGCGGGTTCGCGGTGCCAGCGGTCGGGCAAGGCGATGTACTCCTCATCGAAGGTTGTCCTCGGGCCGCTTCAACCGCTGCGGCCGGTCTCGGAGGAGACCGTCACGGCCCCGGTGTCCTGCCCGGAGCATGCGCCCCGGTCGGCTCCCGCAGGGATGACCGGTGGGGCCTCGATCGACGTCGAACGGATGACCGGAGAGGTGGTGGGAAACGGCCTCACCTCGTGGCGGCGGTCGGGTGAGCGGCGTTGGCCGGAGGCGGGCCCGAGCCCCGAACGCCTCGACGGCTGGGGCACCGGGCGCGGCTGTCGGTCAGCCGTGGCGCCAGGGTCTTCGGGTCACCGGCGGGACGGCGCGTGCACTTCGAGCACGTCGCGCAGGTGGCCGGCCGCTCCGGCTGTCTCGGACAGGAGAATCGACGGCGCGCAGTGCGGTTCGAGTGTGAGGTACCCGTCGTAACCGGCCTTCGCCAGGCTGCCGATCATCGCCGGCCAGTCCAGTTCCCCGGCGCCGAGAGGCACCGTGTCATAGGGTCTGCCGTGATCGGTGTACCTCGTCCAGCCGTCGGGCGGGGCCTTCGCCGACGCGCGACGTACATCCTTCACATGGGCATAACGTAGCCACGGCAGGAGCAGGGGCAACGCGTCGCGGACCGGGGACACCGCTGCGCAGTGGAAATTCGCGGCATCGAAGTTCAAGCCGAACCAGGGTGAGTCCACCCGGGCGAACAGCGCCGCCAACGCCGCCGGCCGCCTGGTGATGTCGGACCCGGCCGGGTCCCATCCGAACGCGTCGAACTCGTTCTCCAGCACGACCACCACGTTCTCCGTCGCGGCGTGGTCGAGAACTGGTGCCAGCGCGTCGGCGTATGCCGCGATCGCATGCTCGTCGTCGACCACCGGCGCGTGCCCGAAGTAGGTGTTGACCCGGTTGCTGCCCACCCGTGCCGCCAGCGTGATCGCCTCGTGGAGGAGCCGGACGCCTTCCGCTCCGCCGGGTCCGTAGAGGTGGCTGGGGGTCGACACACAGGCTGTGCGCAGTCCGGCGCGGTCCAGTTTGCGGAGGGCTTCGTCAACACCGTCCTTCATGGCGTTCTTCGGGTACCAGAATTCCACCGCATCGCACTGAGCGGACCTGGCCATTTCGATCAGACCGTCCACGCCGTCGGCGTCCGTGAACTCGGTACCGGAAACCGCGATCGACATTTCTTGCATGGGACTCCCTCTTCTCTCGCTGCCTCTGCTGCGTGTCACCCGGCGAGGACGGCCCCCAACCTCTTGCTGAGTGCGAGCGTCGTCATGGCCGGGTTCGCCGCTCCGGTGCGTGGCATCACCGACGGCCCACACGCGTACAGACCCGGGAGGGCCGTGAACTGGTGGCTCTCGTCGAGGACTTCACCGAAGGCCAGCGTGCCGGCCTCGTGCTGCTCGGAGCCGAGCGGGAAGCTGTAGGTGAGGGGCGTCGTCGTGCGGGCCGCCGTCAGCCTGTCGGCCAGGTCGGGCGAACCGTACCGGGGCGAGAACTGCAGCGGATCGGCGGGAACGCCGAGAAGCAGCGACACTTCGGCCCACAGTTCGCCGAGCAGGTGCTGCTGGGAGGCGAGCACCTCTTCGTCGGCCGCTTCGAGCCCGGAGTGCACAGTCGTCGGCCAAGGCCATGCGGCGGAGTCGTCGCACCCCACTTTGCTGTGCGGGCCACGGCGTTGCTCGCCCATGGTCCAGCTGTCCAGGTTGACCGTGCCGTTCGCCCCTTCGGTGAAGCGCACGAACTGGTTCGACCGGGTACCGGCAGTACCGGTCCGGTGGTGGATATGGCCTTCGCGGGCGGCCGCGCGGATGGCGTCGGGAAGCCGTTCGGCATCGGGAAGGGAGACCGTGAACCCGTGTGAGATCTTGTCCACGAGTCCTGGCAGGGCACGCGGTGCGGCGGCGTCCGAGGTAGTCAGGGCCTGGACGGCCAGCCGGCTGTTCACCACAGTGCCCGCGGCCAGGACGACCCGTTCCGCACGGAGGTCGAGCAACTCACCGTCCGCGGTGCGTACCAGTACGCCAGTTGCCCTGCCCTGTTCGACACGGACGCCCAGAACGTCATGGCCGGCGAGAATCGGCACTCGGCGCACCCTCGGGTCGCCGTCGTCGTCCCACCATGCCAGCGGACTGAACGCGCTCCACCGGCCCCTGGCCTCCGAGCGCGTCGCATGCGGCGTGCGGTCGAGTTCCAGTGCTCCGATGGTCAGACCAGGTGCTCCGGGGGGCTCGGCACCCCAAGCGACCACGTCGTCCACGACCCGCTGGTACAGCGACGGCCCCCCGTCCCAGGACTCGGTCAGTTCGGTAACGACCGTTTTCGGCCAGTGCTCGGAAAGCGCCCAGCGTTCGATGGGCAGCAGCACGCCACCCCAGTACAGCGAGCGGCCGCCGACCCGGCGACGCAGGCCCGCCAAGTCGCGGTAGACCCCGTTGGCCGTTCGATAAGGCCGGTGGAAGTCGGGGTCGGTCTCCGGGCGCAGCCACAGCCGTAACGCCTCGGTCGAGGGATACGCGTTCTGGATATGTGTACGGCCCCGGTCGGGCCCGGCTTCCAGTACGACCACCGATTCCCGTCCCCGCCGGGCGAGTTCCGCCGCCATCGCGAGGCCGGCCATTCCGGCGCCGACCACGAGTGTCTCCACGTCACCCAACGATTTCACTGATACTCCATGGTTGTTCGTGGTCCGGGGGTTGTTGTCCGGCAGTGGGACGACCGACTGTGCGGTGCGCACAGAGGCCGGTGACGGGTTCACACCGGGCTCGGCTGCTCCCGGCTCGCCGTCACGGTGGGCGCGCGGCTGCTGGGCAGTTCGAGCTTGTACGCGTAGGCGCCGCGCATCAGATCGAAGGTGTCCGTCCCTTGGGCTGCCAGTTCGGTGACCATCGCGGCGGTCAGCAGATGACCTGGGGAATCGCGGCCGTGAGCCAAGTCGTAGGCTGTACGGTAGGCGTAATAGGTACGGTCGTGACAGAAGCCGAACCATCCGGCGAGCAGGGTTTCGTCCAGCCACAACTCGTGCAGCCGCGCGCCGCTGGACGGCTCGGACGCGACAGCCGCGAACGTTCGGTCGACCACGCCGCCGTCGAACGGAGCGACTGCGTCGGGCCGGTCACGCCACTGCCGGGTGTGCAGGTCGATGAAGGCCGGGAGGCGGGCGGCAACCCGCTCCGGGGTGTCCGCGCAGGTGAGCCTCAACGTGCCGAGTCGCTCGATCCGGCGGAGCTTTCGCCGCATGTCCCGTCGTTCGCTGACACGCCGGACGATGTCGGGGTCGGTCAGGTCGAGCCAGAAGACCACGTTCGACGGCTGGGGCGCCACGCCCAGCTCGGACACTGCGCGCAGCAGCGGTCCGTCGGTGATCAGGTCGCTCAGTTCCAGCTTCGCGCCGAACTCCTGTTGGCACCGGTCGATCGCCTCCGCCAGCCCGCCGATGTCGGAACCGGGCCCGGTGGACGACACGTCACCCACGTACGCGACCTCGTGGTAGTCGGCCCACGGCCAGGACAACGGGCGCAGCAACGCCGTGCCGTCGTCCTGGTGCAGTTGCAGGCCGACCACCGGGGTGGGCCTGCCGGGCCGCGTCACGTGGACCAGCACCGGGGTGGCACCCTCGGCGCCGGCGGCCTCACGTACCCATGCCCGCCACCAACCGTTCGTCTGGAACGGCGTCCGCGCCGAGAGTTGGTGCGTGTCCAGGAAATCCGTTGCCGCCCGCGCACCGTACTCGAACGCGATGACGTTCATCCGGTGCGCCTCTTTCGCCGCGGCGCCTGCTGGGCCGCCGCTGTCGCGGTGCGGGGACCCCGTCCCGCGTTCATGACGCGTCCTTGACCACGTCCTGCACCGTGGACCTGAACAGCAGCGCCGCTGCTTCGATCGCGTCATCCTCGGCAGTCACGTCGATGCCCACCCCGCTGCCGAGGTAGGAGTCGACCACCCCGACGCTCAACGCGATGCTGCGGCTGAGCAGGTCGTCCGTGTGCGGCAGGCTGCCCGGCGGGTACGACCGTCGCAGGACGGCCTGATCTGGCCTGCGCTTCCTGAACTCCGTGGGGGCCAGGAGATCCGGGCGCAGCTGGGGCATGTTGGCGTAGTTGTGTTTGCCGGACCGGCTCAGGGTGATCGTGCCGAGTCGGGCTGCCACCTCCTCGGCCATGGCCGCGGACGCGAACGTGTACGCGAGCACGGTGGCGCAGTCGCCGTCCGGGTCGTTCAGCCGGCGCGGCGTCGCTCCGGGCAGGTTGCCGATCGCGTCCGCGAGCTTGTCCCGGTTGGCTCGCAACGTCCGCAGGATGTCCGGCAGCTTTCGCACCTGGGCGAGTGCGAACGCTCCGGTGAGTTCGTGCATCCGCAGATTCAAACCGAACAGGGGCGGCCCGTCGGTGACGCCCATCCGTAACGGTGCCGCGCCGTGATCGTGGAGGGCGAACGCCGTCTCGTACAGATCGTCATCGTCGGTGAGCAGCACGCCGCCGTCGCCCGCCGTGAAGGTCTTGAAGACATTGAGGCTGAACGCGCCGAAACCACCGACCGTTCCCAGATGCCGGCCGCGGTACGTGCCGCCGCCGGCCTGCGCGCAGTCCTCGACGAGCAGCAGCCCGTGCTCCCGCGTGAGGGCCTCCAGGGCGTCGAGGTCACAAGGAGCCCCGAGCATGTGCACGGCCATCACCGCTTTTGTGCGCGGGGTGATCTTCGCGGCCACGTCCGCGGGATCGAGCAACAGGCTCTCGTCGATCTCGGCGAGCACCGGCTCGGCCCCCGTGTGCGCGATTGCGGCGATCGAGGCGATGAAGGTGTAGCCCGGCACGATCACCTCGTCGCCCGGACCGATGCCCGCGGCGAGCAGCCCGGCGTACAGAGCACTGGTGCAGCTGTTCATGCCCAGGCAGTGGTGCGCACCGGTCAGGGTGCGGAACTCCTTCTCGAACTGCGAGACCTTCGACGGGAGCGCGGACCCCTCGTGGTCGTCGAAGCGGTACCGGCTCAGCTCGCGCTCACGCACGACGCTCAGCACCTCGGCCTCCTCCTCGGGGCCGATACGGGAAACTCCTGGTCCTGCCATGACGGTCACTCCTTTCGTCTGACTCTGTCCTGTTATCCGCGCCCGGCTGCGGTGCGCGGTGGCCCGGACACCGCGTCGGCCAGATCGCTCGGCACGAGATCCATCAGCAGCGCGTCCCGCCAGGAACCGCCGTGGCGTTCATACGCCCTCATCACGCCGACCTTCCGGAAGCCCGCCTTCTCCAGGCACCGCAGGGCGGCCCTGTTGTCGGCGTTGGGCGCCGCGGTGATGCGGTGCCGGCCGGCGGCGAGGACCGAACCGGCGAACAGCCTCAACGCCCGTGTTCCGATCTTCCGGCCCCGGTCGGCCGCGTCGGACACCGCCAGTGCCTCGACCTGGATGTGGTTGGAGCCCGGATCGGCCTCCGTGCGGTACTCCAGGAAGCCGACGGGACGATTCCGCTCGAGCATCACCAGGCAGCGTTCGTGCTGGAAGCGGCTGAGGGCCCCGTCGCCCGGTTCCAGTTCTCGCCACGCCCGCACTGTGGGGTCGGCGAACGTCCGGCGGAACAGCTCGATGTCCTCGGGTATCGCACGGCGCAACCCGATACCGCTCTCGTCGGCAAGGTCGTCCTCGACCACGGCGGCACCGGGCCGCACCGATGCCTGCTCGCCGGCCTCGATCAACTTCTCCAGCAGGTCGACCAGCTCGGCGGCATCCTCCGGCCTCGGGTCCGGTACGACACGGCACGTGGGCGCCTCGAACGCCTCGGCGGTCAGGAAGGGCTGGTTGCCCAGGACCAGCAGCGGGCGTCCCGTGTCCAGGGCGAGACCGATCTCGGTGAGTGTGCCGTAGCGGCCCTCGAAGGCGATCATGCCGTCGCCGCACCAGTTGAGGATGTTGCTCCTGGCCAGGTCCATCGATGTGGGCAGAGCCCAGGTGGTGCCTTCCTCGGCATCGGCCAGACGGTTCCACTTCAGCAGCGCGAGTGTGTCGCCACCGGCCGACTGGCAGCCCTTGTTGGCCGCGGCCGCCACTCCGCCCTCGCCGCCGCTCACCAGCCCGTAGCCGCGCAGGGCGAGCTCCTTGCCGATCATCTCGGCCAGCCGGAGTGTGTCCGCACCCGCGTTGCCCGGCCGGCCACCGAGTACCGCGATCGCGCGCCGACGGGTCATTCGGCCACGCCCTGGTGATTGATCTTCCGCATACTCCACTCCAGTTGGTCCAATTCGATGAGAACGTCAGGTGGGCGCACGCCGGCCGCGCAGGGAGCCGGGCAGCCCGTGTAGTAGAGCCGACAGGTGCCGTTCGGCTTCATGAAGGAACAGGACAGCGCGACGGCGCTCTGCACTGTCCGCGAGACCTCGGGGGCCGCCACCGGTGACCAGATGGCACCGTCGGTCGCCAGGTGCAGCGTGACCACCGGGCACCCCAGGGCGGCCGCCAGATGGACGGCGAGGGTGTCGTTGCTGACCAGCACGTCCAGCCCGGCGATCCAGTCACGGAGGGCCTCCAGCGACTGCAGGGACACCGTGTCGGTGACGCCCGGCGCCGAGGACAGCCGCCGTACCAGTACCTGCTCCTCCGCGTCCCGGCCGACCGCGACCTCGACGCTCAGCCCTCGGTCGGCCAGTTGCGCGATCAGAGTCGACCAGTCATCCGTCGGCCAGCGTTTGACCGCTGCGCTGGCACCGACGTAACAGCCGACCACGTCCGGACGTGGTTGCCGTCGATCGGCCAGCCAGGCCGGGCGGTCCAGGCCGACGGGGACATCGTGTGCGCGCAGGAGACTCGAGGCCTGCTCAGCGAAGGGCAACCGCTGCGGCCGCTCGCCCAGTTCGTGCAGATCCCAGCACTCGATTCCCCTTTTCGTCGCCTCCGCCCGGAACCCGAAGTAGTTACCGTCCTCTTCGGCGAACTCCATTCTGAGGTTGACGACCAGGTCCACACCGCTGCGGTCGATGAAGTTCCACAGCTCCTCCCGATCGGCCGGTAGGAACCGTCGCCACAGTGCCGGGAACGACCCCGATGGACCCTGCATTCCGACCGCCGAACGCACCCATTCGGTGTCGAGTGCGATATTCGGCGCCATGAAGTAGCGCCAATCCGGATGACACCGCTCCAACGCCGCCAGAAGTGGCGCCGCAATGATTCCGTTGCCCACGCCTTCATTGATGACGACCATTGCCGTACGCATACTTGCCCTTCTGGGTAGGCGTCCGTGGGCTGGCGGATGGCAGGCCCGCCCGGCCCGTGCGCGCGGATTTCGATGACTCGGCCCGCGTCGCGGCCGACATCGGCCGAGCCCCGCCGGCACGCTGAGAAAGACGCGTCAGCCATCGGCTCCCGGTCGCTCACCCAGGCGGCTGATGAGCCGCGGTGTGGCGAGTTGGTCCAGGTAGCCGGGCTCGGTGCGCGCTCGCTGGATACCGGGACGGAGATCCACGAGGAGACGCACCGAGTCCACCTCCTTGCAGCCGATCCCCAATTTCTTCGACATACGGCCGTAGAGGTTCCGCGCGGCACGGTTGTCCGGCGAGGTCTCCCCCTCGGCGAACTCGTAGCCGCGCCGCATGGACTCCACGAACGCCGCCGCCACCAGCATCGCTCCGATGCCCCGGACGCCGCGGAGAGACTCGGTCACATAAACGTCGTGCACATAGGCCACGTTGTCGGCGAACTGAAGATTGGGAATGGGATCGATCATCACCAGACCCACAGCCGCACCTTTTTCGACCGCCATGACCTGAAAGCTCGTCTCCTGGCCGACGATTCCCTCGAAGAAGGTACGGGTGCTGGCCAGGTCGACCTCCTTTCCCGCGTCGTACTGCTGCTCGAGGATCAGAGGCATGAGCATGTCCAGTTGATCCTTGCCCACCACGACCATGTCAAGACTCACGTGATGTCCATCCCTGTAGTAATCGCATCGATCCGCTTTCTGGTGTCCCGGCGGACGCGCTTTCAGATGCAGCCGTTCGTCTTCTTGAAATTCAGATACAGCTCATGGGCAGCGCTCCGCAGATCGTCCGGGCCCGGACGGGGCAGCGTGGGAAGTGCCGTCTCCAGGGCGGACATGTCAGCGCAGGTCCAGTACTGGTACCGGCCGACGTGAGGATTCGCGATCAGTTGCACGTTCAGCGGTGTCTCCGCGAATTCCGAACACCAGCGGAGCAGTTCGGCGAAGCTGACCGCGTGGCCCGATCCGAGGTTGTAGACGCCGGAGGGCGCGTCGTGCCCAGCCATGAGCACGCAGGTCCGGGCGACCGCGGCGACGGGAATGTAGTCGCGGCTCGCCTCCAGGGTGTCGGCGAAGACCTTGAGCGTTTCCTGCCGCGCGGTTGCGAGGAGCAGCTGGCCGATGATGGAGGCCATCGACTTCTTGTGCTGTTCGCCGGTGCCGAAGACATTGGTGAACCGCAGTCCCGCCCATCCCGGTTCGCCATCGGCCGGGTACCGCGTGGCCATGTGTGCGTCGAACGTGGCCTTCGACCGGGCGTAGGCATTCAGCGGGCCGGAGCAGGCGGAGGACCCCAGGGCGTTCTCCGGCAGCGGCCGCCGCTCGGCGATCTCACCGTAGACACTCGACGAGGACGCGTACACGAAACGCGTGCCGCCGCGCGCACAGCGCTCCGCCAGCTCCGCCGGCCCGGTGACATTCGTCCGTTCCAGCGCCTGCCAGTCGTCCTCGACGGTGCTGCTGATCGCGGCGAGGTGTACCACCGCCGTGAACTGGCCGGCCTCCACCGCGCCGAGGATCGCCGGGTCGTCGAACGACCCGACGTTGACGGTCGTTTCCCTGCACAGATCAGGTGGCGGCTCGGAGAGGTCCACCGTGGTCACCCGGTACCCGGAGCCCAGGAAGACCCGTGCCACGTGCCGTCCGACGAATCCGGCCGCACCGGTCACGAGCACGCTCTGCCGACTCATGCCTGCCACCTCTGCGGTCCGGGCCGTGCGGCCGGTCGCTGAGAAGCCGTGGGGAAGCGAAGGGGAGGGGGTGTCGTCATCACAGCATCCGTGCCGATTCGATCAGCGACGATGTCGACCAGCCGTCGACGAAGGGGACGAGCACGGTTCGTCCGCCCAGGGAACTGACCAGCTTGTCCTCGGGGAGTTCCATCCCCGAGTAATCGCCACCCTTGACCCAGATCTCGGGTTGCAGCGCGCGTATGACCTCTTCCGGGGTGTCCTCGTCGAACACCTGGACAGCGTCCACGGAAGCGAGTGCTTCGAGTACGAGAGCGCGTTGTTCCGCCGGCACGATGGGGCGGGACGGGCCTTTCAACCGGGACAGCGAGTCATCGCTGTTCAGGCAGACGATCAGGCAGTCACCCAGCCGGCGCGCCTGTTCGAGGAGCTGGACGTGCCCTGCGTGCAGCAGGTCGAAGCAACCGCCCGCCGCGACCACGGTTCCGCCCCTGGCACGAACCGCGTTGGCGAGCTCGATCGCTCCTCGCTTGGTCGCTATCGGCCCGGCGCCGGGGCGCCCCGTTGTCGGTGAGCCGTCGCCGTGCAGCCGGTCCAGTGACCTGGGACCACCCGCCGCGACGTACGCCGAGGCCGCTTCCACCGCCGATGCCACCGCCGCGCTGGGAAGTCGGCCGCGGGCCAGCATGGTGGTGAGGTGACCGGCGAAGAAGTCGCCGGCACCACAGGGGTCGGCCTCCCCTCCCGGGGCGGCCGTCGTGGGTATGACCAGCGGCGGAAGGTCCGCGTCGGCGAGCAGGACAGCGCCGTGTTCGTGCCGGGTGAGCGCCACCTGGACCGGCCCCCACTCGCGACCGACCAGACGCGCCGCCTCGATGTCGTCGGACAACGTGTCGCCCGCACGTGAGGCGATCAGCCGGGCCTCCCGGCTGTTCGGCGTCACGACCGCGGTATGGGCGACCGGCACCGCACCGCGGGGATGCGGGTCCCAGACCAAGGGGGCTCGCCGGGCGGCCTCGGTCAGGACGGCACGCATGCCGGCGTGTGCGGCGACGCCTCGACCGTAGTCGGACACCAGGACGCCGTCGGCCGCCATCAGCACGCGCCGCGCCTCGGCGAGTGCCGTGTCGCCCTCCCTCCCGACCGGCGGGCAGACGTTGTGCTCGTCCAGCATCATCAGGGTGCGCCCGACGGCACGGATCCGTGTCTTCACCGCGGTCGAGCCGTCCAGTCCGAGGTCGATCACCTCGACTCGTGCTTCGTCCAGCAGCGCGCGCAGCTGGTCGCCGACCGTGTCCTGGCCCAGCGCGGTCACGAGGGTGACCGGGTAACCCTGCCGGGCGCTCAGGACGGCGGCGAGAGCGGCACCGCCGGGGCGCAAGTGCGTGATGCCTCCGGTCACGACCAGGGCGGGCTCGTCGGACGCGACCCGCTCCACGCGGCCGACGTGGTCGCGGTCGAGGAACGCGTCGCCGACCACCACGAGGTGTGTGCGGTCTTCGTGTGCCGTGGTCGGTTCGCCTTCTCCCACCGGCTCCGGTGACGGATCGGACGAAGGCTGCACGGCCGGAGCCGAACCGGCGGTGTCCTCGGCGGCATCGGTCCTGGAGGCCCCGGCCTTGGTGGTATCGACCCCGGCGGCGACAACGGCGTCCATCGCGGCACACATCAAATGGATCGCCACGAGATGGCACTCCTGCACCGTGGACAGGGCTTCCGCCGTCACGGTCACCGCTTCGTCCACCAGCGTGGCCAGCGGGTTGGGTGCCGGTCCCGTCAGCGCCCAGGTCACCGCGCCAACCTCACGCGCGGCCTCCACGGCCCGTAACAGGTTCGGACTGCGGCCGGAGCCGGACATGAGCAGGACGATGTCGCCCGGACCGGCGTGTGCCCGGACCTGCCGGGCAAAGACCTCCTCATAGCCGTAGTCGTTGCTGATCGCGGTGACCGAAGAGGTCTCGGCATGCAGCGACAACGCCGATATGGGTGGGCGTTCCATCTGGAACCGGCCTACAAGCTCAGCCGTCAGGTGCTGGGCCTGCGCTGCGGACCCGCCGTTGCCGACCACCAGCAGACGTCGGCCGTCGCTGCCCAGCTCGGCCAGCTGTGCGCCCCAGCCCTCCACCCTTCGGAGGTCGAGCTCGGGCAGTGCCCTGGCGAGCTGCTTCACATAATCCGTAGCGATCAAGGTGTCGGCCGTCATACCGGTGCTCCTACTGTTGCTGTCGGGCGCCCCAGGAAATCGTTGAGCTCGATAGTGTGGCGATCGGGGTCGGCGACGAGCGCCACCGTCTCCTTCTCTATCCGGTATGGCTCGGTGACCACTTGGTAGCCGAGCGCGCGAATGTGCTCCACCAGCGCCGGAACATCAGCGACACGAAACGCGACATGGTGGGTGGGGTGGGGGCGCGGAACCAGGTCTCGCTCCTGCCACAGTTCTACGCCTGCCGGTCTGCCGCCCGGCGCCATCTGCAGGATGACGCGATCGGACAGCTCGTAGCGCACGACGCTGGACAGGCCGAGCGCTTCGGCATAGAAACGTTCGGCGACGTCGATGTCGGCGACGTCCAGTCTGACGTGATCGAAGGCCGTGACCGAGGCGGCCGGGTACACACGCTCCAGCGATTCACTGCCCATGATGCGGTCCTCCTTCAGGAATGACGGGGTTCCTTCACGCGATAAGGGAACATCCGATTTCAGGGATGCCAGTTCCTCGGACTCCAAGACACCCTCACCATCTGGTTACGAGCTGACTGTGGCGGACGGACAAAAGTCTGCAAAGTGCCGCTTGCCGTGCGGCGTCAAAAGAATGTAATAGTGCTGCGACAACCTCCCCGGAGGGGTCAAAATTCGCAGGCCGGGGCCGACCGCGCTCGCACCCGGCGGAAGAGACGGAATTAGATACTGAGCCCTTTTCGACCTGGCATCTACGCTGGTCAGAGGGCTGGAACTCGACCTGGGCCGTAGCTGTGCCAGGCCGTTGACCAGCGATCCCACCATGCGACAGGCCGGCCGTCAGTCACTCCGCATGGTGCCCGACGGTCGACGTCAGTCAGGTTGGAAAAGGCTCGCTGCCCGCATGCGGCTTGTCGGCGCGCTCGGGACGAGCCGTCCCAGTACGGCCGACGGACGACTCAGGATTCTCTGCGAAACGCGGCGGCCATGACCGTCGAATCCCCCTCTCCTCGTTATGCGAGGGTCAACCCATTGTCCGTGCTCAAGAGCAACTCTATGGAATCAACTGGCGAGCGCTTGACCGGACTTGCGCAGTCCATGGCCAATATTGCGAATGATCATGTGAGGTGGTCCGGCAGGGATTCGGCGTAGTCGGCTGACGTCCGGTTGCTGACGTCTCGTCGTGTGGGACAGGGTCCGATACAGAGCAGGCACGGACGTCCGCGATCACGGAGTTCTCTACGCTCTGTGACCTTGGACCGCCCGTGCCTGCCGACGTGTCATCTCTGGTCTCTCCTGTCTTTGAACAGCCAAGACCGTATCTGGAAGGGTCCGGGAGCGAGCTTCCGGATCTGCTGGAACGCCTCGCGCAGGTCCCGGACCCGCGGGATCCACGGGGAGTACGGCATCCGCTCGTGACGCTCCTGGCGCTGACGGCCTGCGCGGTCCTCGCCGGAGCGCGATCCCTGCTCGCGGTGGGTGAAGTGGGTGGCCGACGCACCGCCGGCCCTGCTCGAACGGCTCGGTACGGCCGTCGACCCGCTGGTACCGAAACGGTCATGGCTCGCGGAACCCACGATCCGGCGACTGCTCGCCAGAACCGACGCGGACGCCCTGGACCGCGCGGTCGGAGCCTGGCTCGCGGACCGGCAGGGCAGAGATCAAGGGCTGCGAGGGCTCGCGGCCGACGGGAAGCCGCTGCGGGGTGCGGCCCGCGCGAAGGGACGGAAGATCCACCTCCTGGCCGCTTGCGACCACGTGAACGCACTGGTCCTGGCCCAGACGGACGTCGGTGAGAAGACCAACGAGATCACCCGCTTCCAGCCTCTGCCCGACACCCTCGAGGACCTGGCCGACACAGTCGTCGCCAGCGACGCGATGCACACCCAGTACGACCACGCCGCCTGTCTCCTCGACCGGCAGGCCCACTACATCGTGATCGCCAAGCGCAGCACGAAGAAGCTCCGCGAGCAGCTCAAGTCCCTTCCCCGGACGCAGATCCCCCTGCAGGACAGGACCCGTGCGACCGGTCACGACCGGTCACGACCGCCAGGAGTTCCGCCGACTGAAGGTCTGCCCGGTCAACAACCTGCTCTTGCCCGGCGCCCGCCAGGCCGTCCAGATCGTCCGCCACCGCGTCCACCGCAAGACCAGGAAGATCAGCCTCAAGACCGTCTACGCGGTCACCAGCCTCACCACCGGGCAGGCCGGCCCTGCTCGCCCGACTGATCCGAGGACACCGGATCGTCGAGGCCCTGCACCACGTCAGGGACGTCGCCTTCGCCGAGGACGCCTCCCAACTACGGACCGGAAACGCACCCCGAGCGATGGCCACCTGCAGAAACTTCGCGATCGGAGCCTTCCGCCTCGCCGGCATCCGCAACATCGCCGCCGGCCTCCGACGGGCAGCCCGGGACCAAACCCGCGCCCTCACTCTTCTCGGCCTCACATGATCAAAACGGACGAGGCCGACTACACCGAAGCCTTGGGCCCGTCCCCCGTACGAGCTACCGAAAAGTGTCCACTGCCGGGTGACGATTCCGGGCCGCCGGATCCGTAGCTTCGGAGTGCGAAGGCACCGTCACGATCGTGAGGTTTTGATGAGGTATCAGCGCAACCGTGTTCGGCGCGTGACCACTCTGATCGCCGCAGGAGCACTGTCCGCCGGTCTCCTGGGCATCTGTTCGACCGCGACCGCATCAGCGAGCACATCACCGCGCACCTCGGCTCACCAGGCGATCACCGAAGACTTGAAGCCACCGATCGTCACCCGCAACTTCCTTCTCGGTGTGGCGGGCGCCCCCACTGAATATCTGGAGGAGGTCGGCGGCCTCACTGAGCACGAAGTCACGTTCCCCCGGCGCACCGGCGCCCAAACCATCGTCGACACATGGCTGAAGGACCCCAGCCGGTTCCGGCCGGCCTACCTCACCGTCGACGTGCGCGACTTTCAGGGAGCCAGCGTTAAGCGTTTCCAGTTCAATCACCCGCAGATCACGAAGGTGGTGAACAGCGGAAACGGGAACAGCCAAACGCTCACGGTCACCTTCGACCGGCTGATCATTCCTTGGCACACCAGTTCCATGGACCGGCCCGGCACCGGCCCATGGAACTGTGTCCGCTGTGAAGAAGCACCACGGGATGAACGTGCAGGTCCTCGCTGATCCCGCCGGACGCCTGGTCTGGGTCTCGGACGCACTGCCGGGAGCCACACACGACCTGACCGCGGCGCGGGCCCACTGCATTCCCGCCGCCCTCGCCACGGAGGACATCAAGTGCTGGGCCGACAAGGCGTATCAGGGCGCCGGCCCTGCGATCCGTGTCCCAATCCGTGGCAAGCACCTGCGCGGCTGGCGCCGGCGTCACAACCGGGACCACGCGAAGCTCCGCAGCCTCGGTGAACGCGCCATGGCGATCCTCAAGTCTTGGCGGCCCCTACGGAAGCTCCGCTGCAGCACCCCCCGGATCACAGCCGCCGTCCGAGCCGTCGTCACCCTCGAACTCGCCGCCTGATCAAGATGGAAAAGGCTCACTGTCATCCCTTGCCACTCCATCGAGGCCGCTGCCGCTGAGGCATCTGCCTTGCTCATCCGGTCGTCATGTCCGGCCGGAGACTGAGATCTTTCAGCGTGGCCACCGATCGGGTGATGGGATCGGCCCCCGCAACGCACGAGGCGCCCGTGCCGTCGAGGGAGATGGTCTACGTCTCAACCCACCGGCGCGGGAGCCTTGTTGGTTGTCTATCCTGCCGCACTCGACCTGCCTCACGCCCTGGTCGAGTGGGTCACCATGCTCATCGTCACCCGCGAGGGTGGCCGCCGCTGCAAGCTCCCGCCGCACCAGCGCGCCCCGGTCGGCCTGGTGTACCTGCGTCGGCACGACATCCAGCCTCAGATCGCGGCCGGCTTCGGGATCTCTTGGCACCGCCCACACCTACGTCACCGCCGTCATCAATCACCTGTCCGAACGGGCGCCCGGACTGCTGCGGGTGCTGCGGGAGACCGGCCCCGAGCACGTCCTGCTCGACGGCACGCTCGCCGAGTGCGACCGGGGCGGCGACAGCCGCACCGACTACTCCTACGAACACCGCCGCCACGGCGTGAACGTGCGGGTTCTGACCGATCCCGCGGGCAGACTGCTGTGGATCTCGCCCGCGCTGCCCGGCCGCACCCACGACCTCACCGCGGCCCGTACCCACCGGATCATCCGGATCTGCGAACGCCAGGGCGTCCCCATCCTCGCCGACCGCGCCTGCATCGGAGCCGGCCCCTGGGCAACCACACCCCTCAGACGCCCGCCCCGCCGAGAACTCACACCCACCCAGCGCACGACGAACCGGGCACTGTCAGCGGCCCGAGCACCGGTCGAACGGGGAGTCGCAAGGCTGAAGTCCTGGCGGATCTTCCGCAGAGCCCGATGCAGCCCGAACCGCCTGTCGTCAATCACCGCAGCGGTCCTCAGCCTGGAGCGTCAGCGCTGAAAACGCTCACGGAAGGAAAACAGATTATGGCCGGACCTTACGGTGCCCCGACCTGGAGGTATCTGACAATCAAGAGGCGATTCATCCCAGATCAGGGACGCGTGACATATCAGCCACCCCAAAATTGGTTCACTATCGTGACGCCACTGTTAGGGTTATGTCATGTTGAATATCCGGACGGTTCGGGCTGGCGTCGGACCGCACTCGCCGTCGGAGACACCTCTCGCCTCGTCAACCGGAGCGCGATGCGACTGTGGCGGCCGCCGTCAGGGGAGCAGAAATTCGAAGTGGCGTTCATCGCCCTGCCCCCACAGCACTTCCGGGATTATGCAGACGAACATCCAGAAGTCGCCGTCGACGACCTGTCGTCCTTGGAGAATCCGCGGGTCTCCGATCCTGTGGTCGCACCCATGGCCTACGACTTATTACGCGCCCAGGAAGCGAAGATAGGCGAGGGTTACGCACTGAGAGCAGCACATTACCTGACCGCCCACCTGCTCCACTCACACCACGGATCACAGTCGAACACTTCAGGCCTCAAGCCGGAACAACTAATCCTGGTGACCGATTACATGCGTAAGAACCTGTCGGAGCGCATCACGCTCGAAGACATGGCCAAGGAAGCCTTACTCAGCCGCTACTACTTCATACGTCAGTTCACCGCGGCCACGGGAAAAACGCCCATGCAATACTTGACCGGGTTGCGGATCGAGGCCGCATGCCATCTCCTCATTACAAGCGACGAACTCATATCTCAGATAGGAATCCGCTGCGGCTTCCTCAACCCGGAGAGTTTCGCACGCGTCTTCAGGAAGCACCTGGGCTGCTCACCACTCCAGTATCGGCGGCGGAACTTCGAACTTGGTACTCCAGCCGTAGATGTGGATCCTCAGGCGCAGGCTCTTGCCCTTACGGATCGGGCTCGGCGCCCAGGTGCCAGCCACGAGAAGACCAGCACGGCCGAGTAGGCGCGTTCACACTGTGAGGGATTCCCGGCCGCCCGTCAGGTAGCGTCTGCGGAGGCGGGTAAAGGCGGTGGGGCCGGGGTGACGCGGGAGGAAAACCTTGACCTGATGTGTGCATTTGAGTGGACTTGCCGCGCTGGTGTCGCACTCCAGGTCGTAGTTGTCGTGGCCGTGGACCAGGTCGTACTGGCGCGCCGCGAGGCCCTGCGGGCGGTCGCCCCGGGCCGGCTCGCGGCGGGCCAACTCGTCCAGCGGGCAGTGGACGCCGACGAACAGCACGTCCTCGGGCCGCAGCACCGTCAGGCAGTCGAGCAGCCGCCACGGCTCGCTCAGCACATGGTCGACCACGATGTCGTTGCCCGCCTCGGCCATGGCCGCGGACGAGTACCGTTCCGTGCTTGGCCTTCAGCTTGGCGAACAGCTCGCGGAGTTTGGGTTCGGTGTTGGGCAGGCGCTTGGCGAAGGCCGTCTTGCCGGCCGGGGTGACGGCGGTGGCGTGGTGCTCGCTCTTGCCGACGTCCAGGCCGAGGAAGACGTCGATGTCGCCGGTGTCGCCGGCGACGATCACGTGCAGGCCCCTCCATCACGCTTTCGTCCGGCCTTGCCAGGGTACCGAGCTGCCACATCAACGTTACGGAGAGCTCTTCCGGCTCGGGTGAAGCCGGTGCTCAAGCCCCTCATCAGCGGTCCGTCGATGCCTCCGGACCCGGTGACACCATCCCCCGGATCATCGACAACAAGGGGGAAGTCATGCCGGACCCGAAGGCCGGAGGCCCCATTGCGGAGCCACGAAGAAGGTAACTGTGATAGTCGAGCTGCGGCCAGGGTTGGGCTGCTGCCAGGCTCGGCGTCGACGTTCCGGCATGACCCACAAGGTAATTGGCGGCTCGTTGCAGCTTGCCGTGCCCCCCGAGATGTCTGCCGGACATCGGCGTCGGCCTGGCCCACCCCGTTGGCTTGATCAGCAGCTTGTCCGCCATCTCGACGTGACTCATCACAGTTCTGCCACGCGGTGACTCCACCCAGGCCGACGCCGACCACGGCCGTCCAGAGCCCGAAGGAGAACAACCGCGTGACCATGCTCGCAGAACAAGTCGACGGCGTCATCGGCGTCGACACCCACCGCGACACCCTCGCTGGGCGCCGCCGTCAGCCCCATCGGTGCGGTCCTGGCCAGCACCGATGCCCCGGACAGCGCCCGCGGCTATCGCCGCCTGCTCGCCACCCGCCACGGCGCGGTCCTCGCCTCCACCGCCGCGATCAACCAGCTCAAGGCCCTGATCGTGTCCGCACCTGACGACCTCCGCGCCGAGCTGCGGAAACTTGAGCGCTTGGTCCAGGTCACGCGTTGCGCCCAACTGCGCGACCGCACGGCCCACGACATCGAACACCGCATGACCGCACGAGCGCTGCGGTGCACCGCCCAGCGCATCTAGGCCCTGCAGGCCGAGGCCAAGGCACTGGAGAACGAGATCCTGGGCCTCGTACGGCAGTTGGCGCCCGAACTCCTCGACCTGCTCGGTGTCGGTCCCATCACCGCGGCTCAAGTTCTGGTCAGCTGGTCCCACACGGGCCGATTCCGATCTGAAGCGGCCTTCACCTCCTTCGCCGGCGTCTCGCCGACCCCGGCCTCCTCCGGCCTGACCAACCGGCACCGGATCAACCGCAGCGGTGACCGCCAGCTCAATCGGGCCCTGCACACCATCACGTTGATCCGGATGCGCCTGGATCCTGCCACGAAGGCCTACGTCGCCCGTCGAGTGGCCGAAGGCAAGACCTCTCGCGACGCACAACGCTGTCTCAAACGCGCTATCTGTCGACAGCTCTTCAAGATCCTCGAACGCTCCGACCGGAACGACAAGAGCCCTTTGAAGATCTCCCCCAAGTAGCTTGACGCGCGATATAGCAGCCTCGGGGGATGGATTGTCGGTCGTGACGCTCGTTTGACGTTCTGGGCCTCCGCACGCGGGACAGCGAGCGGATACATCGCCTCTGACCTGGTCTTTTTCGTGACTTGTCCAGGTCGACACCTTTTCGATGACGCACCACGTGGAGTGCGTGGCGATTCTGGAGCCTACTGCAAAGGGGCTCTGACCTGCGGCTTTCTGACGCCTAGGACCTCGGCGCCACGGACGTGCGCATCGGTGCTGTACCAGCCGACCCACCGGACGACGGCACGTTCTCCTCGACGGCCGACGCGGCGGCGGCCTGGACCGGGTCCACGGTCGCGGTCGTGAACCTCCACGCCACCACGTGGCAGGCCGAAGTCAGCCGGTCGCCGCGCCCCCGGCTTTGGCGATGAGCATGTCCAGAAGCGAGAGCAGCGCACCGCGCGCGTCGTCACGGAGGCGGGCATCGAGCAAGTGGATGGGTGTGTTCGGGTCACGCAGATGCAGCGCCGCCCTGATCTCCTCGGCGGTGTAGAGCTGTTCGCCGTGGAAACAGTTCGCGGCGACCAGGAACGGAACCCCTCGGTTCTCGAAGAAGTCGACGGCCGGGAAACTGCGGTCGAGGCGTCGTGTGTCGACAAGGACAATCGCCCCGAGTGCCCCGTTCAGCAGGTCGTCCCACATGAACCAGAAGCGCTCCTGGCCAGGTGTGCCGAACAGGTAGAGCACGACCTGTGCGTCGGTGAGGGTGATGCGGCCGAAGTCCATCGCGACGGTGGTCACCGCCTTGGACTCGATGCCGTCGAGGTCGTCGACGCCGACGCCCGCGCTCGTCAGCCGCTCCTCGGTGCGCAACGGCTCGATCTCGGAGACCGTCTCGATCAGGGTCGTCTTGCCGACGCCGAATCCCCCAGCGATGAGGATTTTGACGGGGTCCGCTTCATGGGCAGGGGCGTCATATAGAGGCAAGGTTGTCCCTAATTCTCATGAGCAGGTGGACGTTGGTGGTCTCGGCCCCTTCCAGGGGTGGCCGATGCTCGATCAGCCCCCGGTCCGCGAGTTCGCCGAGAAGAAGCGTCATGGGAGTGAGGCGGATGTGCATGCGCGCAGCGATCTCGGCGACCGCCAGGCCGCCCGGAGGCGAGCACATCGCGAGGATGGCCTGCCACTCGCTGGGCAGGCCGCCGTGGCCGTCCGCGACGGCCACCGCCGTGATCGTGGTGTCCATGGTGAGGGCGGTGTGTGCAGCCGCCGTACGTCCATCGGTCAGCGCGTACAGCCGCGTCCGGCGGTGGCCTCCCTCTCCCGGCCTGGGCTCGTCCGCCATTACGACGGCTGCGCCTGGCCGCGATCAGGCGTGCTCAGCCACTCACCGAGCGCCTGGGCGGTGCGCACGGCTTCACCGCCCAGCTCCCCCAGCCGCGCCTTGCGGGAGGTCACCACGATGAGCGTGCTGCCCTCCCCGCACCCGACGATGCAGAGATAGCAGTCGTCCATCTCGACCAGCTGGCGGATCACCCGGCCGCCGTCGACCTCCCTGGATATCGCCTTCATCGTGGAAGCGATGCCGGAGGACGCGGCGGCTATGCGCTCCGCCTGGTCCCGTTCCAGCTCGTACGAGCTGAGCTTGATCCCGTCGTTGGACAGGAGCACGGCTCCCTGGATGCCGGCGATCCTGCTCAGGTTGTTGTCCAGGACGCTGTAGATCATGTCGTTCGTTGTCGTCATGGCTGATCCTGTCGGAGTTCTTCTTCCACTGTCTGAGTCCCGTGTTCGTAGTCCGCCCAGGCGTCGGCCACTTCTTCGGGTGTCGCCGCATCCTGGTGGACGCCGGTATCCGGTGCGTGCGGCGCGCGGAGCTGCTCGGCGATGTGAGCCTGTGGGATCCGCTCGGGGAGGGCCGGCTTCGCGTCACCGTTCCGTGTCGGGGAAGGAACCGACGGCTTGCTCTTCACCGGCCGCTCGGGCAAGCGCTCCGGCGTCCTGCGGCCGGCCGGCCTGGTCCTCGCGTGCAGGACCAGCTCGGGCTTGCGTTCGTCGAACGGGCCCGGTGCCGGGGCGGGCATCGCCGCCGCGCGCGGCGCTTCCTTTCCCGCCCGGACCGGTTCGGTCGGCACAAGGAGTTCCTTGGGGAGGATCACCACGGCCGACGTCCCCCCGTACACCGAGCGGCGCAGCGTCACTGTGGCCCCGAGCTGTTCGGCGATGTGGCCGACCACGAAGAGTCCGAGCCGGTGCGCGTTCTCCGCCAGGACGGAATACGGCGGGGCCGAGTGCAGACGCCCGTTCATCTCCTCGTAGGTTGCGGCCGTCACCCGAGGCCCGCGGTCCTCGATGTCGACCAACAGTCCGTCCGTCACCAGTTCGGCACGGATGATCACCTTCGATTGCGGCGGGGAGAACCGGGTGGCGTTGTCCAGGAGTTCTGCCAGGAGGTGGCTGATCTCGCTGATCACCCGCGGTGCCACGCTGATCTCGTCCAGGGCCTGGCGCTCGATCCGCCGGAAGTCCTCGACTTCCGCCGCGGCTTCGCGCAGCAGGTCGGCGACGCGCATGGGCTCGGTGTGCGGATCGGGGATCTCCCCACCTGCCAGGATGAGCAGGTTCTCGATCTGCCGCCGCATACCCACCGTCAACTGGTCGGATCGCATCAACCGGGCGAGAAGCTCCTCGTCGTGCCCGAAGGCGTCCTGCAGTTCGTCGGTGAGGGCCAACTGGCGGCTGACCAGGTTTCCGGTGCGCGAGGCGATGCCCGCGGCGAACATACCGAAACCCTGACGCTCGGCCGCGAGCCGCGCATGCCCGTCGACGGATACGGAGACGACCCGGGCGAACGCGTCGCTGATACGTCCGACCTCGTCCCGGTCTCCGCTCACCGCGGGCAGCGCGTCGTCGTCGACGGGCTGCCCGCGCTGGAGCCGGGCAACGACATCCGGCAGCGTGTCCTCGGCAATGGCCACCGTACGTTCGTGCAGACCGCGCAGGCGGCGGAGCACGGAGCGCGTGGTGAGCACGATGACGGCCGCGACGGCGATGACGGCTGCGCCGTTTCCGACGATCAGCCAGACGACCTCGTTCTCCAACTGCGTGGCCTTGGCGTCGGCGTGCACGAGCAGGGCTCGCCCCTGTTTCGCGTTGAGCGCGGCAAGGCGCGGCGCGAACTCGTCATACGCGGCCTGCCAGGCGTCAGCTTCCTCGGGCAGCTCGATGCCGGACGCGGTGTTCCGGTGGTCGGAGATGACCACGTCCTCGAGACGGACCTTCGTCTTCCAGCCGTCCGAGGCGAAGACCTGGTCGTAGGCCGCTTTGTCCTCGGCCGTCAGATACGGCGCGACCCACTCGTCGTACTGGTACCGCTGGGATCCGACGGAGTTGACGAATTCGGCGAACCCGGAAGGGCTCAGACGCCTGGACGGCCCGGCCATGGCGAGGATGGTGGTCTCGCGTGCCACCATCTCGGACACCGTGAACACCGTGACGACCAGGCCGCTCTCCTGGATGAGCTCGGCGTCCTCCGCATGGCTGAACTCGTTCTGGTACACCCGGATGATGCGGTCGACGAGGTCGGAGTAGTAGCCGATCGTCCGATCCGCGTCCCCGCTGCGGGCGTCCGCGCGCTCGCGGAACGCGGCCAGATCCGCGAGGCTGTGCTTCAGCTCCGCGACGTAATGATCGTCCTCGCGCCCGGTCGCCGCCAGAGCTCCGTCCGACGCCCGGCGGAACTCGTCCGCGGCCCGGTCCGTGGCCGCGCGCTGCTCGCGCAGCTCCTTCCCGGACACGGAGCCGCTCGCCCACCGTGTGGCGGTCATCGCCCGCTCGGCCTGCAGTTCGACCATCAGCCTGGTCAGGGGTGCATCGGTCTGCTCAGCGACTGCCACATCAGCGCGTAGTTGCTTTGACTGGTGTACCAGCGGCTGTGCGGTCATGGCCACTTGGGCGCTCATCGCCAGAATAGGGACGATGGCCAGCCAAATGAGCAGCGTACGCAGGCGCAGAGTACGCCGCCGACGAGTCGCCGGCTGCCCTCGTGTGCCTTCGGGTTCTATGGGAGACATCAGTCCTCGGAGAGCGGGGAACCAGGGGGGACGGCCCGACCGCCGAGACCAGACGCAGTCCTGGTTTCAGGACTGGGGGAAGTCCGGTTCGGCTTTGACGCGACGTGATGTACCGATCATAACCAGCCACACCGGAGAAACGGAGAGATGGCTTCCGTTGGTTACGTGTGGTAAAGGCGACAAAGCATCGGGCATCGGGCATTGGCGTTCACCTGACGCCTGGGCGCAGGCGTGCTCGTGCAGACAGGGCGCCCCGCTCTCCCGGCCGCACGTCTTGGGCCGACCGGCGAATGGGTCACTTGAGGTGTCGGGTGGTGGGCCGACCATCCGAGCGGTAGCGGCTCGTCGATCGTCGGATGAACATGCGGAGCGTGACGAGAGCGGCGGCGAGGCGGAGGTGGAAGTCCGCGGCCTCGCCGCTCCTCTCGGTGCAGCGCCGGAGCTTGCGGTAGTCGTTCATCCACGAGTGGGTGCGCTCGGTCACCCAGCGCTTGCCGGCCTGGATCGGGGCCGACACGCCCTTGCGGGCGATCTCGGCCGTGAACCCCGGCTGGGCTATCCATACACGGAACTTGGTGCTGTCGTAGCCGCGCGGTCGGCCCGGGCGGTCGTGCCGGTGGCGGCCCGGCCGGCGCGGCCGTGGAAGGTCGGGGCTACGTGGTCCGCGGCGACCCGGACCCCTGGTCCGGGAGTGCTGGGTTCACGGAAGCAGTGGGCCGCGTCGTACGCGTACTCGCTGACGTGTACCAGGTCGGGCAGTCATCCCGTCATCACGCTGGCCGACCCCGTCATCCGCTTCAACCAGCTGATCACCCTGCCGCAGGCATCCACCGTCGAACAGGGCTTCGCCGAAGAAGCGTGGCAGGCCGCCGCGCCGACCTTCAACTTCAAGATCCCCGGCCCCCACTTCGAGGACCTCGCCCGCACCTTCACTCGCCGCTATGCCCACACCCTGCTTCCCGGCGGCCTGCCCGGCCCGGTCGGCACCACCGAAGTGGCCGACCCGGCAACCCGCACCAAGCACGAGGTCGACGTCATCGCCCTGGCCCTGGACGAGCGTCCGCAGGCCCCCCGCGCCCGGATCGCCCTCCTCGGCGAGGCCAAGGCCACCGCCGCCCGCCGCGGCACTGGAGACCTGCTGGAACGCATCCGTACCCTGCTCACCGACCAGGGTCACGACACCACGTGCACCACCCTGGCCCTGTTCTCCCTGCACGGCTTCTCCCCGGACCTGATCGAGTCCGCGGCCGGCCGCGACGATCTGCTCCTGGCCGACCTGGCGACTCTCCACGGAGTCGGGTAGCTCCCAGTCCTGTGGTGATGTCACCGGCGGGCCCAGCGGCGCAGTGGGAGTGCCCGTGCACAGCAGTGGCGCGTCGCTGCGTGTCAGCCGCAGCCGGTTCACGACGGCCACGGCGAGCCGGTACCGATGGACAGTCGGCCGGGGCGTCGGCGCTCGTTGAGGTCGCCGGCGACCGCGCGGTCGAGGTCGTGCTGTGCCCCGTCCACCGGAGGCTTGCAGAAGAGGCCAACGACAGAGCCCCGTGGGAGTCCGGCGTGGATGCGCTGAGGAGGGAGACGGCCTGGTCGTAGGCGCTGGTCTTCTTGGCGGCGATGTGCGCCTCGATCCTCTGCCGGGCTGATTCGGCCTCGCCCGCGAGGGCGGTCAGGCGCTGGGCGCGGGCGGTGGTCCGTTCGTGTTCGGCGCGCTGCCGGCGGTGCGCCGTGTGTGGGCGGCGTCCAGGAGTTGGGCGGCGGAGCGGCGCCCGGGGACCGTGGTGGGTGCGTCGGTGCCGTGCAGGCGGTGCAGGAGTCCGGTGCGCAGCCCGCGCTGGGCGAGATCCTCACCGGCGGTGACTTCTACGGAGGCGAGGCGGTCGGGGCCTTCGCCCGGCCGCTGGTGCTTACCGGGCCGGGTCCGGCACCCGATGCCAGGGCGCAGGCCCGGTCAGGGTCCTGCCGAACTTCGACGTCGTGGCACTCGACGGCCTGGCCCGGCCGAGGCGCTGCTGCTCGACGCGTTCGCGACCCGGTCCGCCGACCATGCCCGGACGCTGTCCACCGCCTCCCCGCTGACGGCCCTCCACGCAGGCCGCGGACCGGAGGAACTGCGCCGCTTCCCGACCGGGAGCAGCCCAGGAGACGAACCACGCCCATCTCTCCCGCCCCTGACCGGAGTTCATGCCCACCCACCCACAGGACACCGATGATCGACATCACCGTCCACAACGGACGCCGACTGCTTCACAGGCTCTAACGGTCGTCTCAGGTTCGCTCATTAGGAAGTAGGCCATCGGACAAGCGATGCAACCCGTATGCAGGAGGCCAGTGATGGTAGTCGACGAAGCGCCGGCCGGTCGGTTGGCAGGCCGGTGGGTGCCGTGGATGGTGATTGGCTTGTGGTTGGTGCTGGCGGCGTTCATGGTGCCGCTGAGCGGAAAGTTGAGTTCGGTCACCACCGACAGTGCCGCGGACACCCTGCCGGCCGGCGCCGAGTCCACCAAGGTCGCGGTACTGGAGGACAGTCTCCCCGACGGTGACGACAACACGTTCGTCTTCGTGTACCACCGCGCCGGCGGCATGACCGACGCCGACCGCGCGACGGTCGAGCGCCACTACGACACCCTTGCCAAGCGGTACCCGCCGAAGGTGGCGGCCCCGGCCGGCGGCGACGACGAGGGCCCACCGACGAGCCCCTCCACCGACGGCAAGGCGATGATGTTCAACCTCGAGGTGAGCACGGCCTACGGCGCACCGGAGGACATCGTCGGCCCGCTGCGGGACGCCGCGAAGGACCGCCCCGCCGGCCTGGAACTCGACGTGACCGGCCCGGGCGCGATCGACGGCGACATGGATGCCGTCTTCGACGGCATCGACGTGCAGGTCCTTCTCACCACCATCGTCGTCGTCACGCTCCTGCTCATCCTCACCTACCGCAGCCCGGTGTTGTGGATCATCCCGCTGGTGGCCGTGGGCGCGGCCGCACTGACCTCGATGGGGACCGTCTACCTGCTCGTCAAGGGCTTCGGCATCGTGGTCAACGACCAGAACTCGGCGCTGCTGACGATCCTGGTGTTCGGCGTCGGCACGGACTACGCGCTGTTGCTCATCGCCCGATATCGGGAGGCACTGCACCACCACGAGAATGTCCGGGTCGCGATGGTCCACGCGCTGCGCTCCGCGGCGCCGGCCATCGTCGCGTCCGCGGCCACCGTGATCGCCGGCCTGCTCTGCCTGCTCGTCGCGGACCTGAACAGCACCAGCGGGTTGGGCCCGATCGGCGCGGCCGGCATCCTGTGCGCGCTGGTGGCCATGCTGACGCTGTTCCCGGCGGTGCTCGTGGTGCTCGGCAGGCGGATCTTCTGGCCGGCCATCCCGCGATTCAGCACGGCCGTGGAGGAGAAGCCGGGGCTGTGGGGACGGCTCGGCACCGCCATCAGCCGCCGCCGGTGGGTGGCGACGCTCGGCTCGCTCGGAGTCCTCGGCGTGCTCGCCCTCGGGCTGGCGGGCAACACCGGCAACCTGCGGGAGCAGGACCAGTTCCTGTCAGCGCCGGAGTCGGTCACCGGCTTCACCGTTCTCCGCCGGCACTTCCCGGAGCTCGGCGGCCAGCCGATGACGATCTTCACGCGGCCGGCGCACCAGGAGCGGGTGCTCGACATCGTCAAGGACACGCGCGGTGTGGCCCTGGCCGTCCCGGAGCAGACCAGCGGTGACTGGGTCAACATCTCCGTGTTCCCGAAGGACGCGCCGGACACCGCCGCGGAGTACGACACGATCAAGCGGGTGCGCACCGCCGTGCACGCGGTGAGCGGGGCGGAGGCGATCGTCGGCGGGCCGAGTGCGGAGAACCTCGACACCGAGGTGACCACCAAGCGCGACGAGAAGCTGGTGATCCCGCTGGTGCTCGCCGTCGTCCTGATCGTCCTCGGACTGCTGCTGCGCGCGATCCTGGCCCCGCTGGTCCTGATGGCCACCGTGATCGTCTCATTCACCGCGGCCTTCGGCGGCAGCGTGTTCGTCTTCGACACGATCCTCGGGTTCAAGGGCGTCGACTATTCGGTGCCGCTGCTGGCATTCCTGTTCCTGGTGGCGCTCGGCGTCGACTACAACATCTTCCTGGCCAGCCGGGCCCGGGAGGAGACCGTGCGCCTCGGCACCGGGGAGGGCATGCTCAAAGCCCTCTCCGCCACCGGTGGCGTCATCACCTCGGCAGGCCTGGTCCTGGCGGCAACGTTCGCGGTCCTCGCCACACTTCCGCTGGTGATGCTGATCGAGGTCGGGTTCCTGGTCGCCTTCGGCGTGCTCCTCGACGCTCTGCTGGTGCGGTCGGTCCTGGTGCCCGCCCTCACCCTGCTGATCGGCCGGCGGATGTGGTGGCCGAGCCGGCTGTCCCGTCCAGCGGCGGAGCTGCCGGACGGTCAGCAGTCGCTCGCCGACGAAGAGGAGTCCGCGCTTCAACGGTGAGGGCGGCGGCACGGACGAGATCCGGGACGGGGACCCAGGCCCGTCCCGGATCTTTTCACGGCCCGACGGCCGCCGCCCTTCGGTCCCGTGCCACGCGCCGGGGCCGGTGTCGGCGTACGCCTGAGCGTGCTCAACCCCGTACAGGTGAACGTGCTCAGTTGATGATGCGCTGACCACGGGTTCCCGTCGGTCCGCAGTGGACGGTCGACGGCGTCAGACGGCCGGGCACTCCTCATGCCACCTTGATGACAACCTTGCCCGAGGCGTGACCGTTCTCGACGGCGGCGAGGGCGGCCGGGGCGTCGGAGAGCGGATGGACCGCGGTGACGACGGGTGCGAGGAGTCCGTCGAGGGCCAGCCGGGCCGACCGCTCCAGGTTCTCGCGGTCGACGCGACGCTCGACGAAACGCCCACCGAGACCGGGCACGGACACATCACCCACCGCGATGACGTTGCGGGGATCCTGGGCCAGCGGAGCGACCGTCCGCAGCGAGGTGCCTCCGACCAGGTCGACGATCCCGTCGAAGCCGTCCGGAACCAGCTCGCGTGCCGCGGCGGCGACGTCCTCGGCCGTGTAGTCGATGAACCGCACCCCGATGGCCTCGGCGTGCTCGCGTTTGGCGGTACTCCCGGTGCCGATCACACGCAGCTCGCGCCCGATGGCCAGCCGGGCGACGGCGAGGCCGACCCCGCCCCCGACCCCGTTGACCAGGACCGTGGCACCGGCCGGGAGACCGAGCTGGTCGAGCACGTCCACCGCGGTCGTCCCGGCCACTGGCAGCGTTGCCGCCACGGTCGCGGACAGACCCTCCGGGATGCGCGCGGTGTTCGGCGCGGACAGCACCGTCGTCTCGGCGTAGGTGCCGCCACCGGTGAGCGCGAAGCCGAAGACCGCGTCACCCACCTCGAGCCCGTCGACGTCCTCGCCCCGGGCGAGAACCGTTCCGGCTGCCTCCATCCCCAGCACGCGGGGAAACGGACGCCCGCCGTCGAGCCCGTCGGCCAGACCCGAGCGCAGCACGTGGTCGAGGGGATTCACGCCGGCCACGTCGACCCGGATCAGCACCTCACCGCGACCGGGGACGGGATCGGGACGATCGAAGAACTCCTGCACCTCGGGCCCGCCATACCTGCCGAAACCCCACGCCTGCCCCATCTTCCGCCGCCTCTCGTACGACCGACCCGGTGATTCCGGGCGGTGTCGCCATCCTCACCTCTGACATTGACGTGAGGGGCAACCGGCTGAGACGCAGATCACAGCATCAGGCCGACCGTGCCACCGGTTCCGGGGCCGTGGACAGCTCCGCCCGGTGCCGACTGTTGGCCCTGATCAGCACGTCGAGTGCATTCCGGGTCTCGGTCAGGTGCGCGATGTCGGCGTCGATCCGGTCGCGCTCGCGCATCATCGCCGTGAACGTCTCCTCGGCGACGTCCAGGTCACCCGGGACGTCCACACACGGCAGCACAGTCGCGATCACCCGGCTGGACATACCCGCGTCGAACAGCTGTCGGATGAGCGACACGCGCTGGACCGCGGCATCGGAATAGTGACGCTGCCCGGCGCCGGAGCGTGAGCTGGTCAGCAGGCCCTGCTCTTCGTAGTACCGCAGTGAGCGCGGACTCACGCCCGTGCGCTTGGACAACTCGCCTATCCGCATCCCCGAGAGCCTACGCCCGCGTCTCCAAGTTCGGACCGCCGGCAAGTCATCGACGCCCGCGGACACCTCCACGGCCGCAAGGCCGTCGTCCCGGTCTCACGACCGAGCACCTCAGTACGCCGACAGCCGGGGCCGGCGCATCGCGGTGTCCCGCCCCGAGGGTGAGCCGCGCGGGGCCATGCCCGAGGGCCACCGTTTTTTGTCCTGCGCCGCACCGCCGGGGCGGGTCAGCGCACCGCGGTGTCCTCCCCGGCGGTGAGCCGTGCGATCGGGTCGGGCGGGGCCGAGGCCGGAAGGCCGACCCGGAGCAGCGCGCCACCGCGTGCGGAGCGGGTGACGGTGGCCCGGCCGCCGTGGGCGTCGACGACCCGCTGCACGATCGACAGCCCCAGGCCGGATCCCGGCAACGCCCGGGCGCTGTCGGCACGGTAGAACCGGTCGAACACCCGCGGTACGTCGGCGGCGTCGATGCCCGGCCCGGCGTCGTCGACCTCGAGCACCGCCGACGCGCCCTCGGCACGGAGCCGGACCTGGACCGGCTGGTCCGCGGGGGACCACTTGCCGGCGTTGTCGATCAGGTTGAGCACCGCCCGCTGGAGCGCAGCGGGACGCCCGCTCACCCACACGGAGGTCACTTCGAGCGCGACCTCGATGTCGGGCACGCGGGAACGCGCCCGGGTCGCGGCGGCCACCACCACGTCGGCGAGGTCGAGCAGCTCGGTGTTCTCGTCGCTGACGTCGCCGCGCGCCAGGTCGGTCAGCTCGGCGGAAAGGGTGCTCAACTCGGCCACCTGGGCGCCGAGATCGTTGAGCAGCCGGGTCCGGCTCTCCGCCGGCAGTGCGCTGTCCAGGGTGCCGCGCCGATCGAGCCGGATCAGCAGCTCGACGTTGAGGCGCAGGCTGGTGAGCGGGGTCTTGAGCTCGTGGGCGGCGTCCTCGGCGAGCAGCTGCTGGGCCCGCCGGGAGTCCCGGAGCGCGGCGAGCATGTCGTTGATCGACTGGATCAGCCGCCGGATCTCCCCACCGCCCTCGTCCGGGATGCCGGCGTCGAGATCCCGGGTGTGCGCGACACGTACCGCGGCGGCGGTCAGCCGGTCGATCGGCGCCAGCCCGGTCCGCGCCACGGTCCGCCCGACAAGGGCGCCGCCGGCCACGCAGAACAGCCCGATCAGCAGCATGCCGAACCCGAACCGGTTGATCGGGCTGTCGTCGGCGACGCGGGCCACCTGAACCGCGCCGTCGCCCGCCCGCAGCGTGTAGATGAGGTAGCCCTCTTCGCTGTCGTTCGACTCCATCAGGTCGGCCGACGCGCCCTGCGCCACGCGCCCGGCGTGCTCGCTGACGGGGGGCAGCGCGGGTTGGCCGGCCGGCGTCCGGGTCGAGCCGTCGGGCAGGATGACCCGCACCAGCCGACCGGATCCGGGATACGGCGGTAGCTGGACCTGCGCCGGACCGGCGCGCTGCGCGTTCGTCGCCAGGACGCGGGAGTCGGCGCGCAGCTGATTCTCGGCGGTGTCCCGCAGCTCCCGGTCCAGTAGCTCGCTGGCCACCTGGAAGGCCACGAAAACGCTGACCGCGATGGCCGTCGCCGCGATCACCGTCAGCCTGGTCCGCAGGGACCTCCGGCGCCACCATCGGGTCAGCCGGCGCGCTTCCCGGTCGGCGGGCCTGCTCACGGAGGAGTCTCCCGCAACGCGTATCCCAGGCCGCGCAGCGTGTAGATCAATCGCGGCTCACCCTCGGCCTCCATCTTGCGGCGCAGGTAGCTCACGTACACCTGGAGGTTGTTGGCGGTGGCGCTCATGTCGAAACCCCAGATCGCCTCGAACAGCACGTCGCGGGTCAAGACCCGGGTCGCGTTGCGCAGGAGGACCTGCAGGAGGGAGAACTCGGTCCGGGTCAGGCGCAGCGGCCGCCCGCCCCGCCACGCCTCGAACCTGTCGGGATCGAGCCGGACGTCGGCGAACGACAGGATCTGCGACTCCCCGTCGGCCGGCGTGCGCCGGCGCAGCAGGGCCCGCACCCGGGCCAGCAACTCCTCGGTGGCGAACGGCTTGGGCAGGTAGTCGTCGGCGCCCGCGTCCAGCCCCGTGACCCGGTCGGAGACCTGGTCACGGGCGGTCAGCATCAGCACCGGCAGATCCCGACCCGCGGCCCGCAACCGCCGGCAGGTCTCCAACCCGCCGAGGCGGGGCATCATCACGTCGAGGATCAGCAGATCCAGCGTGTCACCGTCGGCCCCACCAACCCCGTCGAGCACGGCGAGACCGTTGGCGACGGTGCTGGTGTCGTAACCCTCGACCTGGAGCACCCGCTCCAGCGACTCACGGATGGCCGCTTCATCGTCCGCGATCATGATCCGCACGCCGGCCCGCCCCCTTCCGGTCGATGCCTTTGCCGCTCATCGTCCCTGATCAACCTGAGACCAGGATAAGAACCCGCACTCATCTGCCGGCGGCGACTGCGCGTCGTGTGGGAGTGTCATGAACCAGGTGGGACCTTCACCGGAAGGGACACCTGATGACGATCCAGAAGACTCACTCTCTCGAGACGGTGGGCGGCGTGTCGCTTGCCTCCGGCGGTGCGTCCGCGGACGGTGCGGACATGAGGAGAACGCAGGAGTCGGTGGACGGGCTGAGCCCGGTCCTGCTGGACGCACTGACGCTGCTTGCCCAGGACGGGGTCCGCGGCGGCGGGCCGAGGCCGGTCGGTGAGGACGGTTCGGGGCGCCGCAGGCCGAACAGGCCGCGGATCGGCCACCACGACAAGGGGCACGAAAGCTTCGCCGGCGCCACCGGGCCCACGGCTCATCCCCCGAAGGCGGTACCGCCTGTCACCATTCCCCGTTCCGGCCGCCGGCGTCATCCATCGTCCCGGCGCAGCAGGTGGGGGCGCTCCGGACCGCCGGGAGGAAGAGATCGCACGGGCGGTGGATCATGCCGTCCCACTCTCCGGGTACCGTGAAGGCATGAGTCATCCGCACCCCGAGCTGAAAGCCGCCCCGCCCCTTCCCGAGGGAGGGCTGCGAGTCATCGCCCTGGGCGGCTTGGGCGAGATCGGCCGCAACATGACCGTCTTCGAGCACGCCGGCAAGCTGCTCATCGTCGACTGCGGCGTGCTGTTCCCCGAGGAGACCCAGCCCGGTGTGGATGTGATCCTGCCGGACTTCACCTCGATCCGGGACCGGCTGGACGATGTCGTGGCCGTGGTACTCACCCATGGCCACGAGGACCACATCGGCGGCGTGCCGTACCTGTTGCGCGAGCGGTCCGACATTCCCGTCGTCGGCTCCAAGCTGACGCTGGCGTTCCTGGAGGCCAAGCTCAAGGAGCACGGCATCCGGCCGCGCACGGTCCGGGTGCGGGAGGGCGACCGGCGCGGTTTTGGGCCCTTCGACTGCGAGTTCGTGGCGGTCAACCACTCCATCCCCGACAGTCTCGCGGTCGCGATCCGCACCCGGGCCGGGATGGTGCTGCACACCGGCGACTTCAAGATGGACCAGTTCCCCCTCGACGACCGCATCACCGATCTGCGTGCCTTCGCCCGCCTCGGTGAGGAGGGCGTGGACCTGTTCCTCACCGACTCCACCAACGCCGAAGTGCCCGGCTTCACCACCTCCGAGCGTGAGCTGAACCCGGCGATCGAGCAGGTGATGCGCACCGCGCCGCGCCGGGTCATCGTCTCCAGCTTCGCCAGCCATGTGCACCGCATCCAGCAGGTCCTGGACGCCGCCCACCAGCACGGCCGCAAGGTCGCCTTCGTCGGCCGGTCGATGGTCCGCAACATGGGCATCGCCCGTGATCTGGGTTATCTGAAGGTCCCCTCCGGTCTGGTCGTGAGCACGAAGGAGCTGGAGAGGCTCCCGGACCACAAGGTCACTCTGGTGTGCACCGGCTCCCAGGGCGAACCGATGGCCGCACTGTCGCGGATGGCCAACCGCGACCACATGATCCGCATCGGCAAGGGCGACACCGTCCTGCTCGCCAGCTCCCTCATCCCCGGCAACGAGAACGCCATCTACCGGGTGATCAACGGACTCACCCGGTGGGGCGCCCACGTGGTCCACAAGGGCAACGCCAAGGTGCACGTCTCCGGGCACGCCAGCGCCGGCGAGCTCGTCTACTGCTACAACATCGTCAAACCCCGCAACGTCATGCCGGTGCACGGCGAATGGCGCCACCTGCGGGCCAACGGCGACCTCGCCATCCGTACCGGTGTCGACCCCGACCGGGTCGTCATCGCCGAGGACGGCGTCGTCGTCGACCTCGTCGACGGGCGCGCGTCCATCACCGGCAAGGTCCCCGCCGGCAACGTCTACGTGGACGGCATGGAAGTCGGTGGCGCCACCGAAGCGTCCCTCAAGGACCGCCTCACCCTCGCGGAGGAAGGCGTCGTCACGGTGGTGGCGATCGTCGACGCGGACACCGGCGCCCTCGCCGAGGCCCCCGACTTCCTGGCCCGCGGCTTCGTCCACGACGACGCCACCTTCGAGCCGGTCGTCCCCGTCATCGAGAAGACCCTGGCCACCGCGGCCGAGGAAGGCGTCGGGGACGCGCGCCAGCTCGAACAGCTCATCGCCCGTGCCGTGGCGAACTGGGCGTTCCGCACCCACCGCCGCAAGCCCCTCATCATCCCCGTCATCATCGACGCCTGAGCCACAGCCCGGCAGCCGTCCGGGGCCGGGTGCCGATGCGTACGAGGTGAAGAGGCCGGCCACGAGTTCCTCGTGGCCGGCCTCTTCACCGGCCCGCCGGGTCGGCCTGTACGAGCCGCCGTGCGCACGGTCGCACACCGGCCGCGTCGTATGCGTCGACCACGACCCGGTCCTGCGGGCGTACGACGTCCTCCGGCCTGGCACAGGCCGGCACGTCGGCCGGTACCTCACAGACGGCGGTGACCTTCCCCGCTGCCCACGACACCTCGTCCTGCGTGGCGAGGCTGTCGGACCGGTCCGCGCCGCCCGCCACCGCACCGCGAACGCTGGTCGCCCCCTGCCGGGCTCCGCCTGCGCGAACAGACCGAGAGCGAGCCGCCGGGCACCGTCGTCCGTGTCATCGCCACCGGCCCCGCGGCGCCGCTCGGCCAGCCGGCCTGCACCGCCCTCCCGCGTGAGATCCGGCGGCGGATCCGGCCGGACAATCCGCAGGAGCGGCTGGACAAGGAGATCCTCCCGCACGGCCGCGCCGCGGGAGGGGCTCCCAGCCGCACCGACGTGGTCGGCGTCTTCCCCGATCGCACCGCCGTCGTCCGGCTCGTCGGCGCGGTGCCGGCCGAGCAGAACGACGAATGGACCGAGGCCCGCCGCCGCACGGGCCGTGACCTCCTCGCCAAGAACCGACTCCACCCGGTCGGGCCAGGAGCCGACGACCCCACCCTGCCCACCGAACTCCCCGCACAGCCTCGAAACGAGATCACCGAGTGGCCGTCGACGCACCACCCCGGCGGACGTGACCCCACCGACACGACTGCCGGACGATCGGCTGCGCCCCGGTGCGTCCGGCGTGGGCGTACCCCCGGTCACCCCACGTGACGGACTAGGGACCGGGCCTTTGACCCTGTCGCCGCGGGGCCGATACGGTCTTGATCATTGCCGTTGATCACCACGCGGCCCATTGATGTGGACGGACGGTTTCGCGTTTTTCGAAGCAGGAGTTGACGGTGCCGACTTTCTATGTGCTGGGAAAACTTGAAGCTCGCTCTCCCGTCGGCCGGGTGAGCCTGTCCGGCGGAGTCCAGCGCGTGTTCTTCCAGGTGCTGTTGGCGAGCGAGGGCCGGATGGTGTCGACGGAGGCACTCGTCGACGAATTGTGGGGGGAATCGCCGCCCGGCGGAGTGGTCAACGCGCTGCACGCCCAGGTGAGCCGGCTCCGCAAGAGACTCGGCGTGCTGGAGCCCTGGCGGGAGACCTCACGGCTCACCAAGAACGCCAACGGATACCAGCTCGTCATGGCGGAGGAGGAACTCGACGCCGCGCTTTTCGTCCGTTCCGTGCGTACGGCGCAGACGATGGTGTATTCCGACCCGGCCGCCGCCTCGGAAACCCTGCGCGCGGCGCTGCTGATGTGGCAGGGACCCGTATTCGGCGGAGGGTCCGGAGGCATCCTCTGCCAGGCCGCGGCACGGCGGTACGAGGAGTACCGGATCGGTGCGCTGGAGGCCTACTTCGAGAGTCGGCTCGCGCTCGGCAACCATGTGGAGATCCTCGGCGAGTTGAGCGAGACGCACGCCGAGAACCCGCTGCGGGAACGCTTCTGCGAGCAGCTCATGATCGCCCTCTACCGGGCGGGGCGTCAGGCCGAGGCGCTGCAGACGTACCGGTGGATGCGCTCCCGGCTCACCCGGGAACTGGGCATCGAGCCGTCCCCGGTGCTGCGCCGCACCGAGCAGGCGATCCTCCGTCACGACGCCCAAGCGCTCGCCGGGCGTTGTCACGGCCCGCTCTCACCGGAGGTCCGGCACCGGCACGCCTCGTAGCCCGGCGGGATTCCCCCGGCGTACGCCCGGGCCGGACCCGGGGCGCAGGCGGCACGCGCGGACAGCAGCGGGCCGGGGACCGGCCGGGCGATGCCGGGCTCCAGGCCCAGGGGACGCACCGAGCGCTCCCGGTCCGGCGCGTACGTCTCGGGGCACGGATACGCCACGCACGCACCGTCCGTCGGCGTGCGGGCGGTCCTCGGCTCCCGGCCGCCGGCCGGCCGGTCGCCCCGGAACCACTCCGGGAAGGCCCCCCGGGAGCCGCCGTGCCGCACGGGCGTGATCTCCAGGGCGCCTTCGACGCCCGGTTCGCGTGTCCTCACGGGGCCGTCCTTCCTGCGAGCGTGACGGGTCCGCCGTCAGATCCGGATCTGCACGCTGCTGTGGTCGCCGAGGACCAGCCGGTGGCTCTTGGGCGCCTCCCGGGCCGCGGTGACCCGGGCCCGGCGGCCGATGAGCGAGGCCTGGATGCGGTGGACCCCCTCGATGGAGGCGTCGGCGAGGACGATCGAGTACTCGATCTCGCTGCCGCTGATCCGGCAGCCCTCGGCGACCGAGGTGAAGGGGCCGATGTAGGTGTCGGTGATACAGGCGTCCGCCCCGATCACCGCCGGCCCCACGATGTGTGAATTGCGCACCCGGGCCCCCGGGGCGATGCTGACGCGGCCCACGATCTCGCTGCTCTCGTCCACGTCCCCGCCCTCGCACCGCTCGATGCCCTCGAGCACGCGCCGGTTCACGTCCAGCATGTCGGCGACGTTGCCGGTGTCCTTCCAGTAGCCGGTGACCAGCGAGGAGTTGACCGCCCGGCCCTGGTCGATGAGCCACTGCAGCGCGTCGGTGATCTCCAGCTCTCCCCGCGCGGAGGGCCGGACGGCCCGCACCGCGTCGTGGACGGACGGAGTGAACAGGTAGACGCCGACCAGCGCCAGGTCGCTCTTGGGGAACTCCGGTTTCTCCACCAGGTTCACGACGCGGCCGTCTTCGTCGAGTTCGGCGACCCCGAAGGAGGACGGGTCGGAGACCTGGGTGAGCAGGATCCGGGCGTCCGGGCGCTCCCGGTGAAATTCCCGGACGAGCGGGTCGATGCCGTCCACGATGAAGTTGTCACCGAGATGCATGAGGAAGTCGGAATCACCCAGGAAGTCGCGGGATATCAGCACCGCGTGACCGAGCCCGAGGGGCTTTTCCTGGTGGATGTAGGTGATGTCCAGCCCGAACGAGGAGCCGTCGCCCACGGCCTGGCGTATCTCCTCGGCGGTGTCTCCGACGACGAGGCCCACATCGGTGATGCCGGCCTCGGCCATGGATTCCAGGACGTAGAAGAGAACGGGCTTGTTCGCGACGGGCACGAGCTGCTTGGGTGACGTGTGGGTGAAGGGGCGCATTCTGGTACCCGATCCACCCGACAGGACCAAACCCTTCACGGCGCCTCCTGATGTCCGGAACATGCCTGCTCGGTCTGTGGAGTTCTCACTGTGGGGGATTCTCCTCACACCCCTCTGACGCCTCCCTGACGGCTCCCTGACCACGAGCTGATGCGGGACTGACGGGGTGTGGTTTTTACCTGTCAGGTAATGGATGCGGGGACACGGAAATTGCTGGAATGGGCAGCGGAGAAGGAAAAATGGAAGGGGAAATGATCCATGCGAGTACTCATTGCCGCCACCCCCGGAATAGGTCACGTCTTCCCGACCGTCCCCCTCGCCTGGGCGCTGCGGCTGGCGGGGCACGAGGTGCTGGTCGCCACAGGGGGCGACGCCCTGGCGGTGAAGGACGCCGGCCTCGCGGTGTATGACGTGTGTCCGGGCACCGACGCGGTGAAGCTGGCCATGGAGACCTTCGGCGCGCACCCCGAACTGGCCGCCGAGTGGGGCACCACCGACCGCTCCGACTTCGAGGCCAACCAGCGCTTCTACGGGCGGCTGATGAGCCACCAGACGGACCTCGTCGACCGCTACGTCCGCGTCGCCGAGGACTGGCGCCCGGATCTCGTCGTGCACTCCGCCCTCAGCGCCCCCGGCCTCATCGCCGCCGCCCGGGTGGGTGTGCCCGCGGTGGAGCACGGGTACGGAGTCTTCCGCAGCCGGCAGTACACCGAGCGGGTCCGCCACTGGAACGCCGAGCTGTTCGACCGCTACGGCGTCGACCTGCCGGAGCGCAGGGAGGCCATCGACGTGGCCCCGCTCAGCCTGGTCGACGGTGTCGCCTCGGGCTGGTCCATGCGCTACCTGCCGTACAACGGCGGCTGCGTGCTGCCCGACTGGCTCGGCGACGACACCGGCCGTCCCCGGATCGCCGTGACCCTCGGCACCACGGCGCCCGCCTTCGACGGGCTCGGACAGCTCGACCGGGTCCTCGAGCTGGCGCCCGACGTCGACGCCGAGTTCGTGCTCGCCCTGGGCGACGTCGACACCGGCAAGCTCGGTCCGCTCGCCGACAACGTCCGGCTCGTCGACTGGGTCCCGATGAACCTGCTGCTCCGCAGCTCCGCGGGACTGATCCACCACGGCGGTTCCGGCACGACCCTGGCCGCGCTGGACGCCGGGGTGCCGCAGATCCTCATGCCCGACGAGGGCGACCGGCACGTCAACGCCGCCGCCGTCGCCGACCGCGGCGCGGGCCTGTCCGTCGACAGCAGCCGGCTGGCCAAGGAGAGCATCGACGCCCTGCTGCACGACGGGGCACTGCGCGCGGCGGCGGGCGAGGTGCAGGCGGAGATGCGGTCCATGCCCGCCCCGTCGACGCTGGTCCCGAGGCTTGAGGAACTGGCCGGCGAGTGAGGACGGCGCACTCCCGGGGCGGCTGACGCCCCGGGAGCTCCGCAGCGGGCGGTGCGCCGCGCTCCGGGGCCTTTGCCCGGCGCCGCACCGGAGCACGGCACCGGGCCGCACGGGAGGGTGCCAGGGGCGCCGGGTGCGGCATCGGCACGTCGACACGGTGACACAAGGAGCGGTACATCATGCGCATTCTCGTCACGGGCGGAGCCGGGTTCATCGGGTCGGCGTTCGTCCGGGGACTGCTGGAGCGGGACGCGGCACGGGTGACGGTGCTCGACGCCCTCACCTACTCGGGTGACCGGGCCAACCTGGAACCGGTCGCCGGACGGCCCGGCCACACCTTCGTGCACGGCGACATACGTGACGCCGGCACCGTCGACGAGGTGATGGCGGGCCACGACGCGGTGGTCCACTTCGCCGCGGAGTCCCACGTGGACCGGTCGATCACCGACGCCTCGCCCTTCGTCACCACCAATGTGCTCGGCACCCAGGTCCTGCTGGACGCCGCACGCAAGCACGGTGTGGGCAGGTTCGTGCACGTCTCCACGGACGAGGTGTACGGCTCGGTCGAGAAGGGGTCCTGGACGGAGGAGCAGCCCGTCGCCCCCTCGTCGGCCTACTCCGCCACCAAGGCCGCCTCCGACCTCCTGGCCCTGGCGTACCACCGCACCCACGGCATGGACGTGGTGGTGACCCGCTGCTCCAACAACTACGGCCCGTACCAGTTCCCGGAGAAACTGATCCCGCTCTTCGTCACCCGGCTGCTCGACGGCGGACGCGTGCCGTTGTACGGCGACGGCGGCCATGTACGCGAATGGCTGCACGTGGAGGACCACTGCCGGGGCGTGGAACTCGTCCTGCACAAGGGGCGGCCCGGCCGGGTCTACCACATCGGCGGCGGCACGGAGCTCAGCAACCGCGAGATCGCCGGGCGTCTGCTCGCCGCGTGCGGGGCGGACTGGAGCTCCGTCGACCTCGTCGCCGACCGCAAGGGCCACGACCGCCGCTACGCCCTGTGCGCCGACCGGATCCGGGAGGAGCTGGGGTTCGAGCCGCGGATCGGCTTCGAGGACGGGCTGGCGCGGACGGTCGCCTGGTACGCGGAGCACCGGGCGTGGTGGGACCGGGCCGGCCGGAACGCCCGTACGACGGTACGGACATGACGCGCCGGCTGGTGACGGGCGCGACGGCCTGGTACGACCTCGCCCGCGCGGTGCCGGAGACGACGGGCGGTGACCTGGGCGCGGCGGCCCGGGGGGTGCCCCCGCCCGCGCCGCGAACCCCCGAACCCCCGGCCCGCAGCACACCCCCCCGCGCACGCCGCGCAGCCCCCCCCCCCGCCCCCCCC
>NZ_JBHYVC010000010.1:16438-180260 GCF_042749965.1 Streptomyces sp. NPDC059454 | reverse complement strand
CCTCCCGGCCGGGAGGCCCACGACCGGGCTCTCGGAGACCTTAGGGGCCGTACCTCAGGGACGTCTCAGGGGCGCGGTCCGGAACCGTCACAGGCGCGGGCCCGTTTTCACGGCAGAGAGCGGCAGTGGCCGCGAAGGAGGCGACACTCATGTCGAAGAACATCAAGATCGCCGCAGGGGGTGTGGCGGCCGGACTGCTCCTGCTCATCTGGCTGCCCTGGTGGGCCGCGCTTCTGATAGTCCTGGGAGTTCCGGCCGCCGCGTACCTCGCCCTGGACCCCGCACAACGGCGCAGGCTGCGCCGCGTCTCGCGCAAGGAGCTGGGCCGCTGAGGCGCTACGGCGTCACCGCCTCACCGGAACCCAGCGCGCAGGAGTCGACCACGTCGCCGTCCGCGGGCCTGCCGACCGTCCGGTCCGCGGGCGGTGCGACTCCGCGCTCCACCCATGCGACCAGGGCGTCGAACGCCGAGCGGTAGCAGGGCAGGATCGGCCGCAGCCGGTCCGTATGGGTGTCGTACAGCCCGTCGACGTGCGTGCCGTCCAGCACCGTGTAGTAGCGGTGCATCCGCCCGCGTCCGCTCGCCTCGACCATGCCGTCGTACACATCGGAGTCGACGGACTTGGGCAGCAGCGCGTCCAGATCGCCGTGCAGGGTGATCATCGGCCGCCCGATCCGCCCGGTGAGAGCCACACGCTCCACGGCACGGTGTACGGACGCGGGGCGCGAGGCGTAGTCGTAGGCGGCGTCGGACGGACACGGCGCGAGGATCTGCTCCGTGGTCGACCCGGCGGAGGGGCCGGGACAGCCCGGGTCGTGGTCCGGGTCGAACTCGGCGCGGTAGATCTTCTGCGTGAGTCCCCAGTAGGCCTTCTCGTGGTACGGCCACAGGAACTCGGACCCGCGTGCGAAGCCCGCCGTGTACATGTCCTCGTCGGTCGCCCTGCCGTACATCCGGGCCACCGCCACCGGAAGGGAGAGCAGCGGGTGACGCCCCTCGGCCCACAGGGTGCCCTCCCAGTCCACCCCGCCGTCGTACAGCTCCGGGCGGTTCTCCAGCTGCCAGCGGGTGAGGTAGCCGCCGTTGGAGACGCCGGTCATGTACGTACGGCGCGGGGCGTGCCCGTAGCGCTGGGCCACCGCGCGCCGGGCGGCGCGGGTGAGCTGTGTGGTGCGCGCATTCCACTCGGCGACCGCGTCACCGGGACGCCTGCCGTCACGGTGGAAGTCGACTCCGCTGTTGCCCTTGTCGGTCGCCGCATAGGCGTAGCCCCGCGCCAGCACCTGGTCGGAGATCGCCTTGTCGGTCGCGTACTGCTTGCGGTTGCCGGGTGCTCCGGTGACCACCAGTCCGCCGTTCCAGCGGTCGGGCAGCCGGATCACGAACTGGGCGTCGTGCCGCCAGCCGTGGGTGTTGTTGAAGCGGGACGAGTCCGGGAAGTAGCCGTCGATCTGCACCCCGGGCACACCGGACGGCGACCGGGTGGCCGCGGCGGTCAGTCCCGCCTGGTCGGCCATGTCGGTGTACGGCGTACCGGCCAGCCCCGCCGTGGTCAGATCGGCGAGGCAGGCAGTGCGCTGATGGGCGGCGCCCGGCACACGCACACGTTCCTGGCGCGCGCAGCGACCGTCCCCGGCCGCGTCGGCCGGAGTCGGAGCGGTGAGAGCGGCCGCGGCGAGGACGGCGAGGAGCAACGGAACGCCACGGGAGGGGCGCATGACGGCCTCCGAAAGGACGGGCAGCGGAAGGGGGACATGGGGTCGATCGTGGAACTGCCCCATGGTGAGGGCCCGCCCTCGCCGTCATCGATGGGTGGACGCCCTATGAAACGGCGTCCACACGTGGGGTTTCACCACACGCTAACGTCCATCACCCCTGACCTTTTCGACGCCGCGTGTGCTCAGAACGGCCGTACGGCCATCCGGTCGAGCGCTTCGAGCAGGCCCGGCAGCTCGGGACCCCGGCCCACCGGCAGGACCTCGCCGGGTTCGTCGTCGAGCAGGACGAACGCGATGTCGTCCGTCCGGGCCACCAGCGACCAGCCGGGGCCGTCGGCACGCAGGGTGCGCGCGTCACCCGGGGCGAAGGACGAGCGGACCCGGCCGAGCGGCGGCGGCGAGTCGACGTACGCACGTGCCTCCGCCAGCACCCGCCGGATCCCGCTGTGCCCCGGCTGCCGGTCCGGCCGGTCGCCCGCTTCTTCCGTCCGGCCCTCCTCCGCGGGCTCCTCCGCGTCGGCGGCCACCCGGGCCGAACCGCCCGGTGCCGGGAACGCCGCGTCGTCGACCCGCTCCCGCCAGACCGCCCACTGCAGCGCGATCTCGTCGGCACCCAGCCGGCGCTGGGCCGGTCCCCAGGCCCCGGTGTCCGGCGGGGTCAGCGGGGGTCCGTCCGCGGCGTCCGGGCCGGGATCGTGCGGCGCGGGCACGTTCGGCGCCGCGACCGCCACCGCGAGGGGCCAGCCGGGCAGCGCGGCGACGACCGTGCGCTCGTCCGGCGACAGATCGTGTTCCATCCCGCAGTCCCAGGACGCGATCGCGACGGCGACCAGCGAGACGTCATCGACGACGACGGTCCACCGGGCGCCCTCGCCGTCCTGGCCGAGCACCAGCCCGTACCCGTCGGCGAGGGGCGGAAGGCCGAGCGCCGCACACGCCTCCGGGTAGTCGTCGCCCAGTACGCTCGGGAACTTCGCCGGCGTCAGCAGCGCCGCCGTGAGCACATAGAGCGCGTCGTCCGCGGCGGCGACGGCTTCCTCGTCCGTCCCGGCCATCCCAGCCTCCCCATCGGTTCGTCCACCGGCGCGCACCCTATGCCGATCCCGAGCCGCTTGTCACGACCCCGCAGCCATGCCCGGAGCTGCAGGTTTCCGGCCGGACGGGGCGAATCGACCACGCGTGGACGGACGGTTCAGGCGGCCGGAAGACCCAGCAGCGCCCGCGCGACCGTCCCCGGAGACTCGTCCCGCTCCCGCGCGAGCGCGACCACCGCCCGGCATGCCAGCTCGTTCACCCCGAATGACAGTGCCTCCGGCGACACCCAGCCGGCCGCCTCGTCGATCCGGTCCTGATCGTCCTCCGCGCAGGCCGAGACGTACGCCGCGGCAGCCTCGAACAGATTGTGCGGACGCCCGGTCCGCCCGGCCCGCTCCTTCGCGCGCCAACCGCTGATCACCTTGCTCCCGATTCCCCGAACCCTTCCCCACATGCGGTCCACCTTCCCCCGGCACGGTTGTCCTCACCGGCCGTTCGTCTCCTGCCGCTCAACGTAGGGTTGCGGCTTCGACAGCAGAAGGGGGCAGCACGGTGCGGCACTTCGAAGCCTGCTCCGTTCCGCGGACCGGCCGGCTGCTCACCGGGACGGCAGAGTTCACGAAGCGGTCCGGCAAGCACGGTCACCGGCCGGCGGGCCCGGGCGCCGCTCCCGTACCGGGACTTCGGAGCGGCCCGGTGCGGAACCCGGGCCGGGGGCCCGGCGCGTGGCCACGAGTACTCAGTCCGCACGGACGGCCAGCGCCAGGAAGCGTGTGTCCTCGTCGGCGTACGACGTCATGAGCCACCCCGAGCGGGACAGCAGCGCGCGGAGATTCGGCTCCGCGCGGAGGTCGTCCGGGGTGAGCGTGCGGCCCTGCCGGGCGGCGAGCGCCGCCCGGCCGATCGGATGGAACAGCGCGAGCACGCCACCCGGCCGCACCACCCGCGCGATCTCCCGGAGGTCGCCGGCCGGGTCGGGCAGGTGGGCGATCAGACCCGCCGCGAACACGGCGTCCAGCGCGGACGGGCGCAGCGGCAGCGCGGCGACGTCGGTCAGCAGCAGCGCCCCGTCGCGGTCCCGTCCGGCCCGCGCCGCCTCCCGCAACATGGCCGGCGTCAGGTCCGCGCCGAGGACCACGCCAGAGGGCCCCACGGCCGCACGCAGCGGAGGCAGGGCGCGTCCGGTGCCGCAGCCCGCGTCGAGAACCCGGTCCCCCTCGCGCAGCCCGAGTCCGGCGACCGCGGCGGCGTAGGCCGGACCGTCGTCGGGAAAGCGGCGGTCCCAGTCGGCGGCACGCGCGGTGAAGAACTCCTGGACGTGTGTGTGGTCGTCGCTCATGCTCCGCATGATCCCTCACCGGGACGGGCGATGCCCTTGTATGTACGTTCGAGCGTGACATGGTCGTTTCGGTGCATTGCTGCGTCATATTTCAGCCGTTCTCGAAACGTATCCCCTTCGCGCGCCCGCACCCTCCTGGCCTCCCGGGGCCGTGGGACACCTGGACCACGCCGTCCTGGGGCGGCTCGTCCCCGCCGGCCCGCTCGTCGCCGTGGCCGTCGTCCGCGCCGGCGTGTTCGCCGTCGGCCACAGCCGCGACCGGGTCCGGGCGCTGCTGCTCGGCGGGCTCACCACCGGTCTCGGCGTCACCGGCGTGCACTGCCTGGGCATGGCGGCGGTGCGGCTGCACGGCGAGGTGAGCGACGAACTGGCGCAAGGCGCCCTGGGCGCGGTGGTCCTCCGGACACCCGGTGCCCGGAGGACTGCTCCCCCGCGGCGGACTGCTTCGAGCACCGGCGGATCCCGTTCGCCGTCGCCGTCAACCGCTGCGCGGGACCCGGCGCCACGACACAGGAGACGTCGGCCGCGCTCGACCCGGACGCCGGAACACCCGTCGCGCTGTGCGAAGCACGCGAGCGCGACTCGGGGAAGGAGGTGCTGATCCGGCTCGTCGAGCAGCCGGACGCATGCACACCGCCCGGCTGCTCGACCCGGTGGGATGTCCATGGGATCCGGGCTCGCGCCACTGTTCCTCGGTCATCTTCCGCCCCTTGGCTCCCGTCCTCCTTGCCCGGCGCCCGGTCGTGGTGAAGGCTGGCGCGAGGGCCCTCCCGCCAGGAGGGAACGGCACACGGGGCAGACCACGGGGAAGACCACGGGGAGACACACGACATGGCGCAGAACCAGGGACTCGACTGGCTGCTGGACGACCTGACCCAACGCGTCGAACACGTACGGCACGCACTGGTCCTGTCCAACGACGGGCTGGTGACGGGTGCGAGCACGGGGCTGCGGCGCGAGGACGCGGAGCACCTCGCCGCCGTCTCGTCCGGACTGCACAGCCTCGCCAAGGGGTCGGGACGGCACTTCGGCGCGGGCGGGGTACGCCAGACGATGATCGAGTTCGACGACGCGGTGCTCTTCGTCACCGCGGCGGGTACCGGCAGCTGCCTGTGCGTACTCAGCGGGGCGGAGGCCGACATCGGTCAGATCGCGTACGAGATGACCCTGCTGGTCAACCGGGTCGGCGAGCATCTGGACGTGGACACCCGCCAGCCGGAACCCGGCACAGACCTCTGACCTGCGAGTTCGTCCTTCACTGCGGAGTTATCCACAGGCTCGCCACGGAGAGTGACAAAGCGGCTACGGTTTTTCCGAGCGGCGCACCCGGCGCCGGCCGCCCACACTCCACGGGGGAAGACGAACATGCCCGGACAGCACACCATCGCGCACGACACCACCGCCACCACCGAGCGGCCCGCGGCGGCACGGGGGGTCCGGGTCGGCCCGGGCCGCGCGGCCCGCGAACTCGGCCTCAAGGGCACCGAGTTCGACCTCGCCGTACAGCTCGGGCGGATCCGTACGATCCCCGGCGACGGCGGAGAGGGCCGGCGGGTCGACCGGGCCGAGATCGAGCGGCTCCGCGCCGGGCCGGGACGTCCGGAGGCCCTGCGCCGGAGCGTGCGGGCCGTGGGCACCACGGAGGGCGCCGCCCTCATCGACGTGACGAAGCCCCGTTTCAGCCGCCTCGCGAGGCTGGGACTGCTGGTGCCCGTGAAGTTCTACCTGAACCGCTACCGCGCCGTGGTCTGGCTCTATCTGGCCGAAGAACTACGGCTGTTCGCGGCCGACGACAGGAACACACCCCTGCTGACGGGGCGCATGCCCGAGAGCCTCAGAAGCCAGCTCGACACCGGTATCGACCTGCGCCCGCGCAACTGGCGCACCCGGCAGCTGGGCTTCATGCTCCGCCGGGCCGACGACCCCTGGGCGCGGGCCGGGGCCGTGGCGTCGCTGCTCGGCCCGATGCACGTGTCGGAGGCCGTCCCGGACCCTTGCGACCGCTCCCACCTCAACCGGTTCCGCCGGCCGCCACCGTCCCACGGCGCGCCCGGCTCACCGGCCGCGGACCTGGCGGAAGAGCTCATGACCGCCCAGGACCCGGACGAGGTCGCCCGGCTGCAGGCCGATCTGACCCGGCTGACGGAGGAGGCGCGGGCACACCGGCCGGCATCCCGTCCCGCTCCCCGCCGCCCCGGACCGGCTCGGCGTACGCCGGAAGCCGTCGAGCCGGTAGGCGGGACGTCCCGCGGCCTGCTGGGCCGGTGGTGGCGCGGAAACCGGTGACCTACAGGGCCCGGAACAACCCCTCCTGGACGACGGACACCAGCATCCGGCCCTCCAGGTCGTAGATCCGGCCGCGGGCCAGCCCTCGCCCGCCCGTGGCGATCGGCGACTCCTGGTCGTACAGGAACCACTCGTCGGCGCGGAACGGACGGTGGAACCACATGGCGTGGTCCAGCGACGCCATGTCGAAGCCGCGCGGTCCCCACAGCGGCTCCACCGGGATCCGCACGGCGTCCAGGAGAGTCATGTCACTGGCGTACGTCAGGGCACAGGTGTGCACCAGCGGATCGTCGCCGAGCGGACCGACCGCGCGCATCCACACCGCGCTGCGCGGCTCGGCGCCCTTGACGTCGTCGGCGTCCCAGCGCAGCCGGTCCACATAGCGGATGTCGAAGGGCTGGCGGCGCGCCATCCGCTCCAACTGCTCCGGCAGCGCGCCCAGATGCGCACGGATCTCGTCCGACACCGTCGGCAGCGACTCGGGGTCCGGGACCTCACGGGCCGGCGGCAGCTGATGTTCGAAACTTCCCTGTTCAGGCTTGTGGAAGGAGGCGGTCAGATTGAAGATCGTGCGGCCCTGCTGCACCGCGGTGACCCGGCGGGTCGTGAACGACCGGCCGTCCCGCACCCGTTCGACCTGGTACACGATCGGCACCCCGGGTCTGCCCGGACGAAGGAAGTACGCGTGCAGGGAGTGCACGGGACGATCGCCCTCCGTGGTGCGGCCGGCGGCGACCAGGGCCTGGCCGGCCACCTGGCCGCCGAAGACCCGCTGGAGGGACTCCTGCGGGCTGCGGCCACGGAATATGTTGACCTCGATCTGTTCCAGGTCGAGCAGGGCGACGAGGCTCTCGGCCGGATTCGTCATGGGTGGGATTCTCCTGTGCTCACAACTGGCCGACATCGGTGACCCGGACGACCGCACGGCCCTCCGCGTCGGAGGCGGTGAGGTCGACCTCGGCGCTGATGCCCCAGTCGTGGTCGCCGCTGGGGTCGTCGAAGATCTGCCGGACCCGCCACAGTCCGTCGGCCGGCTTCTCCTCGATCAGCAGCAGTTTCGGTCCGCGGGCGTCGGGACCGGTGCCGAGCTCCTCGTACTCGTCCCAGTACTTGTCCATCGCCTCACCCCAGGCATCCGCGTCCCAGCCGCCCTCGGCGTCCAGCTCGCCCAGTTCCCCCACCTGGTCGAGGGCGGCGAGCTCGACCCGGCGGAACATGGCGTTGCGGACCAGGACACGGAAGGCCCGCGCATTGGCGGTGACAGGTTTGACCTGGTCGGCCCTCTCCTGCGCCTCCTCGGCGGTCATCTCCTCCGGATTGGCCAGCTGCTCCCACTCGTCCAGCAGGCTGGAGTCGACCTGGCGCACCGTCTCGCCCAGCCAGGCGATCAGATCCTCCAGGTCCTCCGACTTCAGGTCGTCCGGGACGGTGTGTTCCAGCGCCTTGTAGGCGCTCGCGAGGTAGCGCAGCACGATGCCCTCGGTGCGGGCCAGCTCGTAGTGGGACACCAGCTCGGTGAACGACAGCGCCCGCTCGTACATGTCCCGGATCACGGACTTCGGCGACAGCGGATGGTCACCGACCCAGGGATGACTCTTGCGGTAGGTGTCGTACGCGTGGAAGAGCAGCTCCTCCAGCGGCTTCGGGTAGGTGATGTCCTGGAGCCGCTCCATGCGCTCCTCGTACTCCACGCCGTCGGCCTTCATCGCGGCGACCGCCTCGCCGCGCGCCTTGTTCTGCTGGGCGGCGAGGATCTGGCGCGGATCGTCCAGCGTGGACTCCACGACGGACACCATGTCCAGCGCGTACGAAGGCGACTCGGGGTCCAACAGTTCGAAGGCGGCCAGCGCGAACGTGGACAGCGGCTGGTTCAGCGCGAAGTCCTGCTGCAGGTCCACGGTGAGGCGGACGATCCGGCCCTCGGCGTCCGGCCGGTCGAGCTTCTCGACGATGCCGCCGTCCAGCAGCGAGCGGTAGATGGCGATCGCCCGCCGGATGTGCCGCAGCTGCTGTTTGCGCGGCTCGTGGTTGTCCTCCAGCAGCCGCCGCATCGCCTCGAAGGCGTTGCCGGGCCGGGCGATCACCGACAGCAGCATGGTGTGCGTGACCCGGAAGCGGGAGGACAGCGGCTCCGGATCGGAGGCGATGAGCTTCTCGAAGGTCTGCTCGCTCCACGCGACGAAGCCCTCGGGCGCCTTCTTGCGCACGACCTTGCGGCGCTTCTTCGGGTCGTCACCCGCCTTCGCCAGAGCTTTCTCGTTCTCGACGACGTGCTCGGGGGCCTGGGCCACCACGAAGCCCTCGGTGTCGAAGCCGGCACGACCGGCGCGGCCCGCGATCTGGTGGAACTCACGGGCCCGCAGCGTGCGCACGCGGTTGCCGTCGTACTTGGTCAGGGCCGTGAACAGCACCGTGCGGATGGGGACGTTGACGCCCACCCCGAGCGTGTCGGTGCCGCAGATGACCTTCAGCAGACCGGCCTGCGCGAGCTTCTCCACCAGCCGCCGGTACTTGGGCAGCATGCCGGCGTGATGCACGCCGATTCCGTGCCGGACGTAACGGGACAGATTGCGGCCGAACTTGGTGGTGAAGCGGAAGTTGCCGATCAGTTCGGCGATCCGGTCCTTCTCCTCACGCGTGCACATGTTGATGCTCATCAGCGCCTGCGCCCGCTCCACCGCCTGCGCCTGCGTGAAGTGCACGATGTAGACCGGCGCCTGCCGGGCCTCGAGCAGATCGGTGAGCGTCTCGGTGAGCGGCGTGTACCGGTACTCGTAGGACAGCGGCACGGGACGCGTCGCCGAGCGGACCACGGAGGTGGGGCGGCCGGTGCGGCGGGTGAGGTCCTTCTCGAAGAAGGAGACGTCGCCGAGCGTCGCCGACATCAGCACGAACTGCGCCTGCGGCAGCTCGAGCAGCGGGATCTGCCAGGCCCAGCCGCGGTCCCCTTCCGCGTAGAAGTGGAACTCGTCCATCACGACCTGGCCCACGTCGGCGTTCTTGCCGTCGCGCAGCGCGATCGACGCCAGCACCTCGGCGGTGCAGCAGATGACCGGGGCGTCGGCGTTGACGGACGCGTCGCCGGTGAGCATGCCGACGTTCTCCGTGCCGAAGATCTTGCACAGCTCGAAGAACTTCTCCGACACCAGCGCCTTGATGGGCGCGGTGTAGAAGGTGACCTCGTCGCGCGCCAGGGCGGCGAAGTGGGCGCCCGCCGCGATCATGCTCTTGCCGGAGCCCGTGGGCGTCGACACGATCACGTTCGCCCCGGAGACCACCTCGATCAGCGCCTCCTCCTGGTGCGGATAGAGCGTGAGACCGCGCTCCTGGGACCACGACTCGAAGGCTTCGTAGAGGGCGTCGGGGTCGGCGGTCGGCGGCAGCTGATCGATGAGGGTCACGCCCCCATCTTGCCTGCCCGTCCGGCCGATGGGGGAATCGGCTGCGGGCGGGAAGATCGTGAACGCTACGCTGTGTCGCCGGCGGAGGGCCGACGCACCCGGTCAACCGGCCGGTGGCGAACGAGGAATGGGGCGGGCAACGGCGATGATGGGACCAGCACACTCACTGTCGGGCGCCGCGGCCTGGCTCGGGGTCGGCGCGGCGACGGCCGCGGCCGGACACTCCATGCCCTGGCCGGTCCTCCTGGCCGGCGCCCTGATCTGCGCCGGCGCCGCGCTCGCCCCCGACCTAGACCACAAGGCGGCCACCATCTCGCGGGCCTTCGGGCCGCTGTCCCGCTGGCTGTGCGAGATCGTCGACAAGCTGTCCTACGCCGTCTACAAGGCCACCAAGAAGCAGGGCGACCCACGCCGCTCCGGCGGGCACCGCACGCTCACGCACACCTGGCTGTGGGCGGTCCTGATCGGTGCCGGCACCGCGGTCCTGGCGATCACGGGGGGCCGCTGGGCGGTACTGGCCATCCTCTTCGCGCACATGGTGCTGGCCATCGAGGGCCTGCTGTGGCGGGCGACGCGCGGCTCCAGCAGCGATGTCCTGGTGTGGCTGCTGGCCGCGACCAGCGCCTGGATCCTCGCGGGCGTGCTGGACAAGCCGGGCAACGGAGCGGACTGGCTGTTCACCGAGCCGGGCCAGGAGTACCTGTGGCTGGGGCTGCCGGTCGTCCTGGGCGCGCTGGTGCACGACATCGGGGACGCGCTGACCGTCTCCGGCTGTCCGGTCCTGTGGCCGATACCGGTGGGCCGCAAGCGCTGGTACCCGATCGGCCCGCCGAAGGCGATGCGGTTCCGGGCGGGCAGCTGGGTGGAGCTGAAGGTGCTGATGCCCGTGTTCATGCTGCTGGGCGGAGTGGGCTGCGCGGCGGCGCTCAACGTGATCTGAGGGACGCGCCTGTCCGGGACTCAGCCGGAACCCTCACCGCCGTACCGGCGCTCGAAGCGGGCGACGCGGCCCTCCGTGTCCACGGTCCGGGCCCTGCCCGTGTAGAACGGGTGGCTCTCCGAGGAGATCTCCACCTCCACCACCGGGTAGGTCTCACCGTCGTCCCACTCGATGGTCCGGTCGCTGGTCGCGGTGGACCGGGTGAGGAAGGCGTAACCGGCGGCACGGTCACGGAAGACGACCGGGTGGTAGTCGGGGTGCTTGTCCTGCTGCATGGATGCTCCTCGGGGTCAGCCCGGCAGGTTGTCCTCGTCGACGACGTGCATCGCGGCCTCCTCGGCGGAGGCGGCCGCGCCGTCGATGCCGACGTCCATGGCGACCAGGGCCTCCTCCTCGTCCTCGTGCGCCCCTTCGTCGGGGGCCACGAGCCGGCCGGAGCGTGTGGCGCCCACCTCGTTGTCCAGGAGTTCCCCGTCGGTGCCCGGGGAATCACCGATGCCGTCGCCGTCGCCGTCGCCGTCGCCGTCGCCGGGATCGGGCAGTTCCTCGGCGAGACGCTGGTCCAGCGTCTCGCCTTCGTGGCGCTCCGCCGCCGTCACGCCGTAGTGCTCCACGGCCCAGGGCCGTTCCGGAGGGGACCAGCCGCGGTCGAGGGGGTCGGCGACGCCGTCGTTCTCCAGGGTGTCCTCGGCGTCGAGCAGCCCGGCGTCGTCCTGGATCTCGGACGCGTCGGGCTGGTACACGTCGTCTCCCCAACCGTCGGCGCTGTTCACGGGTACCTCCAGGGGGTGGGGGCGGGCCCGTTCCCGCCGCGGCCCGCGCCGGGCCGCCGGTACGGGGCACTGGCGCCTCCGGTGCCCGGTCCGCCGGGCCCCGGGTGCTCCCCGAGCCGGTGCCTGACTCCAGCCTTCCACCGGAGCTCCCCACCGCGCAACGGCACACCACCGGCGGGCGGCGCGCCCGGGGGCCCTCACCCCCACTCCGCCCGGCGCCCCCACCGATGCCCCGGCCCACGATCCGGAACCGTCTTTGGGCCCGCAGACCCGCACGGGTACGGTCGCCGGCGCGTGCCGCCTTCCCGGCCCCGCTGCTGCCGGGGCGTCACCTGCTCCGGGCCGACGGCACGGCACGGCATGGCGCAGCCCGGCCCTGCGCCGCCGGCCCGTTCCCACCGGGGCGGTGCGGGCTCAGCCGTGCCAGGAGCGCCACAGCGCCGCGTACGCCCCGTCCGCCGCGACCAGGTCGTCGTGGCTGCCCAGTTCGCTGATGCGGCCGTCCTCCACGACGGCGATGACGTCCGCGTCATGGGCGGTGTGCAGGCGGTGGGCGATGGCGACGACGGTCCTGCCGTCCAGGACACGGGCCAGGGAGCGTTCCAGGTGCCGTGCCGCGCGCGGGTCGAGCAGCGAGGTCGCCTCGTCCAGGACCAGCGTGTGCGGATCGGCCAGCACCAGCCGGGCCAGCGCGATCTGCTGGGCCTGGGCAGGGGTGAGCGCGAACCCGCCGGAGCCGACCTCGGTGTCCAGGCCCTCGTCGAGCGCACGGGCCCAGCCGTCCGCGTCGACCGCCCCGAGCGCCGCCCACAGTTCGGCGTCCTCCGCGTTCGTCCTGGCGAGCCGCAGATTGTCGCGCAGGGAGCCCACGAAGACGTGATGCTCCTGGTTGACCAGGGCCACATGCTCCCGGACCCGTTCCGCGGTCATCCGCGACAGCTCGGCGTCGCCCAGGGTGACCCGCCCGTCCCGGGGCGCGTAGATCCCCGCGAGCAGCCGGCCCAGGGTGGACTTGCCCGCACCCGAGGGACCGACCAGTGCCAGCCTGGTCCCGGGGGCGACCTCGAGGGACACCTCGCGCAGCACGTCGACGCCCTCCCGGTAGCCGAAGTGCACCCGGTCCGCGTGCACCCGGCGCCCGTCGGGGGCGAGTGCGGCGTCACCGGCCTCGGGCTCGATGTCCCGGACCCCGACCAGCCGGGCCAGCGACACCTGCGCCACCTGCAGCTCGTCGTACCAGCGCAGGATCAGCCCCACCGGGTCGACGAGCATCTGCGCGATCAGCGCGCCCGTGGTCAGCTGGCCGACACCGATCCAGCCCTGCAGGACGAACACCCCGCCGATCATCAGCACCGAGCCGAGCACGGTGACGTGGGTGATGTTGACGACGGGGAAGAGCACCGACCGCAGCCAGAGGGTGTAGCGCTCCCAGGCCGTCCACTCCTTGACCCGCTGGTCCGACAGCGCCACACGACGCGCGCCGAGGCGGTGCGCCTCCACGGTCCGCCCCGCGTCCACGGTCTCGGCGAGCGCGGCGGCCACGGCGGCGTACCCGGCGGCCTCCGAGCGGTAGGCGGCCGGTGCCCGCCGGAAGTACCAGCGGCAGCCGATCACCAGCAGCGGCACGGCGAGCAGCACGGCCGGCGCCAGCTCGGGCGCCGTGACGACCAGTCCGCCCAGCAGCAGCACCGCCCACACCACGCCGATGGCCAGCTGGGGCACGGCCTCGCGCATGGCGTTGCCGAGCCGGTCGATGTCGGTCGTGATCCGCGACAGCAGATCACCCGTGCCCGCCCGCTCCAGCACGCCCGGCGGCAGCCCGACCGACCGCACCAGGAAGTCCTCGCGCAGATCGGCCAGCATCCGCTCGCCGAGCATCGCCCCGCGCAGCCGTACCTGCCGGACGAACACCGCCTGGAGTGCCAGCGCGAGCACGAACAGCGTGACCGTGAGCCCCAGATGCAGCTCCCGCTGCCGGTCCGAGACCCGTTCCACGAGTCCGCCCAGCAGATACGGGCCCACCATCGAGGCGAGCACGGCGACCGTGTTCACGGTGATCAGCAGCACGAAGGCCCGGCGGTGCCTGCGCAGCAGCTCGCTCACATAGGCGCGGACGGTCGCGGGCGCACTCACCGGCAGCGTGCTGGCCGCGGTCGGGGCCGCCGGGTCGTAGGCCGGTGGCGCCACGCCGATCATGCTGTCTCCTCGATTTCTTCCAGTTCTTCCAGCCCTTTGAGGACCTCGTCCTCGGGCAGGACGCCGTCCTTGTCCAGGACCTCCGTCGGCGCGGCCCCGTCCTCGGTCTCGCGTGTCACCACGGCCCGGTACCGGGGCTCGGTGCGCACCAGTTCGCGGTGGTCGCCGACCGCCGCGACGGTGTCGTCGTGCAGGAACACCACCCGGTCGGCGCGGTCCAGCAGCAGCGGGGACGAGGTGAACACCACGGTGGTGCGCCGCGTCCGCAGGCCACGCACGCCCTGGGCGACACGGGCCTCGGTGTGCGAGTCGACGGCCGAGGTCGGCTCGTCCAGGACGAGCACCTCCGGGTCCGTGACCAGCGACCGGGCCAGCGCGAGCCGCTGGCGCTGCCCGCCGGACAGGGACCGCCCGCGCTCGGTGATCCGCGCGTCCATCGGGTCGTCGGCGTCCACCGAGCCCTGTACCAGTGCCGCCAGCACGTCCCCGCACTGCGCGGCGTCCAGCGCGTCGCGCGGGTCGACCGCGCCGGACGCCGGCACGTCGAGCAGTTCGCGCAGGGTGCCGGAGAGCAGCACCGGATCCTTGTCCTGCACGAGGACGGCCCGACGGGCGGAGTCCAGCGGCAGTTCGTCGAGCGGCACCCCGCCGAGCAGCACCGGGGTGCCCTGCTCGGAGGCGTGCCCGCCGAGCCGTTCGGCCAGCCGTCCCGCCGCGTCCGGGTCCCCGCACACCACGGCGGTGAGCAGGCCCGCGGAGGCGAGCAGACCGGTCTTCGGGTCGTACAGGTCCCCGGCCGGGTTCTCGGCGGCGCGCGACCCCGCGGTGTCCGTGGCCCGCTCCAGCGACAGCACGCGCGCGGCCCGCTTCGCCGAGGGACGCGAGAAGGAGTACGCCATCGCGATCTCCTCGAAGTGCCGGATCGGGTAAGTGAGCAGCATGACCGAGCTGTAGACGGTGACCAGTTCGCCGACGGTGATCCGGCCCTCGCGGGCGAGATGGACGCCGTACCAGACCACCGTGATCAGCAGGATCCCCGGCAGCAGCACCTGGATCGCGGCGATCAGGGCCCACGTCTTGGCGCTGCGCACGGCGGCGTGGCGGACTTCCTGGGAGGCGCGGCGGTAGCGGTCGAGGAACAGCTCCTCGCCGCCGATGCCGCGCAGTACGCGCAGCCCGGCGACGGTGTCCGAGGCGAGCTCGGTGGCCCGGCCGGCCTTCTCGCGCTGGACGTCCGCCCGCCGGGTGGCGCGGGGCAGCAGCGGCAGCACCGCGATCGCCAGCACCGGCAGTCCCACGGCGACGACGACCCCCAGTGCCGGCTGGTAGACGACCAGGCCGACGCAGACCAGCACGATGGTGACCGCCGCCGCGGTGAACCGCGACAGGGCCTCCACGAACCACCCGATCTTCTCGACGTCCCCGGTGGAGACCGCCACGACCTCCCCGGCGGCTACCCGCCGGGTCAGCGCGGAGCCCAGCGTCGCCGCCTTGCGGGCCAGCAGCTGCTGGACGCGGGCCGCCGCGGTGATCCAGTTGGTGACGGCGGCGCGGTGCAGGAAGGTGTCGCCGATCGCGTTGCCCGCGCAGGCCAGTGCCAGCAGGCCGCCGGCCAGCGCGAGCCGGCCGCCGGAGCGGTCGACCGCGGCCTGGACGGCGACGCCGACGCAGAACGGCAGCGAGGCCACGGAGGCGAAGTGCAGCAGACCCCAGGCCAGCGACTTGAGCTGCCCGGACAGCTGATTCCGGAAGAGCCACCACAGGAATCGGGGACCCGAGCGCGCGTCGGGCACTCCCGGGTCGGGAAACGGAAGGTCTTGAATCTGCATGACGTCCCAGTGGCTCGGATCAGGGGGCGGCGGAAACGGGGGAAAGGGCGGGGGCGTGCGGGCACGGCTGCGCGCAGCCCAAGGACGGCGGCAGCAAACCGTGACAGGTTGACCCCGCTACGTACCGGGAGGCAAACGGTTTTCCACACGACCGCACAGAACCGGCGGTCCGGGCGGCCCGCACCGCCGCACCCTCACGCCCCACGGGTCATACGGGGCATACGGGTCACGCGGACGCATCGCCGCGCTGCGCGGGGACCGCCCCGTCGACCAGGGTGTCCAGCAGCTCGCCCAGCGCCTCCCGCTGGGCTTCGCCCAGCGGGGCCAGGATCTCCTCCGCGGCGGACCGGCGCGCGGCGCGCAGCTCCCGCAGGGCCGCGCGCCCGTCGTCGGTGAGCTCGATCCGGATCACCCGCCGATTGGCCGGATCCGGCACCCGCCGCACCTTGCCGTTCGCCTCCAGCCCGTCGACCAGTGTGGTGACGGCGCGGGGAACCACCTCCAGCCGCTCGGCCAGATCGGTCATGCGGGGCGGTGAACCGTAGTGCGCGAGCGTGCGCAGCAGCCGTGACTGGGCAGGGGTGATGCCGAGTTCGCGCCGCTCCAGATGGCGCTTCTGGATGCGGTGCACCCGGCGGGTGAGCCGAAGCAGCTGCTCGGCCAGCAGGCCGTCGGGATCGGGGGCGGTCATGCGGGAACAATATCAGGATGCCGTTCATTGTGAGCATAGGTAACAATGAACGGGTTCCGCTCGCCCCAGGGGCACATCCCCCGGTGTCCGACCCGAAGGAGACCATGCACCCCGACCATGAACCCGACTGGACCCCGCCTGCCGGCGCCAAGGAGCAGCCCCGGCAGGTGCGGCGCATCCTGAAGCTCTTCCGTCCCTACCGGGGCCGCCTCGCGATCGTCGGCCTGCTCGTCGGCGCCGCCTCGCTGGTCTCGGTGGCCACCCCGTTCCTGCTGAAGGCGATCCTCGACGTCGCCATCCCCGAGGGCCGCACCGGGCTGCTCAGTCTGCTCGCGCTCGGCATGATCCTCAGCGCCGTCCTCACCAGTGTCTTCGGCGTGCTGCAGACCCTGATCTCGACCACCGTCGGCCAGCGCGTGATGCACGACCTGCGCACCGCCGTCTACGGCCGGCTCCAGCGCATGTCGCTCGCCTTCTTCACCCGCACACGCACCGGCGAGGTCCAGTCCCGCATCGCCAACGACATCGGCGGCATGCAGGCCACCGTGACCTCCACGGCGACGTCCCTGGTCTCCAACCTCACCAGCGTGGTCGCCACCGTCGTCGCGATGCTGGCGCTCGACTGGCGGCTGACCGTGGTCTCACTGGTCCTGCTGCCGGTGTTCGTCTGGATCAGCCGCCGCGTCGGCAACGAGCGCAAGAGGATCACCACCCAGCGCCAGAAGCAGATGGCGGCGATGGCTGCCACGGTCACCGAGTCGCTCTCGGTCAGCGGCATCCTGCTCGGCCGCACCATGGGCCGCTCCGACTCCCTGACCGGCGCCTTCTCGGACGAGTCCGAGCGTCTGGTCGACCTGGAGGTCCGGTCCAACATGGCCGGGCGCTGGCGCATGGCCGTCATCACGATCGTCATGGCGGCCATGCCGGCGATCATCTACTGGACGGCCGGTATCGCCCTGCAGACGGGCGGCCCCGAGGTCTCCATCGGCACCATCGTCGCCTTCGTCTCGCTCCAGCAGGGCCTGTTCCGCCCGGCGGTGAGCCTGCTGTCCACCGGCGTCCAGATCCAGACCTCGCTCGCGCTCTTCCAGCGCATCTTCGAGTACCTCGACCTCCCGGTCGACATCACCGAGCGCGCGGACCCGGTCCACCTCGACCGGATCAAGGGCGAGCTCCGTTTCGAGGACGTCACCTTCGGCTACGACGACAAGAGCGGCCCCGTCCTGGACGGCATCGACATCACCGTCCCCCAGGGCGGCAGCCTCGCCGTGGTCGGGCCGACCGGCGCCGGCAAGTCCACCCTCGGCCACCTCGTGCCGCGGCTGTACGACGTCACGGGCGGCCGGGTCACCCTCGACGGCGTCGACGTCCGCGACCTCGACTTCGACACGCTGGCCCGCGCGGTGGGCGTCGTCTCCCAGGAGACGTACCTCTTCCACGCCTCGGTCGCGGACAACCTGCGCTTCGCCAAGCCGGACGCCACCGACGAGGAGCTGCACGCGGCGGCGCGGGCCGCCCAGATCCACGACCACATCGCCGCCCTGCCCGACGGGTACGACACGGTGGTCGGGGAGCGCGGCCACCGCTTCTCCGGCGGTGAGAAACAGCGCCTGGCGATCGCCCGGACCATCCTGCGCGACCCGCCGGTCCTGGTGCTCGACGAGGCCACCAGCGCCCTGGACACCCGTACCGAGGCCGCCGTCCAGGAGGCCATCGACGCGCTGTCGGCCGACCGCACCACGGTCACCATCGCCCACCGGCTGTCCACCGTTCGGAACGCCGACCAGATCGTGGTCCTCGACTCCGGCCGTGCGGTCGAACGCGGTACGCACGAAGAGCTGCTGGAGCGTGGGGGGCGCTATGCGGCCCTCGTACGCCGGGACGCCCAACTGGAGCCGACAAGATGAAGATATGCCGGGTTTGTGGAGGTCTGCGGGTTACCGTGCCCGCATGCAGACGAACACTCCGTCACGGAGCACGATCCGACTGACGCGCCGGGGCCGTCTCGCCCTCGCGGCGCTCGGGGCCGTCGTGGCCGGCACCGCCGTGGCGGTGCCGCTGCTGATCATGAACGACGACGACTCCCGCCCCACGACCCTGGTGGTCCCGGAGGGCTGGCGCGCGAGCCAGGTGTACGCCGCCGTCGACAAGGTCCTCGACCTGCCCGCCGGCACCACGGAGAAGTCCCTCGCCAAGGCGGACCTGAAGCTGCCCGACGAGGCCGGGGGCAACCCGGAGGGCTACCTCTTCCCGGCGACCTATCCGCTCCAGGAGAAGGCGACCCCGCAGAAACTGCTGTCCCGCATGGTCGACACCGCCGGAAAGAAGTTCAACGGAGCCCCGATCGCCGCCGGTGCGCAGCGCAACGCGATGAACGTCTACCAGGCGGTCACCGTCGCGAGCATCGTCCAGGCGGAGGCGGCCACCAAGGCCGACATGGGGAAGGTGGCCCGGGTGATCTTCAACCGGCTGGAGCGGGGGATGCCGCTCCAGATGGGCTCCACCGTCGACTACGCCCTGAACCGCGGGACGCCGCGCACGACGGCCGCCGACACCGAGGTCGACAGCCCTTACAACTCCTACCGGCGCATGGGGCTGCCCCCGACCCCGATCGACAACCCCGGCGAGGACGCGGTGCGCGCCGCGATCAACCCGACCCCGGGCGACTGGCTCTACTTCGTCACCGTCAAGCCGGGCGACACCCGCTTCACGGCCGACTACGCGGAACACCAGCGCAACGTCGCCGAGTTCGACGCCGAGCAGAAGAAGGCGGGCGAACCGTCGAAGAAGTGAGCGGCAGGTCCCCGGCCGTCACGCCGCGGCCCGCTCCCCCCGCGCCAACAGCCGCCCGATGTCCCGTACCGCCGCACGTCCGGCCCGGTTGGCGCCGATGGTGCTCGCCGAGGGGCCGTAGCCGACCAGATGGATCCGCGGGTCGACGACCGCCCGCGTGCCCTCGACCCGGATCCCGCCCCCCGGCTCCCGCAGCCGCAGTGGGGCGAGATGCTCGACGGCGGGGCGGAAACCGGTCGCCCACAGGATGACGTCGGCCGCCACCCGCCGCCCTCCCCGAAGCTCCCGGCCGTGCTCGGGCAGAGGGGACCTCCCTGCCCACTCCACGCCGTCGGGCGTGATCCGGTCGAACATGGGCTGCCGGTCGAGCACACCGTCCGCCAGCCCCCGGCGGATCGCGTCATTGAGCGGCAGCCCCGTCACGGAGACGACGCTGCGCGGCGGCAGACCCTGCCGTACCCGCTCCTCGACGAGCGCCACGGCCGCCCGGCCCGCCTCCTCGTCGAAGGGGCCCTCACGGAAGACCGGGGGCCGCCGGGTCACCCATGTCGTGGCCGCCGCGTAGGGCGCGATCTCCAGCAGATGCTGGGTCCCCGACGCGCCGCCGCCCACCACGACCACCCGCTGCCCGGCGAACGCCTCCGGCCCCGGGTACTGCGCCGTATGCAACTGCCGCCCCCGGAAGGTCTCCTGGCCCGGGTAACGCGGCCAGAACGGCCGGTCCCAGGTACCGGTGGCGTTGATCAGCGCACGCGCCGACCAGTCGCCGTCCGAGGTCTCCACCAGCAGCCGTCCGCCGGACCCCTCCCGCACCGCCCGTACGTCCACCGGACGCCGTACCCGCAGGTCGAAGGTCCGCTCGTAGCGGTCGAAGTACTCGCTGATCACCTCGGAGGAGGCCCGCGCCGGATCGGCACCCGTAAGCTCCATACCGGGCAGCGCGTGCATCCCGTGCACCTTGCCGTACGTCAGTGACGGCCACCGGAACTGCCAGGCGCCGCCGGGACCGGGGGAGTGGTCCAGCACCACGAAGTCGCGGTCCGGCTCGAAACCGGTCCGCCGCAGGTGATGGGCGCTCGACAACCCGGCCTGCCCGGCGCCTATGACGACTGCCTCGACCTCGCGCATGTTGTTCACGTTTCTACCAACCAGGCGGAGGTCGTGGATCTTCCCGTCGGCGCTCCCGCGGGAACCCGGCGCATGGGCCAGGATGGAGCACATGTCCGATGCCTTCACCACCCGTGTCCTGAACATCGTCACCGGCTCCGACGAGAGGGTCGCCGACATCACCGGCGACTGCGAAGCCTTCCTGCGGGAGACGGCGGCCGGCCGGGACGGCCTGCTGAACATCTTCGTGCCGCACGCCACGGCCGGTGTCGCCGTCATCGAGACCGGCGCCGGCAGCGACGACGACCTCCTGTCCGCCCTGCACACCCTGCTGCCCGCGGACGACCGCTGGCAGCACCGCCACGGCAGCCCCGGCCACGGCCGCGACCACGTCCTGCCCGCCTTCGTCCCGCCGCACGCGACGCTCCCGGTGGTGGACGGACGGCTGGAACTGGGCACCTGGCAGTCGGTGTGCCTGGTCGACACCAACCGCGACAACCCCGACCGCCGGGTGCGGCTGAGCTTCCTCGGCTGAACCGGGCCCCGCGGGCCGGACCCCACGGATACGCGATCAACGCGAAGCCGGCCGCAGAGCCCGCGCGAGCTGCCGGCGGGAGTGCACACCGGTCTTCCAGAGCGCCCGCGCGACATGCTGCTCGACGGTGCGCGGGGACCGGTGCGGTGCGGCGGCGATCTCCCGGCCTGCTCACATCCGTGCCGCCGTCGGCTCCGGTGAGCGCGGTGGTGATCGCCTCCGCGCTCACCGGAGCCCGGTGGACGGCCGGCGGGGCGCGTTCACAGGTCCGAAGGCACGGGTCGCGCACGCGGCCCCGTCGTCCCACAGCGGGAAAGCCCCGCGAGGAGCGAGGACACCCCTCACTCCGCGCCGCGGACGACGGTGACGGGACAGTCGGCGTGGTACAGCAGCGCCTGGCTGACCGAACCGAGCAGCATCCCGGTGAAACCGCCGTGGCCACGGGCCCCGGACACCACGAGCTGGGCCTCCCGGCTCGCGCCGAGCAGCGCGTGCCGCACCCGCGCCCGCTCCAGACGCAGCTCCACGGCGACACCGGGACGGGTGTCCCGGTGTCGCGCCACCGTCTCCTCCAGCAGCCGCTGGTGCCGCTCACGGAGCCGGTCGAGATCCACCACCACGTTCAGCGGATCGGCGGGGCCCTCGTACGGCGTCGGCTCGCTCCAAGTGTTCCACACATGCATCGCGACCAGTGGCGCTCCGCGCAGGGCGGCCTCGGCGAAGGCGAAATCCGCCGCCGCGCCCCCGGCCGGCGAGCCGTCCACGGCGAGGAGCACGGGCCCCTCGGGACCGGGACGGCCGCGGACCACCATCAGCGGACCGTGCCCGTGCGCGGCCAGCTGTACGACCGTCGAGCCCAGCAGCAGATCCCCGAACCCACCGTGGCCCCGCCCGCCGACCACTGTCAGCACCGCGTGCCGCGACTCGCTCCGCAACACCGTCAGCGTCTCGCCCGACGCCACCGTCCGGTCGATCTCCAGCCCGGGCGCGCGGTCGTGGGCACGCTGTTCGGCCCGGGCCAGCACACCGTGGATCATCGGGTCCAGATCGGCCGGGCGGCTGAACGCGTGCACGATCCGCAGCCGCGCGCCGCGCAGCAGCGCCTCATGGGCCGCGACGTCGACCGCCGCGAGACTGGACGGCGAACCGTCCACTCCTACGATCACCGTGTCATTCACCACTCGCTCCCGTCCCCGGCCGTGGTGTCACCTCCGGGTACCCGCGGGAGAGAGCCCGTACCCGGCCCTCCGACCTGCGGTGACACGGACTCCCCAGGCATCCTCGGCCCCCGGCGCGCCCCCTGTCCATCCGTGACAACACCCATGTTCCGGCCGAATGGCGGGATGGCACCATGGCCCTCGTGGGGGTGGATCACCCGTGCCGTTCGACGGCCCGGCCGACACCACACCGCGGACGACATCGACAAGAAAACCGGGAAGGGGACGGGCTGTGCCTGCTCCACGGATGAGCGCCACGCCACTGCCGGGCATCGGCGTGAAATACGACCTCACCACGCGTGAGCACGAGCACCTGTCCGTGATCGCGCACCGGGACGGTGCCCGCACGGTCAACGTCTACCGTTCCGACGACCCGGACGCCTGCGCCCGCTCGATGCGGCTGACCGTCGCCGAGTCGGCCGCGCTGATCGACGCGCTCATGCCCGCCCACCACAGCCCCAACCTGCTGCACACCACCGACCTGGGGCTGGTCGCCGAGCGCATCGAGCTGTCCGCCGTCTCCCACTGGAACGGCCGGCTGCTGGGCGACACCCGGATGCGCACCGACACCGGCGCCTCGATCGTGGCCGTGCTCCGGCGGGCCGAGGCGATCCCGTCCCCCACGCCGGACTTCCGGCTGGCCGGCGGTGACACGCTGATCCTGATCGGCACCCGCGAGGGCATCGACGCCGCCGCCGAGATACTCGGTCGGGAGTGAGCGCGTGCACTCTTCCGCGATCTTCCTGATCGAGTTCGGCGCGATCATCCTCGGGCTCGGCCTGCTGGGACGCCTCGCCGGACGCCTCCAGTTCTCCCCGATCCCCCTCTATCTGCTGGCCGGCCTCGCCTTCGGCGAGGGCGGGCTGCTGCCGCTCGGCGCGAGTGAGGAGTTCGTCGCGATCGGCGCCGAGATCGGCGTCATCCTGCTGCTGCTCATGCTCGGCCTGGAGTACACGGCCAGCGACCTCGTCTCCAACCTCAAGACCCAGTACCCGGCCGGCCTCGTCGACATGGCGCTGAACGCCCTGCCCGGCGCCGCCCTGGCCCTGCTGCTCGGCTGGGGCCCGGTCGCCGCGGTGGTGCTGGCCGGCGTCACCTGGATCTCCTCCTCCGGCGTCATCGCGAAGGTCCTCGGCGACCTCGGACGGCTCGGCAACCGCGAGACCCCGGTCATCCTCAGCATCCTGGTGCTCGAGGACCTGGCCATGGCGGTCTACCTGCCGATCATCACCGCCCTGCTGGCCGGCGTCAGCCTCGCCGCGGGCAGCGTCACGCTGGCCATCGCGCTGGGCGTCGCCGGGCTCGTGCTGTTCGTCGCCGTCCGCTACGGGCGGGTGATCTCCCGCTTCGTCTCCAGCGACGACCCGGAGAAGCTGCTGCTGGTGGTGCTGGGGCTCACCCTGCTGATCGCAGGACTGGCCCAGCAACTGCAGGTGTCGGCGGCCGTGGGCGCGTTCCTGGTCGGCATCGCCCTGTCCGGTGAGGCCGCCGAGGGTGCGCACAGCCTGCTGGCGCCGCTGCGGGACCTGTTCGCCGCGGTGTTCTTCGTCTTCTTCGGACTGCACACCGACCCCCAGTCCATCCCGCCGGTGATCCTGCCCGCCCTCGCGCTCGCCGTCGTCACCGCGCTGACGAAGATCGCCACCGGCTACTGGGCCGCCCGCCGGGCCGGGATCTCCCCCAAGGGCCGCTGGCGCGCGGGCGGCACCCTGGTCGCCCGCGGAGAGTTCTCCATCGTCATCGCCGGTCTCGCGGTCACCGCCGGCATCGAACCGGACCTCGGGCCGCTGGCCACGGCGTACGTCCTGGTCCTGGTCGTCCTGGGCCCGCTCACGGCCCGCTACACCGAGCCCGTCGCGCTGCGTCTGACCGCCCGGCGCACCGCGTCCGCCGACACCGTGCCCGCACAGGTCACGGCGCCGGCCGCGGAGACGCTGGAACCGGTGGACGAAAGCCGGCCCGAACGCTGAACCGGCCGCCGCCCCCACCGGTGGAAGAGGTCAGTCCTCCAGCCGTACCGGCATCAGGAGCGAGAACGTGTGCGCGTCGTCCGGCCTGCGGATCGCGAGGGGCGCCGTGGGGGCGCCGAACTCGAGGATCAGCCGGTCGACGGCTCCCGCGGCGAGCGCGTCCAGCAGGAACGCGCGGTTCACGGCGACGAGATCCCGGCCGTCGGCGCCGTCCCCGGCCAGGGTGACCGAGCCGTCCTCCGCGGCCTTCAGCACGCTGAGGTCGCAGGACGTCCCGTCCTGCCCGCGCACCTCGCCCGCGCGGACGGGGCCGGTGCGCACCGCCTCCCGGAAGGCCGGCACGTCCACCACGGCGCGCCGCCCCGCCGGGAGGCGGACGAGACGCCGGTAGTCCGGGAAGCCGTGGCCGAGGCACCGGCCGGCCGTCTGCCGGTCCCCGGCCTCCAGCGTCACGCGGTCACCGTCCGCGGTGAGCCGGACCTGTTCCTCGCCGTCCAGCAGCGCCCGCATCGCGTCGGCGAGCGGAAGGGGCACGGTGACCTGGACGCGGGACCCGTCGTGCCCGTCGGCGGCGGCGCGCGCCACCGCCATCCGGTACCGGTCGGTGGCCACCAGGCGCAGCGCGTCGCCCTCGACGTCGAAGAGGATCCCGCAGAGCATCGGCAGCTCCGGGTCGGTGCCGGCCGCGAACCGGACCGCGTCCAGCGCGGCGGCCAGCCCGGGGCCGGAGAGGGACAGCCGTACGGCGGTGTCGGTACGGAACGAGGTCATGGGGTTCTCCCTGTGGTCGAGCAGGACTCGGAGCGCGGAGAACTCGGCGCGGGCATCGGACAGCCCCTGCTCCAGCCGGCGCAGATGCGTCCGAAGCAGCTGTCGTACGAGGTCGGTGTCGGCGCCCGTCCAGCCGGCCAGCACCAGCCGGATGTCCGCCAGCGGCATCCCGGCCCGGCGCAGCCGGGCCAGCAGCCGGGCCTCGTCCAGCTGCCCGGGGGCGTACCAGCGGTAGCCGCTGACCGGATCCACCCGGTCGGGGACCAGGACACCGGCACGGTCGTAGAACCGCAGGGCGCTCACGCCCAGCCCGCTGTCCCGGGCCATCTCACCAATGCTGCGCATCTCGCTCTCCACACCCGCAACCCTGATCCCTCGACAAGGTCGAGGGTCAATCCCGGCCTGCCCCGGCCCGACAACGGCTGTCCGGCAAGGTCCGTACGGGTGATGGCTTCACCCGACCCGGCGGATGTGCGGCCACCGGCGTACCACCGGCGCACGGGGGCGCGTTGGACCGGCATGGACAGCACTGAGACGGCGCGGCGCCTTCTCGGGCACGACGCCGCGGGCCGGTTGTACGCCGAACTCACCAGCGGATACGGCGGCCATACGCCGATCTACACGGCCCTCGTCGCGGAGTGGCGGGCCAGGGGGCACACCGTCCCGGAGCACCGCGACGGCCTGTGGGCCTCCTTCGCCGCGGCCACGGTGAGCGAGCGCGCGACGGTGCTGCCGGTGCCCTTCCCCGTCCCGCTGCTGCGGCCGTCCACCGAGGACACCCGCGAGGGACTCACCAGCCCTCCGGACCCGCCGGCTCCGCACTGACCGGGGCCAGCACGGCGAGCGTGCCGGTCGCCCCGCGCAGCGCCAGTTCGAGCGGACCGGGGGCGTGCAGGGTCCCCGTGCCGTCCGGCGGGACCAGCCACTCCAGACGCCCGGCGGGCCGGTACGGCGGCGGTACGGCGACCCAGGACCCCCGGCCCACGTGCCGCACCCCGAAGCCGACCCACTCGCTGACCGGATCGGGCGGCAGGAAGAACCCCACTCTGCGGGCCGTCACGTCCACCAGCGTGGGCCCGGGCACCTTCAGGGGGTCGCGCCACAGGATGTCCAGGGCGAGCAGCCCGAGGCGGTCGGGCACGCTCAGCACGTCCCAGTACCGGCCGGCCGCGAGCAGCGCCGTGCCCCTGCCGTAATCCCACTCGCGCTTGCACTCCTGCGGGTCCGTGGCCGCCGCGGCCAGCCACTCGACGGCTTGCTTCCACATGGAGCTGTGCATGTCCCACCCCGGGCACGGTCGGCTGCGCCGCTGCGGGCGCGTGCGGTACGGCCATGCTGGTAGATATTTCTATCCACCGGAAGGGTGGCGCGGGCTGGCGTTTCCGTCAGGCGTCGCGCTCCGCGTTCCGCTTCTTGATCCGGGCCGCCTCCTTGCGGACCTCGGCCTGGGTGGCGCGCTCCCGCTCCAGCCACTCGGGGCGCTCCTCCTTCAGCGCCTCGATCTGCTCGGTGGTGAGGGCCTCGGTGATCCCGCCGCGCGCGAGACCGGCGATGGACACGCCCAGCTTCGCCGCGACCACCGGGCGGGGGTGGGGGCCGTCGCGCCGCAGGTCCCGCAGCCACTGCGGCGGGTCCGCCTGGAGCGCGTTCAGCTCGGTGCGTGAGACGGCACCGTCCCGGAAGTCGGCGGGGGTGGCGTCGAGGTACACACCCAGCTTCTTCGCCGCGGTCGCGGGCTTCATCGTCTGGGTGTTCTGGTGCTGCGTCATGGAGTCCAGGGTATCGAGCATGTGCACGGCCGCCGACCACGGCCGGTAACCTGGCCAGGTGACAGGCTCGGAAGTGTCCCCCTCGTTCCGGCTCGTGTACGTACCCGGGGTGATGCCCGACAAATGGGTGCGCATCTGGAACGAGCGGCTGCCCGACGTCCCGCTGACCCTCACGCAGGTCCCCGCCCAGGCGGCGCAGGGGCTGCTGCTGAGCGGTGACGCCGACGCGGGCCTCGTCCGGTTGCCCGTCGACCGCACGGTCCTCAGCGCGATCCCCCTCTACACCGAGCAGACGGTCGTCGTGGTGCCCAAGGACCACCTCGTCACGGCGGTCGACACGGTGTCCCTGGAGGACCTGGCCGACGAGATCGTGCTGCACCCCCTGGACGACGTTCTCACCTGGGAGAGCCTGCCGGGACGGCCCGCGCTCGAACGCCCCGCCACCACCGCCGACGCGATCGAGCTCGTCGCGGCCGGGATCGGCGTGCTCGTCGTACCGCTGTCGCTCGCCCGGCTGCACCACCGCAAGGACCTCACCCACCGGCCGCTCGAGCAGGCCCCCGGGTCGGGCGTGGCGCTGTCCTGGCCCGAGGCGGCGACGACGGACCGGGTCGAGGACCTCATCGGGATCGTCCGAGGCCGGACCGTCAACAGCACCCGCGGCCGCCGGCAGCAGCCCGCACAGGAGAAGAAGCCCGAACGCACCGCCCGGCGGCAGCAGCCGGCCGGCGGATCGGCCGGCCGCGGCCGCCGGGGAGGCACCGGCGGCGCGACGAAGAACCCGCGGCGGGGCAAGCCCCGCCGCGGGTCGTGACCCGGCTACCTGACCGTCGGCGACGGCGACGGCGCCGGGGACGCCGTGTTGAGGTCCTCCAGCTCCTTGGGGATCTCCAGCGCGAGGACCGGCGCACCCGCCTGCGGAGCCGGCGGGGTCACCTGCTCCTGCGGCATCTTCGGCGGGCTGGTCTGCTGGAAGTTGACCTGCTCGTGATTGACCAGCCCCGTCTTCTCCAGCACCGTGATGTGGTCGAGCACCGTGTCGTTGGCCTGGTCGGCCAGCTGCCGCACCAGGGTGTTCCTGGTGTTGGCCCGGATGTTGGCGATGGCGGGGAAGATCTGCCCGTGCGTCACGCGCATGATGTTCACCGCCGTGGAGTCGAACTCCTTGCCGCTGGTGGACTTCACGGTCTCCACGAACCCCTGCTGCTGCGGTGACGCCTGGTTCGGCAGCGTGATGCCGAGCTCCAGGGAGAGCTTGCGACAGCTGTCGTCGAGCCGGCCGTGTCCCACGACCAGGTGTTCGCCCGCCTCCTTCATCTCCGGCGTCGTCCCCCGCTCCATCGCCAGCAGCCCCAGTGGGTGCTCCCACAGCCCCGCCGCGCGCACCTTCACCACGAAGTCGCGGTCCGCCTCGGTCAGCGGGCCGTAGTTCGTGTTGGCCACCACCCGGTCCGGCTTGGTCGATGTGTTCTGTACGCCCAGCATGGTGGGGTAGGCGAGCGCGGTGAGGGTGAGGATCATGGCTCCACCCACGAACGCGGTTCCTGCCGTGCTGCGCGAGATGCGCATCGTGCCTCCTGGGATATGAACGGCCCAACAGCAGGAAGTACGGACGCCGGGCGCGAGACAGTCACCGTCCGGGAAAGAATTTTCGGCCGGTGTCAGCGGGCGTAGCCGGCCTTCTGCGCCGTACTCACCACCTTGTCGCCGTCGGCGCGGCTCAGCAGACCCTCACCGACCCAGGCCGCCACGGTGGACCGCACCTGCGCCACCAGTGCTCCCTTGCCGCGGAAGGGCGCCCCGGACCATATCTCGTCGAGCAGGGTCGTACCGTCGCTCCGGGCGGGGTTGGCGACTCCGGAGTCCGACGTGCCGAAGATCACACGCGGTTCCGAGCGCCGGACGTAGGCGTGGGTCGGGTCCTCGGTCCCCTCCGCGAAGGGCGCCAGTTCGATGCCGTCCAGCGTGTAGTGCAGGGGTTCGTCCGGGACCGGCGTGAGGGAGGGCAGCAGATCGCCGGAGAGGCCGGCGTTGCGGTACAGCCCCAGCCGCACGGCGTCCGGCCCGGGCCGGCGGGCGACCAGGTTGACCGGGCCGTAGAACAGGGCCTGCAGCGCGGGGTCGTCGGGGGTCCGCTCCACCCGCAGCCGGAAGGGCACGGAGATCCGTACGGTGTCGCCGTCGCGCCAGGTCCGCGCGACCTCGAAGTAGCGGCCGGGGACCGGAGTGCCGGGCACGGCACGCCCGTTGACGGTCACCCGGAAGCCGGCGGTCGCCCAGGACGGCACCCGCAGCAGCAGTGTGAAGGAGGCCCGGCCGCCGCCGACGGTGAGCGTGCTGCCCTGCTCCTGGGGGTAGCGGGTGGTCTGCGTGACCGTGACGCCCTTCTCGGCCCAGGTCAGCCGGGAGGCGCTGTAGAGGTTGACGTACAGGGCGCTCCCGTCGGCCTTCGCGAAGTACACCGAGTCCTGGTACTTCGTGGCGCTCTCCATGCCGGTGCCCTCGCAGCAGGTCGTCCCCTGCTTGGGCGTGTAGTCGCGCACATGACCGGGCGTCAGGCCGATGAAGTAGGTGACGAGCGGCTTCTCGGCGTCCGGCCGGTCCTGCTTGGAACCGAGCACCTGGTTGTACAGGGCCCGCTCGTAGTAGTCCATGTACGCCGGATCCTGCTCGTGGAAGAACAGCGTCCGGCTCAGCTTGAGCATGTTGTACGCGCAGCAGGACTCGGCGGTGGTGTCGGTGACCGTGCCCGCGATCACATCGCGGGCCTTCCAGAACTCGCCGCTGCTGGTGCCGCCGATCGCGTACATGCGGTGGGGTACGACCATGCCCCAGAAGTTCTTCGCGGCCGTGAGGTAGCGCTGCTCGCCCGTCTCGTCGTGCAGCCGCACCAGGCCGGTGAAGACCGGGATGTGCTGGTTGGCGTGCAGTCCATCGAGGATGTCGGTGTTCGCGGCGCAGGCGTCGATGAGCCGGTCCAGGTCGAACAGCTTGGCGAGAGCGAGGTGTTCGGCCCGTCCGGTGATCGCGTGCAGGTCGCAGATCGCCTCGACGACGCCGCCGAACTCCCCGCTGGAGAACAGCCCCCACATCCGCTGCAGGGTGGCCGCCGGCAGCACGGACAGCCGTGCGTGCATCCAGTCGCACATGCCGGACGCCAGGTCGAGCGCCCGGTCGTCGTCCGTGGCGAGATACGCGTCCAGCAGCCCTCTGAGGATCTTGTGCGCGGTGTAGTACGGCGCCCACACCCGGGTGTAGTCGCTGCCGGTCATCGACTCCAGTTCGATGAACTGCGTCTCCGGGTACGCGGCGAGGAAACCCGGATGGCCGGGCGCGCCCCAGGTGCGGCGCAGGGTGGCGTCCAGACTCCGTCCGGAGGCGTCCGCGAGCGTCGCCCCGGCCGTCTCGTCGAAGGCGTACGACGCCAGGTCGCCCCGGCCGGTCGAGGCGTCGGCGGCACGGCGGCCCTGCAACTCCGTGATCTCGGCGGCGGTCAGCGCCCGCGAGAACACGTCGACGTCCTCGAACGCGCCCGCGAACACCGGATCGGCGGGGAAGTTCGAGCGCCCCAGCCAGTTGTTCGTGAGGGTGCCGAGCGCGGCCGGGGTCAGCGTGATGTCCGTGCTCCGGGCCACGGCGGTGCCGTCGACGTAGAGGGTGCCGGTGCCGTCGGCGAGGGTCACGGCCAGATGGCTCCACTCGCCGACCGGCAGCGGCGCGGTGCCGTCGAGGCCCTGCTCACCGCCCGGCCCCGAGACGGTGACGGCGAACCGCGGCACCCCGGCGGCGTTGCGGGCGGCCAGATACAGGTAGCGGGTGGTGCCGTCGCCGAAGTCGAAGATCCTGGCCCAGGCGGCGTCGTGCGCCGGCCGCACCCACGCGGACAGGGTGAGTGCCGGGGCGCCGGCGAGAACGGCCGCCGGAAGGTCCACGTACCGGTACGAGCCGCGTACGTTCTCCGCCGCGCGGCCGAACCGTCCCTCGACGCTCAGTACGGCCGGGTCGCGGCGCAGCGCCTCCCGTACCTCGGTCAGGGCGCCCACCATGGCGGTGATCCGGTCCGCGAAGACCTGCTCGCCGGTGCCGCGGTACGCCTGCGCCAGCATGGTCAGGAAATGGCCGGTGTAGTGGCCGCGCAGATTGCCGTTGGCCTCCCCGTCCAGCCCTTCCCAGCCGCCGGGCGCGACCGCGCCGCGGGTGGACAGGCCGGCGTTGGCGCGGAAGACCTGGAGCAGTCGGTTCACGTCGTAGCCACGGGCGTGGTCGAGCATCGACTGCCGTTTGCCGGCGAAGACGCCCGGTCCGAGCGTCACGTCCTCCAGCCCGAAGGGCCGTACGGTCCACGCCGCCGGTACGCCGGGAGCGGCGGCCGGCGCGCCGGGTGCGGCGACGGCGCGCCCGGTGGCCGCCGCGGAGACCGCGGTCGCCGTCAGAGCGGCGGCCTGGAAGAGGGTTCGTCTGGAGAGGGGCGGTGCCATGGATGCTCCTCTGTTCGGTATCACGAACGCTGTACGAACGATCGGCCAGACGATAGGGAGGGGGCGGAGAGGCGTCAACGGTTCGGGAGCGATCGGTTCCGGACGTTCGTCGCGGGCGGCGGGAGCCGGTCAGGGGTGCCGGGCGGCGGATTCCACCAGCCAGGCGTACGCGGCCCGCGCCGTGAACTCCTCCTGCCCGCCGCGCAGCAGCAGGTCTGCGGCGGCGAACCCGGGGGCGTCGGCCTGAGCGGCGACGTAGGGGATCGCGATGCAGCGCATCCCGGCCGCGTGCGCGGCGGCGGCGCCCGGGGCCGCGTCCTCGACCACCACGCAGTCGGCCGGGTCCGCGCCGAGCCTGCGGGCCGCCTCCAGGAAGATGTCGGGGGCCGGTTTGCCGTGCGCGACCTCGTCGGCCGGGACGACCGTGCGCAGATGCCTGTCCAGGCCCGTGCAGGCCAGGATCGCCCCGATCGCCTCGGGCGAGGAACCGGAGGCCACGGCCCTCGGCACGCCCTCGGCCGCCAGCAGCTCGACGAACGCGCGCATCTGCGGGTACACCCGCGTCGAGGCGCCGGCCAGCCGCAGATAGTGGCGGTTCTTGACCGCGAGCAGTTCTTCCGGCGGGGCGGACAGGCCGTACCGTTCCCGCCAGTCGGCGATCGTCTCCCGGGTGCTGATCCCGACGTAGCGCTCGTGCTCGGCCCAGGAGAAGTCAGGGACCCCGTACTCGGCGAGGGTCCGCCGGCCCGCCTCGTAGTAGTTCGGCTCGCTGTCCACGAGCGTTCCGTCGAGATCGAAGATGACCGAGAGGCCGCCGAGCGTGCTCATGGGCCCAGGATGACAGGGCTCACCTGCGTGCCGTCCGGCCGATCGACTCCACCAGCGGCAGCAGCCGGTGCGGGACGCGTTCGCGCAGCGCCACCTCGGTGCGGGTGCGGACCACGCCGGGCAGGCTGATCAGCTTCTGGACCACGTCCTCCAGGTGCGCGTTGTCGCGCGCCACCACCCGGGCCAGCAGATCGCCGCCGCCCGTGGTGGAGAACGCCTCGACGATCTCCGGTACGGCGGCCAGCGCGTCCCCCACCTCGTCCAGGTGCCCCTGGGTGACCTCGATGTGCACGAACGCGAGGACGGGGTGGCCCAGCGCGGCGGGGGAGAGGGCGGGGCCGGTGCCGGTGATCACGCCCTCGCGCTCCATGCGGTCCAGACGGGCCTGCAGGGTGCCGCGGGCCACCCCGAGGATCCGGGCGTACTCCCGCACGCTCGTGCGCGGCTGCTCCAGCAGCAGCCGCAGGATGCGGGTGTCGAGCTCGTCCACGGCCATGAGGTCCCCGGTGTCCCCGCATCGGCCATTGGCACTTCGATGGCCGTAGGAATGCCGCGAACACTGTACCAATGGCACACCATGGAAAGAGTCGGTTGAGCCACTGGTGGAAGAGATGCTGATATGGAGGGGTCGATGGCGCTGCGGACCCCGCGGCGCCTTTTTCGTGCCACGGCGCACACCAACGAGTTCTCAGGGGGCGGTACGTGCTGAAGAGGGTGTTCACGGCTCCGGACCCGGGCCGGATCCGGCTGCGCTTCGCGACGCGGGCCGTGCTCGGCATCGGGCTGGCCGTCGTCGTCTGCGGCCTGGCCGGGCACTCGCTCACCGGTGCCGTCACCGGCGGGCTCGCCGCGCTGCTCGCCCTGTTCACCGTCACCGACGCCACCGTCCGCGGGCAGGCCGTCACCACGGCGCTGCTGCCCGCCGTCGGCCTGCCGGTGCTCGCCGCCGCGGCCGTGCTGCACGACCACCCGGTCGCCCGCGACCTCACCTTCCTCGCCGTGGTCGGACTCGGCGTGTACGCGCGGCGCTGGGGTCCGCGTGGCCACAGTCTCGGGGTCTTCGCGTTCATGACCTACTTCGTGGCGCAGTTCCTGCACGCGAGGACCGCCCAGCTCCCCGAGCTGTACGCCTCCGTCCTGCTGTCCGTGCTCGCCGCGGCCACGGTGCGCTTCGGACTGTGGTGCTACGAGCGCCGGCTGCCCCCGGCCGTCGTACCGGCGCCGCCCGGCGGCACCGGGCTGGCCCGTGTGACCACCCGCCAGGCGGTCCAGGCGACCGCCGGCGCGGGCTTCGCCCTGGTCGTGGGCCAGCTGGTGTCCGGGCAGCGCTGGTACTGGGCCGTCGGCGCCACCTGGTGGGTCTTCGTCAACACCACCTCGCGCGGCGAGACCCTGGTACGCGGCTTCCGGCGGGTGCTCGGCACCGTCATCGGCATCGGGCTCGCGCTCTTCGTCGCCGTTCCCGCGCATGGGGACGGGCCTGTGACCGCCCTGGTCGTCGCCGTCGCCGTCTTCGGCATCTTCTACACGGCCGCCGTGTCCTACACCTGGATGATGCTCTGGGTGACGGTGCTCGCCGCCATGCTCTACGGCCTGCTGGGCGTGCTCACCCCCGAGCTGCTGGCACTCCGGGTCGTGGAGACCGCCGTCGGCGCGTTCGGCGCCGTGCTGGCGGTGGCGTTCGTCCTGCCCGTGACCACGCACAGCGTCACCGACACCTGGATCCAGCGGGCCCTGCGCTGCGTCCACGCGTGCACCGCGCAGACGGCCGCACGGCTGGCCGGGACCGCGGACGCCGACCCGGCGCCGGTGGTGGCGGAGCTGGAACAGCTGCTCGCCCGGGTACGGCTCTCGGTCGCCCCGCTGGTGCATCCGCTGAACCCCATGCTCGACCGCAAGCGGCGCGCCCGGCGGGTGCTCGCCCTGCTCGACGACTGCGCTCGGGAGATCCGCGGCCTCGTCGCCGTCGCCGCCGACCCGGAGGCCTCGCACGACGCCCGGCTGACCGCCGCCTGCTGGCGCGTCGAGGCCGCCGTCGAGGCGCTCACCGGCGGCCGGGACATCGCCGTACGGACCTCCCCGGCCGGGACGGAACCCGCCCTGGCCCATCTGCACGGTCTGGAACGCGCCCTCGCCGAACTGGCCGCGCCGCTGCGGGCGCCGTCCGGCTCCCCGCTGGTCGGGGCCTGACCCGTACGGACGCGCACGACGGGTCTTTGGTCTAGACCTGATGCGATCGACTGCTACCGTCACCCCGGTCGACAGCGGACGAGAGGGGACAGTCGTGGCGGACGGCAGGCGGCGGGCGTTCATCGGGTCGTTCACGGCGGCGGGAGGCCCGGGCATCGTCACCGCGGCCATCGCCCCCGGGAGCGGCGCGCTGACCGTCCTGAGCACCGTGGACGCCGTACCCGATCCGTCCTACCTGGCCCTGTCGCCCGACGGCCGCACGCTGTACGCGGTCAGCGAGACCGCCGAGGGCGCCGTGGCCGCGTTCCGCGTGACGGGGGACGGGCCGCAGCCGGCCGGGCGCCAGGTACGGGTGGACGGCAGCGGGCCGACCCACCTCAGCCTCTTCGCCGGACACGTCCTCACCGCGAACTACGGCTCCGGCAGCGTCAGCGCCGTGCCCGTCCGTCCGGACGGGGGCCTCGCGCGGTCGGCGTCCGGGGTGTTCCGGCACAGTGGCTCCGGCCCTCATCCCCGGCGCCAGCAGGGCCCGCACGCCCATCAGGTGCAGCCCGACCCGAGCGGCCGCTGGGCGGTCACGGTCGACCTCGGCACGGACTCGGTACGGGTCTGCACCCTGGCCGACGGCGTGCTCGCACCGCACCGGGAGATCGCCCTGCGCCCGGGCTCGGGCCCGCGGCACCTGGCCTTCCACCCGGACGGGGCCCACGCGTACGTCCTCAACGAGCTCAGCCCCACCCTCGTGGTCTGCCGCTGGGACGCCGTCGGCGGCGCGCTCAGGCCGCTCGCCGAGATCCCGGTCCTGCCCGGCACCCCGGCCGGGGACGCCTACCCGTCCGGGGTGGCCGTCTCGCCCGACGGCCGCTTCGTGTGGACCGCGACCCGCGGCGAGGACGTCCTGTCCGTGTTCGCCGTCGAGGGGAAGGGCAGGGTGCTGACCCCGCTCACCACCGTCCCCTGCGGCGGTCGCTGGCCCCGCTCCATCACCGAGTCCGACGGCGTCCTGTACGTCGCCAACGAGCGCTCGGGGGACGTGACCTGGTTCGCGCTCGACCCGGGCACGGGAGTACCACGGCGCACCGGTTCCGTTCCGGTGACCGCGGCGTCCTGCGTGGTCACCGACCGGCCGGGAGTCTGAAGGGGCATGACGAAGGGCCCGCTCCGGTTCCCGGAGCGGGCCCTTCCGGCGTCGTGCGCGAGCCGGCCGGGTCAGTGGGCCGGGGTGCTCTGCGCCTGCTGCGGGGCGATGCCCAGCGCGGTCGTGTACTTGGCCAGCGCCAGCTTGCCGATCGCCGGGTACGGGCCGAGCGCCTCGGCGGCGGAGCAGCCCGCCTCCTTCGCGGCCTCCTCGATCAGGCCGGCGTCGATCTCCGGGCCGATCAGGTACGGCGCGAGCGCCAGCTGCTGCGAGCCGGAGCCCCGCAGCTGCTCCGCCACGGAGGCGATGGAACCCTCCTGGTCCAGGGCCGCCGCCATCACCGGCACGGCGAGGCGCGCGGCGAGCAGCATGCCGGTGATCCCGGCCGCCTGCACGGCCTCGTCACCGCCCACGGAGGCCAGGATGATGCCGTCCGCCGCGGTCGCCACGGTGAACAGCCGGGCACGGTCGGCGCGGGCCAGACCGGCCTCGGAGAGCCGCACGTGCAGCGCCTCGGCGAGCAGCGGGTGCGGACCCAGCACATCGGTCAGCTCGGCGGCGACACGGCTGTCCATCACGGCCTGGCGGACCTGGCGCAGCAACGCGCTGTCCGGACCGGCGAGCAGCGGCACGACGACGGCGACGGGGCCGTCGGGCTCCTTGATGTCCATGCCGGCGGCGCGGGCCTGCTCGAAGCGGGCGGTGCGCTCCTCGGCCGCGTGCGTGAGGACGGACTGCAGTGTCGGGAATTCCTCGTCGTCACCGTCGAGGTAGCCGACCCGGGCGTCCAGACCGGGCAGCTCGGAACGGGCGATGCTCACGACCTCGTCGACGAGCGAGCGGGTGGCACTACTGGGCGCACCCGGCACGGCGAGGACGAGCGCGGGCGCGTCCTCGGGAGCCACCAGCGGCTCGGGACGGCGGTGCCGTCCGGGCTGACGGGGGCGCGGCATTCGTACTGGCAGGCCGGACGCGGGCCCAGTGGGGGTGCTCATGTTGCCGCATGTTAGTGGTTTCCCGGGTTCCCCTGTTCGGGGAGGGGGCAGGTGAGCGGTATCCGTCCGGTTTTGTCTGATGAGTTACGTACGGGCGTCGGCCGCGCGGGTGACGTCCTCACCTGCCGGGCTCGTCACCCACAGCATCTTCTCGTCGCCCGGAAGGGTGAAGGAGCCGGCGGTGAGGTGCTCCGCGATGCGGACCGCCCCGTGCAGGGGGTCTCCTTCGGCCATGATCCACCGCGCCCCCGGCAGCCGCTCGGCCAGCTCCTCGTCCAGGGGGCCGAGCAGCGCGGCGCCCATCCGGAACAGGCCTCCGGTGAGACCGACCACCGGTGCGTCCGCCGCGGGGCACACGGCCGTGGCGGAGTCGGCCAGGTGCCCGGCCGCGGCCCGCAGCACCTCCACGGCGACGGGGTCGCCGCCGTCCGCGCACTCGCCCACCCGGGGCGCGAAGGAGGCGAGTACGGCCGGCCGGTCGGTCCGCGGATACAGCCGGCCGGGCAGCCCGGCCGGCGGGCCGAACATGTCCTCGGCGCTCGCCAGCAGCCGCGCGGAGCCGCCTCGCCGCCCGTCGTGCGCGCGCAGCGCCGCCTCCAGACCCGCCCGCCCGATCCAGGCGCCGCCGCCGCAGTCGCCGAGCAGGTGCCCCCAGCCGTCGGCACGGCGCCAGCCGGTCAGATCGGTGCCGATCGCGATCGCACCCGTACCGGCGGCGATCACGGCACCGGGCCGCGCCCCGAGGGCACCGACGTACGCGGTGATGGCGTCGGCGGCCAGCACCACCCGCCGCACACCCAGTTCACGGCCGAGCGCACCCGGCAGCTCCGCGCGCAGCGCGTCCCCCAGGCCGGCCAGCCCGGCAGCCCCGATGACGGCCGTCTCCAGCCTCTCGACCCCGGCCTCCGCGCACAGGGCCCGCACCATCGGGACCAACTGCTCCATGAGGTGCTCCGGGTCGAGGCCCCGTGCCCCCGTCCGCACCGGTTCCCCGGAGGCGCCCCGGGCCAGTGGTCCGCGCCCGCCGGCCCCGACGACGACCCGCAGACCGGAGCCCCCGGAGTCCACGGCGAGGAAACCGGGCCCGGTCACGGCAGGCGCCAGTCCACCGGCTGGCCGCCCTGCCGGATCAGCAGGTCGTTCGCCCGGCTGAACGGGCGGGAGCCGAAGAAGCCGCGGTCGGCGGACATCGGCGACGGATGGGCCGACTCCACCGCCGGCAGATCGCCCAGCAGCGGACGGCAGTTGCGGGCGTCCCGCCCCCACAGGATGGAGACCAGGGGCTTGCCCCGCCCGGCCAGCGCCCGTATCGCCTGCTCGGTGACCTCCTCCCAGCCCTTGCCGCGGTGGGCGCCCGGCTTGCGCGGGGCCGTCGTCAGCGCCCTGTTGAGCAGCAGCACGCCCTGCTCGGTCCAGGGGGTGAGGTCGCCGTTGGACGGCTGGGGCAGTCCCAGGTCGGTGCCGAGCTCCCGGAAGATATTGATGAGACTGCCCGGCAGCGGCCGCACCTCGGGCGCGACCGAGAACGACAGTCCCACCGCGTGCCCCGGGGTGGGGTACGGGTCCTGCCCGACGATCAGAACGCGTACCTCGTCGAAGGGCTGCCGGAAGGCGCGCAGGACGTTCGCTCCGGCCGGGAGGTAGGTGCGTCCCGCGGCGATCTCCGTGCGCAGGAAGTCCCCCATTCCGGCGACCCGTTCGGCCACCGGCTCCAGGGCCTTCGCCCAGCCCGCTTCGACGATTTCATTCAAGGGTCGTGGTGCCACGGGCGTCACCCTACTGCCGCGACGGCGGCGGAGATCAACCAGTGGCCAGGACCGGACGGGATCCTCATGCGGCTCATGCGGCTCGTACGGCTCATGCGACGACCGCGGCCCGTACGCACAGCACGTCCGGCAGATGCGACGCCAACTGCCGCCAGCTGTCGCCGTCGTCGGCGGAGGCGTACACCTCGCCGTTGCGGTTGCCGAAGTAGACGCCCGCCGGGTCCGCTCCGTCGTGACACATCGCGTCGCGCAGCACCGTGCCGTAGTGGTCCTCCCGCGGCAGGCCCGCCGTGAGCGGCTCCCAGCTCCCGCCCGCGTCCGTGGTCCGGTAGACCCGGCAGCGCCGGCCGGCCGGCACCCGGTCGGAGTCGGCGTTGATCGGGAACACGTACGCCGTGTCGCCGCGACGGGGATGGGCCACGACCGCGAAGCCGAACGTCGACGGAAGGCCCTCGCCGATGTCCGTCCAGCTCCCGCCCGCGTCGTCGCTGCGGTAGACCCCCCAGTGGTTCTGCAGGTACAGCCGGTCCGGGTCGACCGCGTCCCGGGCGACCTTGTGCACGCACTGCCCGAACTCCGGGTTCGGGTCCGGCAGGAACACCGCGGACACCCCGGAGTTGGACGGGGCCCAGCTCGCGCCGCCGTCCAGGGTGCGGAACACGCCCGCCGTGGAGACGGCCACCGTCACGGCCCGCGGATCACGGGCGTCGGTGAGCACGGTGTGCAGTCCCTCGCCGCCGCCGCCGGGCACCCACTTCGCACGCGTGGGATGCTCCCACAGCGGCCGGACCAGCTCGAAGGTCTCCCCGCGGTCCTCCGAGCGGTACAGCGCTGCCGGTTCCGTCCCCGCGTACACCACGTCCGGTTCGGCCTCGGACGGGTGCAGCTGCCAGACCCGCTCCAGCGAAGCACCCGTGTCCTTGGGGAACTTGACGGCGGGCCGGGCCGGTTCGGTCCAGCTGCGCCCCAGGTCGTCGGAGTGGAACACCGACGGGCCCCAGTGCGCGCTGTCCCCGCCGGCCAGCAGCCGCGGGCTCCCGCCACGGGTGTCGACGGCGACCGAGTACACGGCCTGCGCGTTGAAGCAGGGACTCTCGTCGAACTCCCAGGTGCCACCCCGTCGGCGCCCGATGAACAGGCCCTTGCGGGTGCCCACGGCGAGCAGTACCTCGGTCATGCCGATCACCTCCGTGACGTCTTCGTCGACGCCCTCGTTCCAGGACACCGGCCAGTCTGCACCCCACCACTGACAGTCACCTCTGGACCGGCGTCGCCGCAGGCCGGGCCCGGTGCGAACGTGTACGGGGAGCACCGTGCGCGGTGGCCCGACGGCGGGTCGGCCGCCGTCCGGCAGCGCGCGGCCGAGGATCGCGTCCAGTCCGGCCGCCGCGGGCAGCGTGCCGAAGGCGTACCCCCGGTCGCCGCTCAGCCGCGTCGCGCAGAAGGCGTCGGCGACCGCGGACGGGGCGTGCCGGACGAGGAGGGAGCTCGGGCGGCCCGTGGAGGGCTTCGGCGGCGGGTCCACGCTCCGCGCGGCGTTCAGCCGGACGGTCGCCGCCGGTGACCTGCGGCGCACGGACGCCGGCGACCGGCTGCTCGAACGCCGGCGCCGCCGGGACGAGTCCATGGAGCCGCGCACGCGCGAGTGGGACGGCGACCGGGAGCCGGTGGTGATCACCGCGACGGGCGGGGCCCCGCCGAACGCGCGGACCCGCGCACCCGGCCGGCCGCCCTCCGGCTCGCCGAACTGCGTGAAGGGGTATGGCTGCGTCCCGCCGATCTGGGGCGCCGCCTGTCCGCGGGTCCCGGCGAGGTGGCCGAGTGCGGCACGGCCCGCCCCGACCGGTCCGCGCGCGAGTTCGCCGCGGGCCTGTGGCCGCTGGACGCCCGGTCCGGCACGGCCCGCGCGCTCCTCGGCCACGTCGACCGCGCCACTCGCCCCGCCGAGCGGCTCACCGCGTTCGCCGCCGTCGTACGCCGGCTGCTCGCCGATCCCGTCCTGCTGCCCGCCGACTGGCCGGACGACGCGCCGCTGCCCGCCGCCGGCCAACGACGCGCCGCGGTCCGCCTGCGCGGGGTACCGGCGGGGGCTGACGCGGGGGAGGTGCGTTCCCGCGTGGGCGGCGCATGAAGGCGCGTAGGGGCCGGTCGGCCGTACGAGGCGCCGCGCGGGACACCTCGTACGGCCGCTGCCCGTGGAGGGCTACCGGTAGGTGATGTCGGACGACGCGTACTTGCAGTACGTGCTGTCGGGGCCCGAGCCGTTGCTGCTCGGCTCGTCACCGTCGTCGTTGCCGATGTACTTCTGGCAGGGGACGATCTTCTTGCTGCTGTCCCCGATGATCGTGATGTTCCGCAGGGTCGCGCTGTCGCCGTAGTTGGTGTTGATGCCGGCGAGCCTGCTGCCCTTCCAGTTCACCTCGATGGTGTTGAGGTTGATCGTCCGCTTGTACTGCGTGGAGCAGTTGCCGCAGGAGCGGACGAAGGTGCCGAAGTTCTTGACCGCGAAGTTCGACACGTTCAGCGTTCCGGCGCCGTTGAACTGGAACACCTTGTCGCTGGCTTCCTTCGCGCCGCCGCCGGTGACGGTGTAGACCGACCCCGACGACTTGCCCTTGAACGTGGCGGCGTCCTCGCCGACGTCCTCCCACCAGACGTTCTGCAGCGTGCAGGAGCCCTGGCAGTGGACGCCGTCGGCCGCGGGGGCGCCCAGGATGACGTTCTTCAGGACCGCGCCGTCCGCCAGCTGCAGGATCGGGCCCTGGTCCTCGTCCTGGCCGTCGGAACCCAGGTCGCCGGTGCCGTACAGGCGCTTCATCCCGTAGTCCTTGGTGCCGGACACGGAGATGGTGGAGGAGACGCCCTGGCTGCCGTTCGCGGTCGGCCAGGTGGCGGCGCTCGCCGAGGACGCGCCGGTGGTCATGGCCATGCCAACAGAGAGGCCCAGGGTGGCGAGTGCGCCCGTCAGTGCGCGGGCGTGTGGTCGTTTCGCGGAAGTCATGTCGTTCCTTCTGTCGTGGTGTGGGGGTACGAGCCATGTACATGAACGACGTTCGGGGTAGTGCGCAGTCGGCCCGCCGAATTGACGTGAGCGGGTCACGCTGCTGAACGGAAGGTATGGGGTAAGCGCTTTCTGGTCAACGTCTCGCGTGCATCACATTCGGCCAGGAACGGCCGGCGCGAGGGCGGCGCGGGCTCAGACCGAGAGGTGGTACTGGTCCGGCACGTGGACCTCGCCGCCCAGTTCACGGGCCGCGTGCCGGGCCCACGAGGGGCTGCGGAGCAGCTCGCGGCCGAGGAACACCGCGTCCGCCTCGCCGTTGGCCACGATCTTCTCCGCCTGCTCGACGTCGGTGATCAGCCCCACGGCGGCGACCGGCATCGGCGTCTCGCCGCGCACCCGCGCGGCGAAGGGGACCTGGTAGCCGGGCCCGGTCGGGATGCGCACGCCGGAGGCGTTGCCGCCGGTGGAGACGTCGAGCAGGTCGATGCCGTGGGCGTGCAGTTCGGAGGCGAAGCGGACGGTGTCGTCCGGGGTCCAGCCGGACCCCTCCAGCCAGTCCGTGGCCGAAATCCGGAAGAACAGCGGCTTGTCGTCCGGCCACTCCTCGCGCACGGCGTCGACCACCTCCAGCGCGAACCGCGTCCGGTTCTCGTACGAACCGCCGTAGGCGTCGGTGCGGTGGTTGGAGTGCGGGGAGAGGAACTCGTTGATCAGGTAGCCGTGGGCGCCGTGGATCTCGGCGATCTCGAACCCGGCGGCGAGCGCGCGGCGCGCGGCGGCGCGGAACTGTCCGACGACGTCACGGATCTGCTCGGCGGACAGTTCGTCCGGCACGGGGTGCCGCTCGTCGAAGGCGACCGCGCTCGGGGCCACCGGCCGCCAGCCGTGGGCGTCCGGCCCGACCGGCGCGCCGCCCTTCCAGGTCCGCTCGGTCGACGCCTTGCGCCCGGCGTGCGCGAGCTGGACGGCGGGGACGGTGCCCTGTGACGCGAGGAAGCGGGTGATCCGGCGGAACGCCTCCACCTGGGTGTCGTTCCAGATGCCGAGGTCGTACGGCGAGATCCGGCCCTCCGGCGACACGGCGGTGGCCTCCACGACGATCAGTCCCGTGCCGCCGGCCGCGCGGGCCGCGTAGTGCGCGAAGTGCCAGTCACCGGGTGCACCGGCCCCGGGCCCTTCCGGCGCGGCCGAGTACTGGCACATCGGAGGCATCCACACCCGATTGGGGATGGTCACGTCGCGCAGGGTATACGGCTGGAACAGCGTGCTCACGGCGGGCTCCATTCGGCGGTGGCCGGGACGGGTGCGGCTCGTACGATAGGCATCGTAGTATGGAGGATGTCAAACTACGATGGTTCTCGTATCATGAGGGTTCCCGGACCGAATGCGAGCCGCCGTGACGACCGTCTCCCCCGCCCCCAGCAGTCGCGATCTGCCGCACCCGGCGCGCGAGGAGATCCGGCTGGAGGGCGTGCTGCACGCGCTCTCCGACCCCATGCGGCTGCGCATCGTCCGCGAACTCGCCGCCAAGGGCGTCGAGCTGACCTGCTCGCAGTTCGACCTGCCGGTCACCAAGTCCACCACCACGCACCACTTCCGGGTGCTGCGCGAGAGCGGCGTGATCCGGCAGGTCTACGAGGGCACCGCCAAGATGAACGGCCTGCGCCGGGCCGACCTGGACGACCTCTTCCCGGGCCTCCTCGACTGTCTCCTCACCGCGGCCACCCACCAGGCCGGCCGCCACGACTCGACCTGACCGGTCCGCTCACGGGTCGGCCGTACGGGCCGCCGCGAGCAGGGATCCCCAGTCGGGGAGTTTGACGACGCCCCGGCCCAGGGAGGCGCCCAGTTCCGCCTCGGCGTGTTCGATCGCCTGCCAGCCCGTCCATTCGACCGGTTCGACGCCCCCGGCCCGCAGTGCCGCCAGCGGGTCGCCGGGCAGATCGCGGTCCGTGAGGAAGGGCGCGTCCCGCAGCAGGGAGGTGACCGTCTCCTTCGCGCAGGGCCGGTTCGTGCCGATGACGCCCGTCGGACCCCGCTTGATCCAGCCCGCCACGTACTCGCCCGGAGCGACCGCGCCCTCCCGCAGCACCCGCCCGGCGAGATGCGGAACCGTGCCGCCGGCCGCGTCGAACGGCAGCCCTTCCAGCGGCACCCCGCGGTACCCCACCGAGCGCAGCACCAACTGCGCCTCGATGTCCTCGAACCGCCCCGTGCCCGTGACGCCACCGTGCCCGTCCGGCACCGTACGCTCGAAGCGCACCGCGCCCACCCTGCCCTCCCGGGCGATCAGTTCGGCCGGGCGGAGGAAGAAGCGCAGCCGGATCAGCCGCCGGGCGCCCGACACCGGCGCCCCGGCCCAGCCGCGCAGCACCTCGACGTTGCGGCGCTGCGGGGCGGGCAGCGCGGACGGATCCGTGTACGCCGGGTCCCGTGCCGCCTCGGCCGGGTCCACGGCGAGGCCGGTCTCCGGCAGGGTCCCCAGTTCGCGCAGCTCCTTGGTGGTGAAGCGGGCCTGGGACGGCCCGCGCCGGCCCGCCATGTGGATGCGGTCCACCCGGCTCGCCGCGAGCGCGGTCAGGGCGGCGTGCGGCATGTCGGTCGGGCTCAGCTCCGTCGCACCCCGGGCCAGCATGCGCGTCACGTCCACGGCGACGTTCCCCATCCCGATGACCACCGCCGACCGCACCCCGCGCAGGAAACCGTCGTCGACGGCGTCCGGGTGCGCGCTGTACCAGGACACGAACTCCGTCGCCGACCAGCTGCCCGGCAGCTCCTCGCCAGGGATGCCCAGCCGCCGGTCCGTGGCGGCGCCCACGCAGTACACCACCGCGTGGTACAGCTCCCGCAGCCGCGCGACCGGCACCCCGCCCGGTCCGACCGGCACCCCGCCGAGGAAGCGCACGCGCTCGTGCTCCAGGACCGCGCGGAGGGTGTTCTGCAGGGACTTGATCTTCTCGTGGTCCGGCGCCACGCCGTAGCGGACCAGGCCGTACGGACACGGCAGCCGGTCCAGGACGTCCACGCGCACCCGGGCGTCCTGCTGGACGAGGCTCTGGGCGGTGTAGCACCCGCTCGGCCCGGAACCGACGACGGCGACACGCAGCACGGCGGAACTCCTCACCCCGGGGGATCCACAGGAGATCGCTGTTGTCTCCAGCATGGCACCGTCCGCGCTCCGCTGACAGGGTGCCGTCCGCCGTCCGGGGCGCGTGTTCTACGGAAGGAAAGTGATCGCGCGATTACGTTGCGTGTGTGCTTGAGGCATCTTTTCTTCATCTTTCCGATCGTTCTCCGGTGGAGGGCGCGGTGTCCGTGTGGCCCGCGTGGGAGGTGCGGGAGGGGGAGCGGGCGACGCGGTGGCTCCATGTGCGGCTGGCCTTCGGAGACGGGGCCCGTATCGACGCGCTGGCGACGGTGTGCGAGGGGTGGGTCTGCGTCGAGGACGTACGGGCCCGGCCCGCGCTGGCCCTGGAGGACCTCGCCCTGTTCGCCGACTGGATCGAGGGGCCGCTGGCCCGGGCCTGCGGTACCGAGGCCGGGCCGGACCCCGGAGGCGAGGCCGGTACGGGCGCGCACCGGGAGCGGCCCGCCCGGCCGAGGGGGCCACGGGAGCACGGTCTCGTGGCCCGGGCGTACCGCGCGGCGCAGGAGCGGGGAGCCGATCCGGTCCTCGCCGTGATGAACGAGACCGGGTACAGCCGGCGCGGGGCGCTCAGACTCATCGGTCGGACGCGCGACGCGGGACTGCTGCCCTCGCGGCACGCCCGGCGCTGAGCGGCCCGCGGTTCCCCCGGCCCGTCCGGCGCACCGTCACATCAGATCGCGCATCCGGCCGATCTCGCTGGTCTGCTGGGCCACCACGTCGTCCGCCATCTCCTCCATCCGGATGTTGTTGCCCTGCCCCTTCAGCTCGGTGGACATGGTGATCGCCCCCTGGTGATGCGTGATCATCAGGGTGAGGAAGAGCTGGTCGAAGGCCTTGCCGTCGGCCGCGCGCAACTGCTTCAGCTGGGCCTGCGTGGCCATCCCGGGCATCGTCGCGTGGTCGTGCCCGTGCCCGTCGTCCCGCTCCGCCTTGTCGTGGCTCTTCAGCCAGCCCTGCATCGACTTGATCTCCGGCCGCTGCGCGGCGGCGATGCGCTCGGCCAGTTTGACGATCTTCGGCGACTCGGCGCGGTCCGGCACCAGTCCGGTCATCTCCAGGGCCTGCGCGTGGTGCTGGATCATCATCCGCGCGTAGGACACGTCCGCCGAGTTGGGGGAGTCGTCCTCCACGCGCTGCCGTTGGGCCTCCTCGGCCGACAGGGTCCGGTTGGCCTCCCCGGGCTCACCCGGCGCGATGACCGAAGGCCCGCTCCCGGCGGCCGACTTGGTCTCGTCGGTACCGGAGTCGCAGCCCACGAGCCCGAGTACGGCCAGAGCGGTCAGCCCGGCCGCGACGACGGACACGCGTGACGCACGGCGGTAGTGCACAAGGACCTCCTGTGGCTGGCAGGTTGCAAGACACCTCGTGAGTGTCGACGACCGTCCTAGCACGCTTCCGCGCGACAGTGATCAAAAAACTTCATTGCAAGTGTGTTGCCCCCTGTTGGTATGTGCATGTCGACGACGATACTGCCGGTGCGAAAACCGTTCCGAGGTGAACGGAACCAGGGAGGAAAACAGTGATCCTGTTGAGCGTTTCCCGAACCCGGCGCAGACGCCTGGGAGTTGCCGCGGCGGCCGGTGGACTGCTGGCCGCGCTGCTCACCGCCGCGCCGGCCGCGGCGATCCCCGACCCCGGGGACTCGCCGGCCGCCGAGAAGAAGGTCTCGCGGAGCGACCAGGCCGAGGCGCGCGAGGCCATCCAGAGCGGCGAGATACCCGGCCAGGACGAGATCGTCCACTCCGACAACATCCGGCACGTGGCCCACGTCCCCAAGGACGCGCTGCCCGGCACCAACTCGGACCTGGCCTTCCAGGGCCGGTACGCCTTCGCCGGCAACTACGACGGCTTCCGCATCTTCGACATCAGCGACCCGAAGGCGCCGAAGACGGTGGCCCAGGTGCTGTGCCCCGGCTCGCAGAACGACATCTCCGTCTCCGGCGACCTGCTGTTCCTGTCCACCGACTCCTCGCGCAGCGACAGCAGTTGCAACAGCACCACGCAGCCGGCGACCGAGAAGTCCTCGTGGGAGGGCATGAAGGTCTTCGACATCAGCGACAAGCGCAACCCGCGCTACGTCGCCGCCGTCGAGACCGCCTGCGGTTCGCACACCCACACGCTGGTGCCCGAGCGCAAGAACGTCTACGTCTACGTCTCGTCGTACTCGCCGAACGCGGCCTACCCCGACTGCCAGCCGCCGCACGACGGCATCTCGGTGATCAAGGTGCCGCGCAAGGCCCCGCACAAGGCGGCGCTGGTCGGCTTCCCGGTGCTGTTCCCGGGTGAGGGTCCGGACGGCGGCGGCAACCCCGGCGGGCCCACCAACCCGGGTGTCTCCAAGACCACCGGCTGCCACGACATCACCGTGCTGCCGTCGAAGGACCTGGCCGCCGGCGCCTGCATGGGCGACGGCATCCTGTTCTCCATCAAGGACCCCGAGCGGCCCAAGGTGATCGACCGGGTGCAGGACAACGTCAACTTCGCGTTCTGGCACTCGGCGACCTTCAACCAGAAGGCGAACAAGGTCGTCTTCACCGACGAGCTGGGCGGCGGTGGCGGCGCCACCTGCAACGCGGAGATCGGCCCGAACCGCGGCGCGGACGGCATCTACGACATCGTCGGCAAGGGCGACCGGCAGAAGCTGGTCTTCCGCAGCTACTTCAAGATCCCCCGCCACCAGGCGGACACCGAGAACTGCGTGGCCCACAACGGCTCGCTGATCCCGGTCAGGGGCAAGGACCTGATGGTCCAGGCCTGGTACCAGGGCGGCGTCTCCGTCTGGGACTTCACCGACTCCTCGAAGCCGAAGGAGATCGCCTACTTCGAACGCGGTCCGCTGAGCACGGACCAGCTCGTCACCGGCGGCTCCTGGTCGGCGTACTACTACAACGGTTACATCTACTCGAACGACATCGCCAAGGGCTTCGACGTCCTGGAGATCGACGACCGGCGCACGGACCCGGCCCGCCGGGTCCACCTGCGTGAGCTCAACACGCAGACGCAGCCGGACTACTTCGACTGAGCGTCCGGCTCCGTCGCGAAGAACCGGGCCATGTCCGTCCGGTCCTTCCCGCACGTCCCGCCGGGCACCTCGGTGTCCGGCGGGACGCCCAACTCCCAGTCGAGCCGGTAGCGCTTGAACAGCTCCGCGCGCAGCACCGGGACCGGCATGGGCGCGCCCGGCATCAGGGCCGCGTACACGGCGCCCATCAGCAGGGCGCGCAGCATCGGATAGTCGGCGCCGACGTCGTGGGAGCCGTGCCGGGCGACGGTGTCGCTCAGCAGCTCCGCCAGCCGACGCTGCTCGGGGCAGGGCAGGAAACCCTCGGCCTGCAGCAGTCCGGCCATGTGCTGGCGCATCAGGAGCGGCCGGTCCCGCGCCAGGCCCAGGATCGCGTCGATGGCCCGTGCCATCCGCTCCCGGCCGTCCTCGGTGTGCGGCTCCCGCTCCAGGGCCTCCTCCAGGGTGCGGTGCATCAGCCGGTGCACGGCGGACTGCACGAGCTGGCGCTTTCCCGGGAAGTAGTACGACACCAGGCCCCGTGCGGAGCCCGCCCGGTCGGCGATGTCGCCCAGCGTCGTCGCCTCGTACCCGTGCTCGTCGACCAACTCCACGGCGGCGTGCAGAAGCCGCTCCTTCGAACGCCTCCGCAACTCTTCATTGACCAGGGCGCTGCGCGGGGACATGCTGGACTCCTGCGTTGACTGGCTGCCAGCCAACTATACTCAGCGCGTCCGGTGAGGCCCCTTGGCGGGCCTTTCCGGGTTGCCGTTCACCTCGGGCGACGCGGGGGATCGTCCGAGGTGGACGGCCTCGTTCGCGATGGAAGTAGCCTCGGGCTACCGGATCGGGGTGCTCGACTCACAGGCGCGCCGGACACCGCCGCCGGTGGACCGCGACGGCCACCGCCACCACCAGGGCGCCGGTCAGCCAGCCGCCGAGGACGTCCGTGGGCCAGTGCACGCCGAGCCAGACCCGGGTGAGGCCGACGCCGGTCACCGAGAGGACCGCCACGGCCAGCGCCGTGCGCCACAGGACGCGGCCCACCCCGTGACGGTGCAGCAGCCACAGCAGCAGACCGCAGACGACCGTCGCGGTCATGGCGTGCCCCGACGGGAACGCCGCGTAGTGCGCGGAGTCCACCGGGTCGGGCCAGACCGGGCGGGCACGGTCCAGCGCGGCCTTCAGCCCCTGCTGCACCGCCGTCGCGACGGCGACCGTGAGCACCAGCCAGAGCGCCGACCAGGGGGCCGCGTACCGCCAGGCGAGCAGTGCCGCCGCCACACCGCACAGCACCCGCATCGTCCAGGGGTCCCAGACCCAGTCCGTCAGGATGCGGGACGTCTGCGTCAACCCCCGCTCCTCGACCGCCCAGCGGTGAGTCGTCCGGGCGATGTCGGCGTCCAGCTCGAGCAGCGGGCGCCACTCGACGCCGACGAGCGTCAGCAGCAGCGCCGAGCACAGCGCGAGGACTCCGGTGGACAGGGCGGCCGGGCGGTGCTCCGGCGGCCTGGGCGGGGATTCGGTGTGGGGGGTGTGCATGAGGCGATCCTCGCCGAACGCCGGCGTCCGGGGCCAGTGCCCCGTCCCTGCCGGGCCTGCACCAGCCCTTTTCCGGGCTCGCGGCAGCCCTTTTCCGGGCTTGCGCCGCCCCGCCCAGGGCCTGCGTCAGCCTTTCCTGGGACTGTGTCAGCCCTGCCCGGGCCTGCCCCGGACCTTGCGGCCCGGCGTCCGCCCTTCCTGGGCCTGCCCGTTCCTCGGGGTTGTGTCCGGCTCCTCTCCGGCTGTGCGCTGGCCTGCGCCGGCCCTTCCGTCCTCGCGTCCCGTCCGCCCTTCCCGCGCCCGTTCCCACGTCTGCGTCCGGCTCTCTCCAGGCCCTGCCGGTCCGCTCCGGACCCTTCGGCCCCCGCGGGATGCCGCCCCGGCGCGCCCCGCCGGCCGCGTCCCCGGCCGCACGGGTCAGTACAGCCGGCCGAGCGCCCGCAGCCCCGGCACGAACGCCACCAGTACCGGGACCACCGGAACCAGTGACGCCACCGCCGTGAGCCGCAGCCGGCGCCCCGCGGTGAGCCGGTCCGGGGGAGTGAGCAGCCGGCGCACCCGGGCCGGGACGTGAGCCTGCGGGGCCGGACAGGGACCGAACACGCCGCGGTGCTCGTTGAGTTCCACCAGCGCGAGGGCCGTGGTCAGCCGGCCGAACCGGCGGGACGCCATGTCGTCGGCGGCGAGTTCGACCAGCCGGTGCATCTCGTCGCGGAACGCCACGAACACCGGTACCTGCGGGAAACCGCCCGCCGGCGCGGAGGAGGAGTGCAGCAGCCAGTCGTGCCGGGCCTGCGCGTGCCCCCGCTCGTGGGCGAGGACGGCGTCCAACTGCCTGCCTTTCAGCCGGCGCAACGCGGCCGTGGTGACGACCAGTCGGGGCGGGGCGCCGGGCAGCCACCAGGCGTCGGGCCGTTCGCCCTCCAGGACCACGAGCCGGTCGGAGCCCGGCTGCTCCCCGGGCAGCAGCGGGGCTCTCACCTGCAGTTCGGCGCGGCGCGTCCGACGTCGTACGCGGGCCCGTACGACCTCCCGGACCAGCATGGCCGCACTCCACAACCCGCCGCACGCCAGCGCCACAGCGGTGGTCTGCGCCCAGAGCCCGGCCGTACCGAGCGCGTACGCCTCCACGACCACGCGGGGCGCGGTGGCGAACACCTGGCCGCCCACCGCCCGCCAGGCGGCCGCCGCGCTGAACGTCATCGACAGCGCGCAGCACAGCAGCACCGCCGCGATCACGCACTGCCACGCCCACAGCGCCACCACCGGTTCGCGGTCCGGCCAGTCGGCCCGGGCGAGCAGCCGGGGACCCGTGACAGCGGTCAGGACGCCGAGCAGCAGCAGGACCGCGGGGAGGATCATGCCTCCAGCCTATGAGCGCGGGCCGCCCGAGGACACGGACGGACGGACCGAAGTGACGCAGGCAACGGTCCCGCGCGGTCGCCGCCGCACCGCGTGTCCCGCCCTCATGTCGTCAGCAGCATCGCCACCATCGCGATCCCCATGGACAGCCGGCAGGCCCGCGCCAGCTCCGGCCGGTCGCCCCAGCCGCCGTCCCGGCCGCCCCCCGCCACGGCGGCCACGGGCACCAGCCGTACGCCGGTGGCGAGTACGTACGCGACGAAGTAGAGCAGCAGGGCCCCGGTCAGCAGGGGTGTGCCCGAGCCGCCGTGCCCGTGTCCCTGCCCGGCGGAGGCGGCCATGGTCACCGCCATGTACACCATCGCCCCCGCGCCGATCAGATGGTGCAGATGGCGTGCGCCGGTGCGGGCCGCCCACAGCGCGTGCAGCCCGGCCGCGCCGAACACCACCGCGAGGGCCGGCCAGACCCACGCCGGCGGGGTGAACACCGCCGCGGGCACGGCCATCACGGCCATGCCGAAGCCCATGAGCGCCTCGCCGCCCGCGGCGCGGCGCTGCTCCACCACATGGCTGCGCATGCGCAGCAGACAGTAGGCGCCGGCCGCCGCGCAGAGCGCGACCAGCAGCCAGCCGGACGACGCCGGTCCGTGCACCCGAACTCCCCCCTCGACCCGCTCGACGGTCGGTCATGGCATGCCCGGTCCCGGCGGCGGACACCCGAGCGCACGAGAGTGCGGGGGGAGCGTCCGGGGGAGCGCGGCAGGTCGGCGCAAATGATTCACGAGTAAAACACCTGTTAACCTTGCTCCTCATGAGCAGCGCGTCCCCCACCCCCACCGTCCCCCGGGCAGCCCGGCGCCTCCCGCTCGCCGCCGCGCTGCGCCTCGGGCGGCCCTCCGACATCTGGTTCAAGCCGGCCCTCAGCGTGGTCGCCGCGGTCGCACCGCCCAGCCTGCTCCTGGTGGCCCTCGGCCGGCTCGACCTCGCGATGTACACCATGGCGGGGTCCCTGTGCGCCCTCTACGCCCACAACCGCCCGTACGCCGCCCGGGCCAGGGTGCTGGCCTGGGTGGTGCTCGGCATGCTCGGCGGCCTCACCGTGTCCCTGGTCGCCGCCTCCCTCACCGGGAACGCCGTGGTCCTGGTCGCCGTCGGCGCCGCCCTGGCCACCGTGCAGAAGGTGCTGTGCGACGCCACCCGCGTCGGCCCGCCCGGCCCTGTGATCCTCACCTTCGTCAGCTCCGCGGCGCTGTTCGTGCCGCAGACCCCCGGGCAGGTCCCCGGCCATCTCGCGCTCGCCGCCGCGGCCGGTGTCTGGGCCTATCTGGTGGGCATGGCACCCGCGCCGCTCCGGCCGCACGGCCCCGAACGCCGCGCCACCGCCCAGGCGCTGAACGCCGCCGCCGCGTACGCGGAGACCGGCGGCACCGGCGACGGTCACACCGGGGCCCGCGCCGCCGGATACGCCGCCGTACAGGCCGCCTGGCAGTCCCTGCTCTCCACCGGCAACCGGCCCTCCGACACCCGCCGCGCCCTCGAACGGCTCGTCGTCCGCGCGGAGGTCGCGCTCGCCGCGCCCGCCGACGCCGACCCCGTACGCCTGCGCGCCTGGGCCGGCGCACTGCGCGGCACCGGTGCCGTCCCGCGCACCGGGGACCCCCGCGCGGACGCCGGTGAACTCCTCGGCGTGGCCGCCGAACGCGCCACCCCGCCGCGCCCCCTGCGGACCGGGCTCGGCCCGCTCACCCCGATCGCCGTCCGCACCACCCTCGGCTGCGCGCTCGCCGGGTACGCCTCCCTCGCCCTCGGCATCGGCCGCCCCTACTGGGCCCTGGTCACCGCCGCCTCGCTCTACCAGGCCAACATCACCCTCACCTGGAACCGGGCCGTCCAGCGCGTCGTCGGCAACCTCGCCGGCGTGCTGCTCTTCGCCGCCCTCGTCCCCGTCGCCCACCTCGGCCCGCTCGCCCTCGTGCTCTGCTGCCTGCTGTGCAGCTTCGGCGCCGAAGCGCTCATCGGCCGCAACTACTGGCTCGGCACCATCTGCGTGACCCCGCTCGCGCTGCTCGTCACCGAGTTCGCCGGCCACCAGCGGCCCGGCGACCTGATCACCGAGCGCGCGGTGGACACCCTGGTCGGCGCCCTGGTCGGCTTCGCCGCCGCCGTGGCCGTCACCGACCGGCGGGCGGGCGACCGCGTGGAACGGGCGCTCACCACGGCCGACCGGGCACGCGAACACGCCGCGCGCCTCCTGGCCGGGCCCCGGCCCGCCCCCGCCGTCCTGGATGCCGCCCGACGCGGCCTCGCCGCCGCTCTGGTCGACCTGCGGGCCGCCGCCGACGCCGCGGCCGGCGAGTGGTGGCAGCGCGTGCCGGCCCAGGAGCGGGTCGTGCTCGCCGAGCAGTCGGGACACCGTACGCTCGCGGCGACGGTACGACGCCAGGGACTGCTCCCGGACCCCGGCACGGGCACGAACACGGAGGACGTACGGCCATGACGGCGACCGAAGGACCAGCGGCGGCCGGCGGCGAGGGACCGGAGACGGCGGACGGGGACATGTCCGGCGGCTCGCGGGGCGACACCGTCGCCGCCGTCGTGCGGCAGTGGAGGGCCGTCCACCCCGGCCTCGACACCGGCCCCATGGAGGTCATCGGCCGCATCAACCGCTGCGCCGCCCTCCTCCAGCAGGCGGAGGACGCCCCGCTGCGCCGCGCGGGGCTGACCCGCCCGGAGTTCGACCTGCTGGGCGCGCTGCGCCGCACCGGCCACGAGCTGACACCCAGTGAGCTGGCCCGCGAGACCTTCTCCTCGGGCGCCGCCGTCACCAAACGCCTCAAGCAGCTCACCGAACGCGGACTGGTGGAACGCCGCGGCGACACCCGTGACCGCCGGGTCGCCCACGTCCGCCTCACCGACTCCGGACGCGACCTGGTCGACGGCATCCTGCCCGCGCAGCTCGCCTACGAGACCGCCGTACTGTCCGGTCTGGACGGCCCGGAACTGGACGAGCTCGCCGCCCTGCTCGGCGAGCTGCTCGGCCAGCTGGAAGGACGCCTGGGCGCGTTGCGGGCGTGACGGCCGCGGGCCCGTCCCCGGTTCACCTCCCGTCCGCCGCCCGGTACACGCCGAACATCGCCCCCTGCGGGTCGCGGAGCACCGCGATGCGCGGACGCTCCGGGTGCGAGACGGGCTCCATCAGCACCGTGCCCTCCACCGTCGTGGTGGTCACCGCGGCGTCGTCCACGTCGTCCACGGCGAAGTACGGCAGCCAGTGCGCGGGTACCTCGTGCGGGAACTTCTCGTCCATCGTCACCATGCCGCCGAAGTCCGCGCCGTCGATGCCCCACTGCGGATACCGTCGGGAGGCGTCCACGCTCCAGCCGAACACGGTGGTGTAGAACGACACGGCCTGCCGCGGCGCCCGCGTCATCAGTTCCACCCAGCCCAGGGACCCGGGCACGTTGAACACCCCCGCGCCCGGGAAGGCGCCCGCCTGCCACAGCTGGAAGACGGCGCCGGCGGGGTCGACGGCCACCGCGGAACGGCCCGCGTCGAACACGTCCGTCGGACCGAGCAGCGGCTGCCCGCCCGCAGCCCCCACCGTACGGAGGGCGGCCTCGGCGTCGGGCACCGCGAACGACACGTTCCAGGCCACCGGCTGCGACTCCTGGTACAGCGGCGCCAGCGCGGCGACCGCCGCGTCACCGAGGTACGCGACCGTGTACCCGCCCGACTCCTGACGCGGGTCCGCCTCGGGGCGCCAGCCGAACAACCGCGTGTAGAACCGTCGGGCGGACTCCACATCGGTGGTCCCCAGCTCGGCCCAGCAGGGCCCACCGGTCACCGGCGCGGACTGTCTCATGGCGCTTCCTTCCGTTCCCCCGCCACGCTAAGCCCGCCTTCCGGGCCCGGCCATCCGGCGCGAGCGTGTGCCGCCCTCAGATGCCCGGCCGGTACCGCAGTGGGTGCCCGGCCGGGATCTCGACCAGCACGATCGGTGTGCCGTCCGGGTCCGCGATCCACATCTCGAGCAGGCCCCACGGCTCATGCACCGGGGGACGGACGATGTCGACGCCCTTGGCCGCCAGCTCCTCGTGCGCCACCGCGATGTCTTCGACCTGGAGCCACAGCCGTACGTCCGGGGAAGCCGCCGAGGAGGGGTCCGCACGGCCCGAGAGCTCCAGGAACCCGCCGCCCAGGAAGTAGACGGTGCCGCGTTCCGGACCGGTACCGAACTCGCGGTGGACGGCGAGACCCAGCCGCTCCCTGTAGAAGGCGCGGGAGCGGTCGGGGTCGGTGGGGCGGAGCAGAACACGGCTGCTCAGTACATGCACCATGCGGCCGAGCGTAGTGGCCGGGTTAGTCTCGTTCCCGCCCGAGCCACGCCGGAAGGCGCCCAGAGAAACCGGAGACGTGCCCATGGAATCCGCCACCGACACCGCACTGGCCTTCCGCGACGCGACCGACGCCGATGTGGACGCCCTCGTCGCGCTGATCGAGTCGGCGTACCGGGGCGAGTCCAGCCGGACCGGGTGGACCACCGAGGCGGACATCCTCCAGGGGCAGCGGACCGACCCGGAGGGTGTGCTGGAGGTCATCAAGGCGCCGGACAGCAGGCTGCTCACGGTGGAGCGCGGTGGCCGCGTGGTCGCCTGCTGCCAGCTGGAACACCGCGGCGCGCACGCCTACTTCGGGATGTTCGCGGTCAGCCCCGCCCTCCAGGGCGCCGGACTCGGCAGGACGATCATCGCGGAGGCGGAGCGCCGGGCCCGCGAGACCTGGGGCGTCAGCGAGATGCACATGACGGTGATCTCCGTGCGGGAGGACCTGATCGCCTGGTACGAGCGGCGCGGCTACCGCCGTACGGGACGGATGACGCCCTTCCCGTACGGCGACGAGCGCTTCGGCATCCCGCAGCGGGACGACCTGGAGTTCGAGCTGCTGGTGAAGGAACTGGTCTGACGGCTCACGCGGTGAAGCGCCCGGTGCGCTTGATCTCCGGGTAGTCGGTGGTGGCGCCGTCGAGCCCCAGGGCCCGTACCAGTCTGAGGTGGTCCTGGGTGTTGACCACCCAGCCGATGATCCGCAGCTCGGCCTTCCGCGCCTGCTCCACGATCTCCAGGGTGAGCCGGCGGATGTTGAGGCAGACGGTCGAGGCGCCGGCCCCCACCGCCCGGTCCACGACGTCCGTGCCGTAGCGGCTGGCGATGAGCGCGGTACGGACGCCGGGCACGAGGCGGGCGGTCTCCGCGATCGCCTCGTCGTGGAACGAGGACACCTCGACCCGGTCGGCCAGGTCCCGTTCGTTCATCACCCCGGCCAGCGCCCGCGCCGCGTGGACGTCCTTGATCTCGGCCTGCAGAGGCGCCCGGACGGCGTCGAGCACCTCCTCGAAGACGGGGATCCGCTCGCCCCGTCCGGCGTCCAGGGCGCGCAGCTCGGCGAGGGTCTTGTCGGCGATCGCGCCCGTGCCGTCCGTGGTGCGGTCCACCTCCGTGTCGTGCATGACGACGAGCGCGCCGTCCTTGCTCAGATGCAGATCGAGTTCGATGACGTCGAGGCCCGCTTCCTGGGCGGCGACGAAGGACCGGAGGGTGTTCTCCGGTTCGACACCCATGACTCCGCGGTGACCGATGGTGAGGAAGTTCAAGATGCGACTCGCTTCCGTCGACGGCGGCGGGGGGCCGCGTCCCTACGGCCCTCCTGGACCGTATCGCCTGTGCCCGTCGCGTCCAGAGGCTGAACCTCGATCGCAGACACCGTCGCCCACCCGGGTGTACCGCAGGAAAAAATGCGGTGAGCTCGGGGGTGAGGCAGGATAATTTCCCGAGGTTCCCCTTGCTGGGAGAAACCTCGTATGTATACGGTCTCCATACGTGAGGTTCTCCCGTGGAGGATGGGGCATGACGGAAATTCTTGTGCAGGTGGGTGCCGAGGGACAGGTTCCTTCGGCGACCAGGGTGGTGGAGCACCCGGCATGGCCCGTGCTCAAGGATGCCGTGGAGCGGATCCGGCCCTGGCAGTCCAAGGACGGTTCGATCGACTTCGACGCCGACGGGGCCCCGGACCGCGACGACGCCGAGCGCGCGGTGCGCGCCGTGATCGGTGCCGTCGGGGAACTCTCCCCGCTGCTTCCGCACGACCGCGCCTACCACGAGGCGCTCGCCGAGGACCTGGGCCGCTGGGCCGAGGGCGGCTTCGAGGTGCCCGACTTCCTCGACTCGCTGCTGGCCTTCCAGCCGGCCGCGAGCCGCGCGGACGGCCTCCAGCACCTGGTCGTCTTCCCGATGTACACGCAGAACGGCAACCCCGACCGCAACCTCGAGGCGGTCGTGCTGCGCATGGTCTGGCCCGACTGGCTGGCCGAGCTGGAGCGCACCCGCTACGACAACCCGCTGTTCTGCGGCATCACCTTCGAGGACTTCACCTCGGGGTACGACACCAACTCCGCGGTCCTCTTCCCGGAGACCATCGCGGTGCGCGAGGCCCCCGAGCGGTTCACCTGGGGCGGCATCTTCTGCGACCGCGAGGCCGCCCGATTCCGTCGCGTCACCGAGGCCGCCGTGGACATCCTGGGCCTTCGGCTGCCCGAGGACGTCGCCGCCATGGTGCACGACCAGAAGCGCTGCGAAGAGGCGTTCGTGCTCTGGGACATGGTCCACGACCGCACCCACAGCCACGGCGACCTGCCGTTCGACCCGTTCATGATCAAGCAGCGCCAGCCGTTCTGGATGTACGGCCTGGAGGAGCTGCGCTGCGACCTCACCGCCTTCAAGGAGGCCGTGAAGCTGGCCGGGGACGGCGTCCCGCAGGCCCGTGACGTCCAGGTCGCGGTGCTCTTCGACCGGATGTTCCGCTTCCCGGTCACCGGTGAGCGCGTGCGCAACTACGACGGCCTCGGCGGCCAGCTGCTCTTCGCCTACCTGCACAAGCACGACGTCGTCCGCTGGACCGACAACAAGCTCTCCATCGACTGGGAGCGCGCCCCGCAGGTCACCAACCAGCTGTGCGCCGAGATCGAGACGCTGTACCGCGACGGCATCGACCGCCCCAAGCTCGTCCACTGGTTCGCCGGGTACGAGCTGGTCTCCGCCTACCTCTCCCCGCACCCGGGCTCCACGTGGGCCAAGGGCCCCGACGCCCTCGACCTGACGCTGCCGCCGCGGAAACTCGTCGATGACGTGCTTCCGGACGAGTTTCCGCTGAGCATGTTCTATGAGGCACTGTCCAAGAAGCTGAAGAACGTGATCGCCTCCACCAAGGGAATTCGCGGGGACGGTGCCGAACGGGTCGCCGCGTGAGCGATCGCAGGACCACAACAGCTCAGGAGGCGGGAATCATGGGGAACGGGGCGCTCGAGGGCGCGGTGATCGCGGTGGCCGGCGCGGGGGGACCCGCGGGACGCGCGGCACTGCTCAGGCTGGCCGAGGCGGGAGCGACCGTCGTCGGCTCGGACAACGATCCGGAGCGGCTGGCGGAGGCCGTGGACGCGGCGCGCTACGCGCACGGCGGCGCCACCGTCACCGGCGACACGGTCGATCTGCTGGACCTGGACTCCACCCGTGACTGGGCCACCCGGGTCGAGAAGGAGTTCGGCCGGGTCGACGGACTGGTCCACCTCGTCGGCGGCTGGCGCGGCAGCGAGACCTTCACCAAGACCAGCCTGGACGACTGGGACTTCCTGGAGCTGCTGCTGGTGCGCACCGTGCAGCACACCTCGCTCGCCTTCCACGAGGCGCTCCAGCGCAGCGACCGCGGCCGGTACGTCCTGATCAGCGCCGCCGGCGCCACCAAACCCACCGCGGGCAACGCCGCGTACGCGGCCGGCAAGGCCGCCGCCGAGGCGTGGACGCTGGCCATGGCCGACTACTTCCGCAAGGCCGGGGGCGAGCAGGGGCCGACGTCGGCGGCTGCGATCCTGGTGGTGAAGGCGCTGGTGCACGACGCGATGCGCGCCGACCGCCCCAACGCGAAGTTCGCGGGCTTCACGGACGTCAAGGACCTGGCCGAGGCCATCGTCGGCGTCTGGGACGAGCCCGCCGCGGAAGTGAACGGAAACCGTCTGTGGCTGACCGAGAAGCCGTGAACCCACCGCGGACCGACGCGCGTCGTCATCACGACCCGGACGTCCGTGGTTTCGCCAGCGACAACTACGCCGGGGCCCACCCGGAGGTGCTCGCCGCCCTGGCCCTGGCCAACGGCGGGCACCAGGTCGCGTACGGCGAGGACGCGTACACCGAGAACCTCCAGCAGGTGATCCGCAGCCACTTCGGCCCCACCGCGGAGGCGTTCCCGGTGTTCAACGGCACCGGTGCCAACGTCGTCGCGCTCCAGGCCGTCACCGATCGCTGGGGCGCGGTGATCTGCGCCGAGAGCGCCCACATCAACGTGGACGAGGGCGGCGCCCCGGAGCGGGTCGGCGGGATCAAGCTGCTCACCGTGCCCACCCCGGACGGCAAGCTCACCCCTGAGCTGATCGACCGGCAGGCGTACGGCTGGGACGACGAGCACCGCGCGATGCCGCAGGTGGTCTCCATAGCCCAGGCCACCGAGCTGGGCACGGTCTACACGCCGGACGAGATCCGTGCCATCTGCGAGCACGCCCACGCGCACGGCATGAAGGTGCACGTCGACGGCTCCCGGCTGGCCAACGCCGCCGCCACGCTGAACGTGCCGATGCGCACCTTCACCAACGCGGCCGGCGTCGACCTGCTCTCGCTGGGCGGCACCAAGAACGGCGCCCTGTTCGGCGAGGCGGTCGTGGTGCTGAACCCGGACGGCATCCGGCATCTGAAGCACCTGCGCAAGCTGTCCATGCAGCTGGCGTCCAAGATGCGCTTCGTCTCGGTGCAGCTGGAGGCCCTGCTCGCCCGCGACCTGTGGCTGCGCAACGCCCGGCACGCCAACGAGATGGCCCAGCGCCTGGCCGAGGGCGTGCGCGCCGTGCACGGTGTGGAGATCCTCCACCCGGTGCAGGCCAACGCGGTCTTCGCGCGGCTGCCGCACGACGTGGGCGAGCGCCTGCAGAAGCGGTTCCGCTTCTACTTCTGGGACGAGGCGGCCGGCGACGTCCGCTGGATGTGTGCGTTCGACACCACCGAGGACGACGTGGACACGTTCGTGGCCGCGCTCAAGGAGGAGGCGGCCCGCTAGCGATGCATGCATAGGTATGCGATCGACTGGAAATGTATTGACTGCCGGTCGATCGCATACCTATGCTCTGGCGGCATGCAGCTGATCCAGGAAACCCCGGACCTCTCCGCCTACTTGGCCGCCGACGAGGCGATCGACCATCACCATCCGCTGGTCCGCGAGACGGCGGCACGGCTCGCCGCCGGGGCGGCCGACTCGTACGACTATGCGCGAGCGGCCTTCGAGTTCGTGCGCGACACCATCCCGCACTCCCAGGACTCCAGCGATCTCCGGGTCACCTGGCGCGCCTCCGACGTCCTGGAGCAGGGCACCGGCATCTGCTACGCCAAGGCCCACGCGCTGGCCGCGCTGCTGCGGGCCGAGGACATCCCGACCGCCCTCTGCTACCAGAACCTCGGCGTCGTGCACGGCCTGGTCGCCGTACGGTTCAAGGGTGCGTGGCATCGGCAGGATCCACGGGGCAACAAGCCCGGAGTGGACGCGCGGTTCTCCCTGGAGGGTGAGCGGCTGGCCTTCACCCCCGATCGGAAGTCCAATGAAATGGACTACCCGGTCCTGTATGCTGAACCGCATCCTGTTGTACTGAGCGCCCTCCAGGCCGCTTCCGACCGGTCGCACCTGTGGCGGACGCTGCCCACCGCACTCTGAGAACAAGGCGGACCATGTTTCCCGCACCGGCCGTGTCCGACGAGGTGCGAGCCCTCGTACCCGGCTTCACCCACGTCGTGGTCGAGGCCCACGGCTTGGCCAACGGGCCGAGCACGGAAGAGAGTTCCGCACTCCTCGACGACGCGGCCCGGCGGCTCGCCGGGCGCCTCCGGGGACGGGCCCCGCACGAGGACCCGCACATGGCGGCCTGGCGCGAGGTCTACACGGCGTTCGGCTCGAAACCCTCCCGCACCCGCAACTCGGCCGAGGCGCTCGCCAAGCGGGCCCTCTCGACGGCCGGCCTGCCCCGGATCAACCTCCTCGTCGACCTCTACAACGCGATCAGCGTCGCCCACCTGATCCCCGTCGGCGGCGAGGACATCGATCTGATCCGGGGCGGGATGCGGCTCGTGCGGGCCACCGGCGAGGAGGACTTCGTGACGGTCGCGGACGGTGCGGAGACCGTCGAACATCCCGACGCCGGCGAGGTGGTGTGGCGCGACGACCTGGGCGTGACCTGCCGCCGCTGGAACTGGCGCCAGGGCCCGCGCACCCGGCTCACCGAGAAAACGGTCTCGGGCGTCTTCCTGCTGGAGGGCCTGGCGCCGGTGCCGGTCGCCGAGATGGAAGCGGCGGCGGCCGAACTCGCGGGTCTGCTGGAGAAGTTCAGCCCCGGGGCGCGAATCACCGCGCACCCCGCCGCAGGGGCGGACCGGGGCGGCCGTTAGTCTGCCCGCCATGCGTGACGGGGGACAGGACGAACAGACGGACGTGGACGCGCGACCGGGGCGCCTCGCCCCACTGAGACGGCACTGGCTGCTCACCTCGGCCGTGGCGCTGCTCGCCACCGCGACGGCGGTCCCGCTGGTCCTGGCGGACTCCGGTGACGGCCCGCCCTGCCAGGAGATCCCGGCCTCCACCCGCGCCCTCGCCGGGGACCCTGCCGCCGCCACCCGCGCCCTGGACCCCGGCGACGACATGTCCCGCTACCCGGCCGTCCGCGAGCTCGTCCGGCACGAGCGTCCGTGCGGCGACGGGGCCGAGGCGCTCGGCGCCGTGGTGGAGGCCGCGACCCGCGCCGCACGCCCCGGCGCCCCGCACACGGTGGCCCAGGCCCGCGCCGCCTACGCCGTCGTCGCGGCCCTGGACTGGGCCGAGGTGCCCGCCGGGATGGCTCCCGGCGTCGCCAGGATGCTGGCCGACTACGTCGTCGACGAGGCCCGCTATCTGTCGTCCTCCGACGACGGCACCGGCCCCGCCGTGACGGCGGAGCAGGCCGCACCGGACGAGCGGGGCTGGACCGCGTACGGCCGCTTCCTCGCCCCCGGCGAGGCGCACGCCGACTTCGAGTACCGCGATCCCGTCTCGGACGCGGCGGCCCACCCGGACCGCCTCGTCGGAGAACTGGTCCGCGACCCCGAGGCGTTCGCGATCCTCTACGACGCCGAGCGCGCGTACTTCGCCCACTACCTGGAACGGCTCACCGACCGGGGCGGTGACCCCGACTTCCGCCCCGAGGACGACGAACCCCGCGGCGCGTACACCTCCACCGCCACCACCTGGCCCGACAACGACCTCCAGGACATCGCCGAGCGGATCGGCGCCCTGATGAAACACCGCGCGGCGCACACCAGGGACGGCGCGATCCCCGACGTCGCCGCCTTCGACAGGGCGGTGGCCCGGTACACCCGCGGTGCCTACCGGGCCGCCGCACGGCAGGTGACCGGCCGCCCGCCCATGGGCGACATCGCCGGCCGGCCGGTGTCCGGGCCGCTGCGCGGAGAACCGACGGACGGCCGCCACCAGCTGCTCACGGTGCTCGACGCCTGGGCCGGGGCACGGAACGTGCCCGAGCCGCGGGCGTCGGCGATGCGCCGGATCGTCGACACCGCGTACGTACGGGGGATCTGGCTGATGACCTGAGCGGCTCCGGGCCGCCGGTCAGCCGTTCATCCGCAGTCCGGAACAGTCCCGGCGTCGCACCTGGTCCCGGGCGAAGGCCTCCAGCAGGTCGCGCTTGTCGGCCCGGTCCACTCCCGGGACGTCGTCGCGCGCGCCGAAGGCGAAGTTCGCCGCCTCTCCGTCGCAGCGGGCGGTCGCCGTCAGGGGGAGCGGTACGCCGTCCCTGTCGGCGACGAAGCGGTCGCTCCAGTCGCCGTACCAGGCGGCGAAGACCAGCTGTCCGTCGTCACCGGACCCGGTGCCGTCCAGGTGCAGCTCGCAACGGCCGGTCGGCGCCGCGTCGTTGATCCCGTCCGCCACCCGCCAGCTCCCCGGCCGCGGCAGGTCCGCCCGCGCCGCCCAGCCGCAGCCGCCCTCGCCCGACCCGCTGAGCGGAACCGTCCTCGGGTCCTCCTCCGGCTCGACGAGTCCGGCGTCACCCTCGGGCGCGGTGAGCGGCTCGGCCCCGCAACCGAGGCGGTCGGAGACACCGTTGACGAGCGCCACGGCCGTCTCGTAGGCGGCCGGGTGACCCCACAGGGCGTCCTTGCCGAACTGCGTGCGCACCAGCAGCTTCCGCTGCCGGCCGGCGTCGTCCTTCCCCAGATCCGGGCAGGGCACGAGGAACTGGACGGCACCGAACTGGTCGATGAAACCGGGCAGACCCCGCGGCACCGGCGCCTGCGCGGTGAACCCGCTCTCCTCGAAGGCGGTCATGAACTCCCGGTCCTGCTGGTCCCGACCGGTGTAGGCCTCCAGCCGCAGCACCAGTTCGCCGCGCAGGTCGTCGCCCTCGAACGTCAGCGTGCACCCGTACTCGCCGAGCTCCCGGTGCGTCACCGACCTCGCGTCCTTGAAGTGCGAGCCGTTGTCGGCGAGCCGGCGCACCGCGTCCCCGGGCAGTGCCCCGTCGCACGCCGTGCGCACCAGCCACCAGTCCTGGGCGTAGGGTTCGGCGATCCAGCCGCCCACGCCCAGTACCGCCGCGGCCGCCACCGCCACCTTGATCCAGCGTCGCATCGTTCGCCCCCGTAGCGCAGCAGACAGAACGGAACCGGCGTGCGGGACGCCGGTTCCTGGTCACTGGCGGGACCCTATCGACAGCGCGGGGCGCCCGGGGCGGTGGGTGTCAGTGCGCCTCGGCCTGCCGGACCTGCTCCGGGGTCGGGGCCGTGCCCCCGAGGTGGGCCGGCATCCACCAGGTGTCGTCCGGGCCCTTGGGCCGCACCGGGTACGCGCGCTGCGCCGCCTCCAGCAGTTCCTGCACGCGCTCGCGCAGCTGGCGGGTGATCGCGCCCGCGTACTTGTCCTTGGACGCCTCGATCGTCTCTCCCACGCGGATGGTGATCGGGGTGTGGCTGCGCCCGAAGTTGCGCGGGTGCCCCTTGGTCCACAGTCGCTGCGTGCCCCACACCGCCATCGGGATCAGCGGCACGCCCGCATCCTGCGCCAGGCGCGCGGCACCCGACTTGAAGCTCTTCAGCGTGAACGACTGCGAGATCGTCGCCTCCGGGAAGACGCCCACGATCTCCCCCGACCGCAGCGACCGCAGCGCGTGCTCGTACGCCGCCTCGCCCCGCTCGCGGTCCACCGGGATGTGCTTCATGCCGCGCATCAGCGGGCCGGAGACCCGGTGCCGGAAGACCGACTCCTTCGCCATGAAACGGACGAGCCGCTTCTGGGGGAGCGCCGCCAGGCCGTTGAAGACGAAGTCCAGGTAGCTGATGTGGTTGCTCACCAGTACGGCGCCGCCCGAGCGCGGTATGTTCTCCGACCCCTGGCAGTCGATCTTGAGGTCCCACGCCTTGAACAGGGTGCGGGCGAAACCGACGACGGGCCGATAGACGAGTTCTGCCATGGGCGGGTCGGAACCCTTCCTTCTCTGCCTGGGAAGGAAGCTCCCAGTCGAAGTTACGGAGCCGTAGGTTTACGGCTTGTCGCAGATGGTGCCCGAAGAACGGCCGGTGAACCAGCCCTGGTGCTCGTCGGCGGCGAGATTCTCGTCACGTCCGCCCTTGATCCACCTCGGGCTTTGTGCGCCCGGCCGGGAATGTCCGCGGTCCCGGGAGCGCTGGAAACCGCTGACAGCGAATCCACGGCGGGAGCGGGCGAGTGCGGGATCAAGGCGGCGGACGACGGCTCGGAGCAGGGGAACCGTGGGCCGGGCTGGGGGAGCGGTTGGGAGAGCGCGCCACCCTGGTGCAGTTCTCCAGCGCCTTCTGCGCGCCCTGCCGGGCGACCAGGAGGGTGCTCGCCGAGGTGGCCGCACTGGTGCCGGGCGTGGCCCACGTGGAGATCGACGCCGAGGACCGTCTGGACCTCGTGCGCCGTCTGGAGATCGTGAAGACGCCGACGGTGCTGGTCCTCGACGCCGCCGGCCGGGTCGTACGGCGCGCGACCGGGCAGCCGCGCAGGGCCGATGTGATCGCCGCGCTCGGGGAGGCCGTGTGAGGGCCGGCCGGGGCGCGGTGAGGCATCTCCCACATCACGGGACCGACTTGACTGTGCATGCCACTTGTCGTCAGCCTGACCCCATGCCTTCGGGACTCCTTCGACCCCGGCGGGTACCCGCCCGCCCGGCGGTCGCCGCCCGCGCCGCGCGTGTGCGCCGACCGGGCCGGTGAGCAGCCGCGAGCCCGTTCGTCACCTCCCGCAGAAGGACAGTTTCATGACGGCCACGTCCGACCTGGGCACCGCCCGGCCCGCCTCGCCCGAGCTGTTGCGCTCCGTCTTCCGCAGGCACGCGGCGGGCGTCGCCGTGATCACCGCGCGCGGCTGCCGCGGTCCGGTCGGCTTCACCGCCACCTCCCTCGCCTCCGTCTCCGCCGAGCCTCCGATGCTGTCCTTCGGTGTCGGTACCGGGAGCTCCAGCTGGCCGGCGATCGCGACGGGCGATCACGTCGGCGTGCACGTCCTCGGGGAACATCAGCAGGAGCTGGCGGTGACCTTCGCACGCAGCGGTGCCGACCGTTTCGGTCCGGCCACCGCCTGGCAGGAGGGGCCGAAGGGGGTTCCGGTACTGGACGACGTGCCGGCCTGGATGGTGTGCAAGGTGGTGGCCCGGGTGCCCGCCGGTGACCACCGGATCGTGATCGCCGAGGTTCTGCTCGGCGACCCCGCCGGCCACGGCCGTCCGCTCCTCTACCACCAGGGACGCTTCAACGGCCTGCGCGACTGAGACGGGGTTTCTCCTGGTCGCGGACCCGTCGAGTTCCGGTTACGCTGCGTTGCGAAGGTCACAGTTCAAAGCGCTTGCTTAGCGGGAAGGAACTGGGTGTACTGACGAGTAATATTTCGTTCGGAGCGCGGGCCGCCCCGACCGGGACCGCCCGCTTCAGGCGCCTATGCTGCCTGCAGGCAGGCAGCCAGAAATGACGATGCAGTAGGAGAGCCGGCGTGAGCTTGAGGATCGTTGTCACCGTGAAGTACGTGCCCGACGCCACTGGCGACCGGCACTTCGCCGATGACCTGACCGTCGACCGTGACGACGTGGACGGTCTGCTCTCCGAACTGGACGAGTACGCGGTCGAGCAGGCGCTGCAGATCTCGGAGAACTCCGACGACGACGTGGAGATCACCGTGCTGACGGTGGGCCCCGAGGACGCCAAGGACGCCCTGCGCAAGGCGCTGTCCATGGGTGCGGACAAGGCGATCCACGTCGAGGACGACGACCTGCACGGCACCGATGCCATCGGCACCTCCCTGGTCCTGGCGAAGGCGGTCGAGAAGGCCGGCTACGACCTGGTGATCTCCGGCATGGCCTCCACCGACGGCACCATGGGCGTCGTACCGGCGCTGCTCGCCGAGCGTCTGGGCGTGCCGCAGGTGACCCTGCTGTCCGAGGTCTCGGTCGAGGGCGGCACGGTCAAGGGCCGTCGCGACGGCGACGCCGCCTCCGAGCGGCTCGAGGCCTCCCTCCCGGCCGTCGTGTCGGTCACCGACCAGTCGGGCGAGGCGCGTTACCCGTCCTTCAAGGGCATCATGGCGGCCAAGAAGAAGCCGGTCCAGTCCTGGGACCTGTCCGACCTCGACATCGACGAGGACGAGGTCGGTCTCGAGAACGCCTACACCACGGTCGACTCCGCCGCCGAGCGTCCGGCCCGCACCGCCGGCACGATCGTCAAGGACGAGGGCGAGGGCGGCAAGCAGCTCGCCGAGTTCCTCGCGAGCCAGAAGTTCGTCTGAGCCGCGAGGCTCCACTCGCTTCCCGCCCCTCACCCTTCGCAAGCAGGAGAGAAGAAGTCCCATGGCTGAAGTTCTCGTCTACGTCGACCACGTGGACGGCGCCGTCCGCAAGCCCACCCTGGAGCTGCTGACCCTGGCCCGCCGCATCGGCGAGCCCGTCGCCGTCGCGCTGGGCGGCGGTGCCGCCGACACCGCCGCCACGCTCGCCGAGCACGGCGCGGTGAAGGTCCTCACCCACGAGGCCGCCGAGTACGCCGACTACCTGGTCGTGCCGAAGGTGGACGCCCTCCAGGCCGCCCACGAGGCCGTCTCCCCGGCCGCCGTCCTGGTCCCCTCCTCCGCCGAGGGCAAGGAGATCGCCGCCCGCCTGGCGCTGCGTCTCGGATCGGGTGTCATCACCGACGCCGTCGACCTGGAGGCCGGCGACGAGGGCCCGGTGGCCACGCAGTCGGTGTTCGCCGCCTCCTACACCACCAAGTCCCGTGTCTCCAAGGGCACGCCGGTCATCACGGTCAAGCCGAACTCGGCCGCCGTCGAGGCCGCCCCGGCCGCGGGCAGCGTCGAGGCCCTGTCGGTGACCTTCTCCGCGCAGGCGACCGGCACCAAGGTCACCGGCCGCACGCCGCGCGAGTCGACCGGCCGTCCGGAGCTGACCGAGGCCGCGATCGTGGTCTCCGGTGGCCGTGGTGTCAACGGCGCGGAGAACTTCGGGCTCATCGAGGCGCTCGCCGACTCGCTCGGCGCGGCCGTCGGTGCCTCGCGCGCCGCCGTCGACGCCGGCTGGTACCCGCACACCAACCAGGTCGGTCAGACCGGCAAGTCGGTCTCGCCGCAGCTGTACATCGCCTCCGGCATCTCCGGCGCGATCCAGCACCGGGCCGGCATGCAGACCTCGAAGACCATCGTGGCCATCAACAAGGACGCCGAGGCCCCGATCTTCGACCTGGTCGACTACGGCATCGTCGGCGACCTGTTCGACGTCGTGCCGCAGCTGACCGAGGAGATCAAGACCCGCAAGGGCTGATCACCCGAGGCCTGACCGAGGCCCCCGCGACCGCACACCGGTCACGGGGGCCTCGCGGCGTGTCACAGGGTCAGGGAGGCCTGGACCGGCAGATGGTCGCTCGGGAACCGGCCGTCCACCGCGAAGGTGTTGACCGACGCCCGGTGCACCGTGACGCCGGGCGTGGCCAGGATCCAGTCGATGCGCGCACCGCCCGGCACCAGCGGCTGGTACCCGTGGAACGTCCCGTACGCGTCCCCGCGGCCCGCCGCCGCGTCCCAGGTGTCGACGAGCCCGGCGCCCAGCATCGTGTCGTACACGGGATTGCCGTGGGCCGCGACATTGAAGTCCCCTGTCACGATCACCGGGTGCGAGCGGGCCAGCCCGCCGACGTGTCCGGCGATGAGGGCGGCGGCCCGCTCCCGCGCGTACTGGCTCGCGTTGTCCAGATGGGTGTCGAGGACGCAGAACTCCCGGCCGTCGGCGCGCAGATCGCGGAAGCGGACCCAGGTGGCCATGCGGATGTGGGCGTTGCCCCAGGTGCTCGACGCGATCACGTCCGGGGTGTCGGACAGCCAGAAGTGGTCGTACTCCAGCGGGGCGAGCCGTCGGGTGTCGTAGAAGACCGCCATGAACTCGTCCCGGCTGCCGCCCGCCCGTCCGGTGCCGATCCAGTCGTACGACGGCCCCAGGCCGGCCTCGATGTCGCGCAGCTGCCGGTACAGGCCCTCCTGGGTGCCGAGGAGGTGCGGGCGCTCGCGGCGCAGCAGCTGCCGCATCACGGGCCTGCGGGCGGCCCAGCTGTTCGGCTCGGCCGTGCTCGCGAAGCGCAGGTTGAACGACATGACCTCCAGCGGACGCCCCGGGTGTCCGTCCGCCGAGGCCGACCCCGGGGACAGTGCTGTACTGGACAGCGGAAGGACGACCGAAGCGGCGAGTGCGCCCTTCAGTCCCAGACGGCGCGTGACACGGCGGTGAGTCGGCACGGACAAACGATGCCAGATAGACGTGAGCATGACGAGATGCGGGAGCGGGCCGGGTCGTGAGGTGGTGTTGACCGGCGAGAAGGGGCCCGATAACTTCATTCAACGGATTTTTTATTCCGTATTACGGAAGTTCGGGAGGGTGTGGGATGGGTCAGGGGCGGCAGGAGCGGGTGGCGACCAGTCTCGCGGGCGCCTTGAGCGAGGAGATCGGCGCCTCCCTCGCGCCGGTCGACGCCGAACTGGAGCGCCGCTACCCCGGAGACCCCGGCACCCGCCAGCCCGTCCACACCGTCTACGTCCCCGGTGACGCCTTCGCCGCCGACACCCTCCGCGCCTGGGGCGACCGGGCCCTCGCCGCGCTCGACGAACACGCCCCGGACGCCGCCTCCTTCGCCGCCGTCCTCGGGCTCGACGGCGACCTGGCCGAGGACGTGTACGGCCGCGTCCGGGCCAAACTGGAACGCGAGCCGGTCGAGGACCTGCGCGTCGACTTCGAGGACGGCTACGGCAACCGCCCCGACGCCGAGGAGGACGAGGCCGCGGCCCGCGCGGCCCGGCTCGTCGCCGAGGCGTACGCGGGAGGCACCGCGGCCCCGTACACGGGCATCCGGATGAAGAGCATGGAGGCGGCCGTCCGCGACCGGGGCATCCGCACCCTCGACATCTTCCTCACCGGTCTGACGGAGGCCGGGGGTCTGCCCGACGGGCTGGTCCTGACCCTGCCCAAGGTCACGTATCCCGAGCAGGTCACCGCCATGGCCCGGCTTCTCGGCGCCTTCGAGGAGGCGTGCGGCCTCGAACCCGGCCGGATCGGCTTCGAGATCCAGATCGAGACCAGCCAGGCCGTCCTCGCCGCCGACGGCACCGCCACGGTCGCCCGCATGATCCAGGCCGCCGGGGGGCGCGCCACCGGGCTGCACTACGGCACCTTCGACTACAGCGCCTGCCTCGGCGTCTCCGCCGCGCACCAGGCGAGCGACCACCCGGCCGCCGACCACGCCAAGGCCGTCATGCAGGTCGCCGCCGCGGGCACCGGCGTACGCGTCTCGGACGGCTCCACCAACGTCCTGCCCGTCGGACCCACGGAGCAGGTCCACGACGCCTGGCGGCTGCACTACGGCCTCACCCGCCGCGCCCTCGTCCGTGCCTACTACCAGGGCTGGGACATGCACCCCGGCCACCTCCCCACCCGTTACGCGGCCGTCTTCGCCTTCTACCGCGAGGGCTTCGCACGGGCCGCCGTCCGTCTCGCCCGGTACGCCGACCGGGCCGGCGGCGACGTCATGGACGAGCCCGCCACCGCCAGGGCCCTCGCCGGACACCTGCTGCGCGGCCTGGACTGCGGCGCCCTGGACGGCGCCGAGGTGACACGCCTGTCCGGACTGTCCCGCGCCGGCCTGGAGGGCTTCGCGTCACCCCGGCGCGGAGGCCTCACGGCCTCCGCGCGACAGCGGGGCCGCCCGCTTGCCCCATCTATCGAATCTCGATAGATTTCCATCGTGCTTCGATTCAAGGAGGGGCGATGGGGCGGCTGACCGTGCTCGCGCTGCGCGCCGTGATGGTGACGCTGCTGGCGGGCTCCCTGGGGGTTCAGGCGGTGATGGTGCCGCTGATGGCGAGCGACCTCGAGGGGCTGGACGCGGAGTACTCGTACCTGCGCGTCCCGTTCCTCCTCGTCGTGGTCCTCGGCGTGGTGACGGCCCAGGTCGTCCTGGTCTGCGTCTGGCGGCTGGTGACGATGGTGCGGCGCGGGACCGTCTTCTCCCATGCCGCCTTCCGCTACGTGCACATCGTCATCGGCGCGTTCGTCGCCGCGGCGCTGCTGGTGTTCGCGCTCGGAGCGCTCCTCGCGCCCGGCGAGGCCGTGGCCCCGGGCATCGTGGCACTGCTGGGCGGGGCCGGTCTGGCGATCCTGGGCATCGCCCTGGTCGTGCTCGTCCTGCGGATGCTGCTGGCGCAGGCCGTCGCGCGCGACGTCGAGGCGTCGCGGATGCGGGCCGAGCTGGCCGAGGTGATCTGATGCCGATCGCCGTCGACATCGACGTGATGCTGGCCAAGCGGAAGATGTCCGTGGGCGAACTCGCCGAACGCGTCGGGATCACGCCGGCCAATCTGGCGGTGCTCAAGAACGGCCGGGCCAAGGCGGTGCGCTTCACGACCCTCGCCGCGCTCTGCGACGTGCTCGAGTGCCAGCCGGGCGACCTGCTGCGCTGGGAGCCCGAGGACACCCTGCCCTGACCCGTCACCCGCGCCCCCGCCGCGCAGGCGACGCGCCGGTACCCGGACTTCCGTACCACTGGGGCCCCGCGTACCGCTCCAGGCCGCAGACCGTCACCAGCCTCTCCTCCGCGAACAGCCGGGTGCCCCGCGCGCACCGCCGGAGGTCGGCGCGGGCCCGCGCGCAGAACTCCTCGGGGGAGACGCCGAAGAGCTTCCGCAGTCCGGGAACGTTCACGAGCGGATCGGTGAGCAGCGCCCGCTGGCCCGGGTGGGTGCGCGGGGCGCCGGTGCCGTCGTGCAGCACGCCGTGGCGGTTCACGTACGCGTACGCGCCGGGGAGCGTGGAACCGTCGGCGAGTTCCACGCGCACATCGGGTGCGGGCAGCCAGGCACGGCGGAAGTTGCCGTCCGGCCGCGGTACGCCCTCGCTCGCGTCGATCACCGCGAGCTGCCGGGCGTCGAGTCAGAGGACGAACAGCTCCCGTACCGTCACCGGGGCGCGGACCGGAGAGTGGGACACATAACCCATGCGACTGACGTGCGCCGACACACCGATGCCGACGCCGGTCACCCGCGTCCGCACCATCGGCACCGGCGTGATGAACCCGGACTCGGCCATCCTGTGCCGCAGCTGACCGGGGCAGGCGTTGGAGCCGACCGCGAGCACGGGCACGCGGTCCTCGTACACCAGACGGTCCAGCGGCAGCAGCCGGTCCCCGCTCAGCAGCCCCGAATCCGGCGGCCACGCGCCCGGATACAGCAGCAGGTGCTCGCGCGGCGCCTTCTCGAGACCCAGCGCCCGCAGGGTGCGGTCCTCCTTTGCCGGCACCGCCCGCTCAGTCCGCCGGGGGCAGCTCGCCGGAGCCGCGGGTGATCAGCCGGGTGGGAAGTTCGATGCGCTCCGGGGTGAGCAGGGTGCCGTCCAGCTGGCGGAACAGCCGGTCGGCCGCGGTCCGGCCGAGGGCCGCCGCGTCCTGGGCGACGACCGTGACACCGGGCTGGAGCAGATCGGCGAGCTCGATGTCGTCGAAGCCGACCAGGGCGACCCGGCGGGCGTGCCCGGCCAGCACCCGGATCACGGTGACCGTCACCCGGTTGTTGCCCGTGAAGATCGCGGTGACCGGATCCGGTCCTGAGAGCATCTCCTCGGCCGCCCGGCGCACCCGCTCCGGGCCGGTGACGCCCAGCGACATCCAGGAGTCCGCCACCGTTATCCCCGCGTCCTCCATGGCGGTCCGGTAGCCGCGCAGCCGCTCGGCCGCGGTGTGGATGCGGGGCATGTCGCCGATGAAGCCGATCCTGCGGTGCCCGTGCGCGATCAGGTGGCTCACGCCGTCGTGGGCACCGCCGAAGTTGTCCGACACGACGACGTCCGCGTCGATGTGCCCGGCCGGACGGTCCACGAAGACGGTGGCGACGCCCGCCTTGATCTCCGGTTCCAGATAGCGGTGGTCGTCCCCGGCCGGGATCACCACAAGACCGTCCACCCGCCGGGCGCACAGCGCCAGCACCAGTTCCTGCTCGCGGTCGGCGTCCTCCGCGCTGGAGCCGTTGATCAGCAGGGCGCCGTGCGCGCGGGCCACCTCCTCGACCGCCCGGCTCAGCGGACCGTAGAACGGGTCCGCGAGATCCTCCAGAACCAGGCCGATGCTGGCGGTGCGGCCCTTGCGCAGCACGCGGGCGCTGTCGTTGCGGCGGAAGCCGAGCGCCTCGATCGCCTCCTGGACGCGGCGCTCCGTCTCCGGTGTGACGCCGGGCTCGCCGTTGACCACGCGGGAGACCGTCTTGAGTCCGACCCCGGCGCGCGCGGCCACGTCCTTCATCGTCGGACGGTTGCCGTAACGGGTCCCTGGGATGCGGTCGGTGCGGCGGGTCGTCTCCGGCACGGTGCGGTGTCCTGTCCTGTCGGCCACGGGGATGCGTAGGTCCATGGGGTTGTATGAGGATGTGGCGTCGAGCATAGAGCCTGGACAACGTTGTCAGGCTCGGGGGACACTGTCCAACGCACACTCCGGCCCGCACCTCACCGCGCGATCGGCTGTTGTCCGTGCTCCATGTGTTGCCTCCTGGTCGCGCATGGTCGTTCTCGGCGTTTTTCTGATTGCTCGACGGGGAGATCCGACACTGATGCACACCGACCTCGTGGCCGCGCTCGACATCGGCGGCACCAAGATCGCCGGCGCGCTGGTGGACTGCCAGGGCCGGATCGTGGTCCGCGCCCAGCGGCCGACGCCCGCACAGGAGAACGGCGAGACCGTGATGCGGGCGGTCGAGGCGGTACTCGGTGAGCTCACCGCGTCCCCGCTGTGGCAGCGCGCCGGCGCGGTGGGCATCGGCAGCGCCGGCCCGGTGGACGCCTCCGCCGGCACGGTGAGCCCGGTCAACGTGCCCGGCTGGCGCGACTACCCGCTCGTCGCCCGGGTCCGGGACACCGCCGGGGGCCTGCCCGTGGAGCTGATCGGCGACGGAGTGGCGATCACGGCCGCCGAACACTGGCAGGGCGCCGCCCGCGGCCACGACAACGCGCTGTGCATGGTCGTCTCGACCGGGGTCGGCGGCGGCCTGGTGCTCGGCGGCCGACTGCACCCCGGACCCACCGGCAACGCCGGCCACATCGGTCACATCAGCGTGGACCTCGACGGTGACCTGTGCCCGTGCGGTTCGCGCGGCTGTGTGGAGCGCATCGCGAGCGGCCCCAACATCGCCCGCCGCGCCCTGGACAACGGCTGGCGCCCCGGCCCGGACGGCGACGCCTCCGCCGCCGCGGTGGCCGCCGCCGCCCGGGCCGGCGATCAGGTGGCCGCGGCGTCCTTCGAGCGGGCGGCCAGGGCACTGGCCGCCGGGATCGCGGCCACCGCGACACTTGTCGAGATCGACATCGCCGTGATCGGTGGGGGCGTGGGCAAGGCGGGCGAGGTCCTCTTCGCCCCCCTCCGCAAGGCCCTCACCGAGTACGCCACCCTGTCCTTCGTCCAGCGTCTCGCCGTGACCCCGGCCCGGATGGGTACGGACGCGGGCCTGGTGGGCGCGGCGGCGGCAGCGCTGGCGGGCAGGACGGACACGGCGGTGGCGGGAGTCTGAGGGCCGGATCCGGGCCCGGCTGTCCGGGCCGGACGTGCGTGTCTTCGGTGTGTGGTCGGGTGCGGGCGTCCGGGACCGGTGGTCCGGGCGTCGGAGTCGTGGGCGGGGTGCAGGCGTCCGGGAACCTTCCGGCGGGGCGCGGGCGTCGTGACGGCCGGCGTCCGGTGTCTGCCGCCGGCCGCTCCCGGCCGGTCGCCGACGTCCGGGCTCCGCGGTGCCGCCTGCCGTGCGTGAAGTCGTGACGGCCGCCGGGGTGGTCCCGGGAACACGTGCGTGACCTCGGGGCCGTTCCGGCAGTTGTGCCCGGTATGAAGAAGCGCAGCATGCTGGCCATCGCCTCCCTCGCCACCGGCTTCGTCGTCGCGGCCGTCACCCCGTCGCACGCGGTCGCCGAGGGGGTCGCCCCGCTCGGCGTCGACGACACCCTCAGCACCCTCGACCGGACCGTCGCCGAGGACAACACCCTGGACCTGGACATCGACCGGGGCGACAAGGCCTGACGAGCCCCACGGCACGGCCGTACGGCGCCGGTGCCCCTGGACGACAGGGGCACCGGCGCCGTTCTCGTGCGTTCTCAACTGGATCTGGTTTCCGTGGCAGGGTGGAGCGGGCAAGCCACAGGGGGCCAACAGAAGAGGGGGAAACGTGATCGTCTGGGTCAACGGGGCGTTCGGTGCGGGAAAGACCACCACCGCGCGCGAACTGATCGAGCTGATCCCGAACAGCACGCTCTTCGACCCCGAGGTCATCGGCGGAGCACTGGACCGGCTGCTTCCGCCCAAACGCCTCGCCGAGGTCGGCGACTTCCAGGACCTCCCGATCTGGCGACGACTCGTGATCGACACGGCGGCCGCGATGCTCGCCGAGCTCGGCGGGACCCTCGTGGTCCCCATGACCCTGCTGCGTCAGGAGTACCGTGACGAGATCTTCGGCGGGCTCGCCGCCCGCCGGATACCGGTCCGGCACGTCCTGCTCGCCCCGGCGGAAACGATCCTGCGAGAGCGCATAGCCGGCCGTGAGGTCCCGGCGGACCTCCCCGACGGCGACCTGCGCGTCCGGCAATGGTCGTACGACCACATCGAACCGTACAAGGCGGCCCTCGCCGCCTGGCTCACCGCCGACGCCTACCCGGTCGACAGCGGAACCCTCAGCCCCTACGAGACCGCCCTGCGGATAGCGGACGCGGTCGGCAGCGGGGAGGTGCCGGCCTGCGACATCGTGCAGACGCCCGAGCCCACCGCCGAGACGGTCGCCGCCGGTGTGCTGCTCTTCGACGAACAGGACCGGGTCCTGCTCGTCGACCCGACCTACAAGCCGGGCTGGGAGTTCCCGGGCGGGGTCGTGGAACGCGGTGAGGCCCCCGCGCGTGCGGGCATGCGCGAGGTCGCCGAGGAGACCGGGATCCGCCTCGACGACGTACCGGCGCTCCTCGTCGTCGACTGGGAGCCGCCCGCGCCGCCCGGATTCGGCGGCCTGCGGCTGCTCTTCGACGGCGGCCGTCTCGACTCCGCGGATGCCGGGCGCCTCCTGCTGCCCGGACCGGAACTGCGCGGCTGGCGTTTCGCCTCCGAGGCCGAGGCCGCCGATCTGCTGCCCCCGGTCCGCTACGAACGGCTGCGGCGGGCACTGCGGGCGCGGGAACGCGGGAAGGCGATGTATCTGGAGGCCGGAGTGCCGGTCGGATGAGCCCGGACCGGCGGACGCCGGTCGGCGACCCGCCGCCGGGCGAGGGCGAACTCGCCCGGCGGTACGGTGCCGTGGACGGGCGGGACGGCCTCCTCCCTCTTCGGGAGAGCCCGAACGCTCCGCCGAGTCAGGGAAGTTGTCCCACTTGTGACGGCATCGAGTGCGGCCGGACCACGACGGTCAGTTCGCGCCGGACGCGTAGTTGCGCAGGAACAGCGCCTCCGCGACCGACAGCCGCTCGAGTTCGTCGGGGGACACGCTCTCGTTCACCGCGTGGATCTGTGCCTCCGGCTCGCTCAGGCCGATGAGCAGGATCTCCGCCTTCGGGTAGAGGGCGGAGAGGGTGTTGCACAGGGGGATCGAGCCGCCCTGACCCGCGTACTGCATCTCCCGGCCCGGGTAGGCCACCGCCATCGCGTCGGCCATGGCCTGGTAGGCCGGGCTGGTGGTGTCCGCGCGGAACGCCTGCCCCTGACCGATCTGCTCGGTGCTCACCCGCGCACCCCACGGCGTGTGCGACTCCAGGTGCGCCCGCAGCAGCCCGGTCGCCTCGACCGCGTCGACGCCCGGCGGCACCCGCAGACTGATCAGCGCGCGGGCGCTCGACTGCACCGACGGCGTGGCGCCGACCACCGGCGGGCAGTCGATGCCGAGCACGGTCACCGCCGGGCGCGCCCAGATGCGGTCGGCGACCGTGCCGGAACCGATCAGCTCCACACCGTCCAGCACCTTGGCGTCCTTGCGGAACTGCTCGTCGTCGTACTGCAGTCCGTCCCACGCCTCGTCTCCGGCCAGCCCGTCGACGGTGGTGGTGCCGTCCTCGGCGCGCAGCGAGTCCAGTACGCGTACGAGCGCGGCCAGCGCGTCGGGCGCGGCCCCGCCGAACTGGCCGGAGTGCAGGTTGCCCTCCAGGGTGTCGATCCGTACCCGCACCAGCGTCATGCCGCGCAGGGTGGAGGTGACCGTCGGCAGACCGGCGCGGAAGTTGCCGGCGTCGCCGATCACGACGGTGTCGGCCGTCAGCAGGTCGGGGTGGTTCTCGGCATACCGCTCCAGGCCGCCGGTGCCCTGCTCCTCCGAACCCTCGACGATCACCTTGACGTGCACGGGGACGCCGCCGTTCGCCTTCAGCGCGCGCAGCGCCAGCAGGTGCATGATCACGCCGCCCTTGCAGTCGGCGGCCCCGCGCCCGTACCAGCGGCCGTCGCGCTCGGTCAGCTCGAAGGGCGGGGTGGCCCAGCCGGACTCGTCCAGCGGCGGCTGCACGTCGTAGTGCGCGTACAGCAGCACGGTCTTGGCGCCCTCCGGGCCCGGCAGGAAGCCGTACACCGACTGCGTGCCGTCCGGGGTGTCGAGCAGCGCCACGTCCGTGAAGCCCTCGGCGGTGAGCGCGTCGGCGATCCAGCGGGCGGCGCCCTCGCTCTCGACCCGCGGGAACTGGTCGAAGTCCGCCACCGACTTGAAGGCCACCAGTTCGGTGAGCTCCTCCTTCGCCCTGGGCATCAGCGAGGCGACGGTCACGGCGACCGGATTCGACGACATGGGCACGCTCCTTGTGGGTGCGACGTTGTGCTTCCGAGTACTTCTTTGTACGAGATGATCGTGTGGTGTGCGTGAGGACCCGTGTACGGGGCATTCACGCCGTCGATCCTCCCACAGCGAGCCTCGGTGACCGCCGCCGTAGGATGCGGGAGGACATCAGCGGCAGGCGGCTGGATCGGGAGCAGTAGACCATCGTGAGCAGCGAGAACTCTTCGGCGGACGACGTACAGCAGGTGTGGGACGTCGTCGTGGTGGGCGCGGGACCCGCGGGGGCCTCGGCCGCCTACGCGGCGGCGGTCGCGGGACGGCGCGTGCTGTTGCTGGAGAAGGCGGAACTGCCGCGCTACAAAACGTGCGGCGGCGGCATCATCGGCCCATCCCGCGACTCGCTCCCGCCCGGCTTCGAGCTTCCGTTCAAGGACCGGGTGCACGCGGTGACGTTCTCCCACAACGGACGCTTCAGCCGCACCCGGCGTTCCCGCCAGATGATGTTCGGGCTGATCAACCGGCCCGAGTTCGACCAGCAACTCGTGGAGCACGCGCAGAAGGCGGGCGCCGAGCTGCGCACCGGCGTCGCCGTGCAGCGGGTGGAGCAGCACGGCTCGGCCGTACCGGACCGGCGCACGGTCGCCGTCGTCCTGCAGGGCGGCGAGACCGTGCTCGCGCGGGCCGTGGTCGGCGCGGACGGCAGCGCCGGCCGCATAGGGGCCCACGTCGGCGTCAAGCTGGACCAGGTCGACCTCGGCCTGGAGGCGGAGATCCCGGTGCCGGAGACGGTCGCCGAGGACTGGAAGGGGCGGGTGCTCATCGACTGGGGCCCGATGCCCGGCAGTTACGGTTGGGTCTTCCCCAAGGGCGACACGCTCACCGTCGGTGTGATCTCACGGCGCGGTGAAGGCGCCGCGACCAAGCGCTACTTGGAGGACTTCATCGGGCGGCTCGGCCTCGCCGGCTTCGAACCGAGCATCTCCTCCGGCCACTTGACACGCTGCCGCGCCGACGACTCGCCGCTGTCGCGCGGGCGGGTGCTGGTGTGCGGGGACGCGGCGGGGCTGCTGGAGCCGTGGACCCGCGAGGGCATCTCCTTCGCGCTGCGCTCGGGCCGGCTGGCGGGGGAGTGGGCGGTGCGGATCGCCGAGGCGCACGACGCCGTGGACGCGCGCCGGCAGGCGCTGAACTACGCCTTCGCCGTCAAGGCGGGACTCGGCGTGGAGATGAGCGTCGGCAAGCGGATGCTGGCCGCGTTCGAACGGCGTCCGGGGGTGTTCCACGCGGTCCTCACCGGCTTCCGCCCGGCCTGGAAGGCGTTCAAGGACATCACACAGGGCTCGACGACGCTCGGCGAACTGGTCCGCACCCACCCGTTGGCCCACCGCGCGCTGATGGCGCTGGACCGGCGTCCCGCGGGCGACGAGGCCGGTTCCTGACCGTGGTCCGGAGGACCGGGTGGTCGGGGACGGCACGGCGGAGCTCGTCGTCGCGGGAGCCGGGGCCGACACCGCCGGAGAAGGCCGCGACCTCAGCCCTCCACCGCTTGGGGCAGGCGCGGAGCAGCGGTGGCTTGTCGCCGTCGGCCACCTCGGTGGCGGTGCTCGTGGCGGTGCCGGAACTGACCCGGACCCGCCGTGAGCAGTGGGCGCGGGAGCGGGAGGTCATGGCGCCGGCCGGCATCGGCCTGTCCGACGGGGAGAGCGCCGTCCGGTCGTCAGCCTGCTCACCGCCAAGACCCATGTCAGCCGCACCAGGGTGAAACCGGGCGCCCGTGACCGGGCCCAATTGGTCGTGCCGGTTTATGAGCCGGGGTTGGCGCGACCCGGCTGGCTGGGCTGAGCCGCCCGCCGGAACCGGACCAGCACGGCCACCGTGCGGACGGCGAACAGTACCGTCGCGAGCAGTGATCCGGTGCGGCGCAGCACCGTCTCGAAGGCACCCGGCAGCTCGAAGAGCAACGCCGGCCCCGCCACGGCCCCGAGGACGACCGCCGCCGCGAACGCCGCGCTGCACAGGGCGTATCCGATCTCGATGGTGATCGCGTCCCGTCCGGCCTGACTCCGCCGTCCCCCGTACCCCGTCACGCCCGCCCCCTGAATCCGGTCACCCGGAGAGTCAAACAGGCGCGCGCCCCGGCGGGCAAGGAACCCGGCCGGGGTGCGCACCGGAGACGGTTCCCCGGCCGCGGGAGCCGGCGCGCTCCGCCTCCGTCTCCCGGACGGTGGAACTGGCCACGATCACGGACCGGCCGCCGGTGCGGGAGGCTGTCGCGCAGCGCCGTGAGAGTGACGGGCAGACCGGTGAGGGCGAGCCGACGGCCGCACTCGCGGCGCAGAGCACCAGCAGGACGACCCGCGGCCGGGGCCCGGCGTCCGCCGGGGACGGAGGCGGTGAGCCGAGAGGCCACGCCCGGGGGACGTGCGTGCGCCTGCCTGCTACGGTGCGCCCATGGCGGCGAAGCAGGCCGAACAGGCGCTCGTGGAACGGTGGCGGGAGGTGCTCGCGCTGCATGCGCGCACCCAGTGCGAGATCGACCGTGCCCTGCACGAACACGGCCTGTGCGCCAGCGACTTCGAGGTCCTCGACATCCTCGCGCGGGGTTCAGGACCGGGCGGCCGCTCCTACCGCGTCCAGGAGATCTCCGAGCACGTCCATCTGAGCCAGAGCGCGTTGTCCCGGCTGGTCGCCCGACTGGAGAAGGAGGGCCTCGCCGAGCGCGGGATGTGCCCGGAGGACCGGCGGGGAGTGCGGGTGTGGCTCACGGCGAAGGGGCGCGCGCTGCACGGCGAGGTGCTGCCCGTGCAGCGCGCGGTGCTGGCCCGGATGCTCTCGGACGCCGGGTGACCGGGCCGGCGAACGGTCCTCAGACCACGGCGGACGTCTCCCGCCAGAGCGCGGCGAGCCCCGGGTCGCCCGACACCGCCGGTACCGGTGCCCGGTTCCACAGCGCGAGATACAACTGCTGGGCGGGTCCGGCGAGTTCGCACTCCGCGTCCCCGGCCGCGTCCCGGGTGGTCACGGGCGGCTCCCGGGACAGCCGTACGGTCCACACCGCGTCCGCGTCGGTCACGCGCACCCGCAGGACCCGGGGCGCCTGGGTGCGCACCCGGCTCCTGGGCAGGGCGTGGAACCCGCGCAGCAGCTCGTCGACGCCGTCCACGGCGAAATCCGCGGCGATCGGCGACGGAGTGCCGCCGCGTGCCGACTCGGCGTCGAACCGGTGGACGGTCGTCTCGTGCGCCTGCCGGCGGGCCCAGAACGCGAGGGCGGAGGACGGTCCGGGCAGAAAGGTGAAGCACTCCACGTCGGGCGCCGCGCCGGCCAGGGTGTCCACCAGACGGCGGTGACCGTCGCGGTACCAGGCCACCAGCTCGGGGCCGTCCAGCCCGGGGTGTTCGCCCGTCGGGCGCGGCGCGGTGCGCCCGTCCGCGACGAAGGCCGCGGCCCACCGGTGCACCACGCCGGTGTGCCGGACCAGGTCCCGCGTACGCCACCCCGGGCAGGCCGGGACGGGGGCGTCCGCGCCCGCCCGCTCCGCGGCGTCGGCCAGCAACCGGCCCTCTTTCTCCAGTGTTTCCAGGAACCAGGCAGTGTCCATGGGCAGGAGTCTGCCGTACGCACGCCGGCCCGGACCCTACGGAAGCGGGGTCCCGCCCGTCGCGTTGACGATCTCCGCGGTGATGTACGACGCCTCCTGCGAGGCGAGGAAGACGTACGCCGGGGCCATCTCGGCGGGCTGGGCCGGACGCCCGATGGGCGCCTGCTTGCCGAACTCCGCGGTGTCCGGCAGGGTCGCCGGGATCAGCGGTGTCCACACCGGTCCCGGCGCCACGGCGTTGACCCGGATGCCCCGCCCGATCAGCATCTGTGCCAGCCCCTGGGTGAACGTGACGATGGCGCCCTTCGTGGTCGCGTAGTCGAGCAGGTGCGGGCTCGGCTTGTAGGCCTGCACGGAGGCCGAGTTGATGATGCTCCCGCCCTCCCGCATGTGCGGCACGGCCAGTTTGCACAGCCAGAACATGCCGTACAGGTTGGTCCGCAGCACGCGGTCGAACTGCTCGGTGGAGATCGCTTCGATGCCGTCGGGCTGCGACATCTGGTACGCCGCGTTGTTCACCAGGATGTCGATCCGCCCGAACTCCGACACCGCGCGGTCGATCAGCGCCCGGCAGTTCTCCTCCTCCCGCACGTCGCACGCGACGGGCACGGCCCGCCGGCCGGCCTCCTCCACCCACCGCGCGGTCTCGGCGGCGTCGTCCTTCTCGCTGTCCAGGTACGTGAAGACCACGTCGGCACCCTCGCGGGCGAACGCCAGGGCGACCGCCCGGCCGATACCCGAGTCCCCGCCCGTGATCACGGCCGTGCGGTCCGCCAGCCGGCCGCTGCCGCGGTAGGAGTCCTCTCCGTGGTCCGGCGGCGGATCCATGGGACCGGTCCAGCCGGGATGCGGCTGGTCCTGGGACGGGAAGTCGGGGGTCGGGTGCTGCTCGACGGGATTCTGCTGCTCGGTCACGGTCTCTCCCATGTCCGTGGAGGGGCGGTCGCGTGGTCGGCGCCCGCCGGCGCAGGACCGGCGGACGCCGACACCCGGGTACCCCGGCACCGCGCACCTCATCCGACCCGCCCCACCACCACCCGGACGGCCGGGGGATCGTTGTTACCCGGACGGCCGGGCACCGTGCGGGATCAGTCCGCGTGCACGTGGCGGGTCGCGAAGCCGATGACGGTGGCCACCGCCGCCAGTACCGCCACACTGGTCAGCGCGGCCGGGAGACTGAACCAGTCCGCCATGAAGCCGATCGCGGGCGGGCCGAGGAGCATGCCGCCGTAGCCCAGGGTGGAGGCGGTGGCGACCCCGGCGGCGCCCGCGAGCGCGCCCGCCCGCTCGACGGCCACGGGGAACAGGTTCGCGAGGCCGAGGCCGGTGACCGCGTAACCGAGCAGGGCCGCCCACAGGGACGGCGCGAGCGCGCCGAGCAGCATGCCGGCCGCCGCGGTGGAACCGCCCGCGAGGACGGTACGGGTCCGGCCCAGCCGTTCCAGCAGGGTCGTTCCGGAGAGCCGCCCGACCGTCATGGCCAGCGCGAAACAGGAGTACCCGACGGCGGCGGCACCGGACGAGGCGCCGAGGTCCTCCTCCAGATGGAGCGCGCCCCAGTCGGCCAGCGCCCCTTCGCCGTACGCGGTGCACAGCGCGATGAGCCCGAAGACGATCACCAGCGCGCGGGTACGGCGGTCCGGCCGGCGCGGGACACCCTCCTCGGTCCGTCCCACGTCCGCCGGGGGCAGCGGCTCGCACCGCATCAGCGCCCGTCCCGCGACGGCCGTCACCGACAACCCGACGACGGCGAGCCCCCACAGATGCCGGGTCGGCGACAGCGAACCGGCGACCAGCGCGCCCAACCCCGCGCCGATCATGCCGCCCAGGCTGAACGCGGCGTGGAAGCTGGGCATGATCGGCCGCCCCAGCACGGCCACCAGATCGACGGCGGCACTGTTGAAGGCGACGTTGATCCCGCCGTACGCCGCGCCGAACAGCAGCAGTACGACACCGAGCGCGAGGGCGGAACGGGTCAGCGGGGGCAGCCCGACGCTGAGGCAGAGCAGGACCGCGCAGACGACGGTGACGAGGTGGCTGCCGTACCGGCGGCACAGGCGGCCGGTGAGTGTCATGGTGATCACGGCCCCGGCGGAGACGCCGAGCAGGGCGAGGCCGAGGGTGCTCGCGGAGGCGCCGGTCTGTTCCTTGACGGCGGGGATGCGCACCACCCAGCCGGCGAAGACGAAGCCGTCGAGGGCGAAGAAGGCGGTCAGGGCGAGACGGAGGCGGACGAGGTCGGTACCCGGCACCACACTGTGCGAGCGGGTTTTGTTTATCTGCGGCACAAAATCAGGCTAGGCGGCGGCACGGCCCGGGGCAAGGGAGGCCGGACAGGGGTGGCCGCGGCCGGTGTGCCGCCGGAGGGGTGGAGGCGTTAACCCGTGTGAACGCCCCGGATGGTGGGACCGGGTGTCATGACTGAGCGTGGATCATGCCGGAGACCGGGACATCCGTGCTGACGAGGAGTCAGCTGCCAGGCCTCCTGTGGAAGGACTCTTCAGATGCGCTCTGCCCGCATGGTGCTCGCCACCGCGACGGCCACGGCGGCCCTCGCCATCGCCGCGCCCGCAGCCTACGCCGACCACTCGGGCGACGGGGGGCACGACAAGTCTTCCTCCAGCAAGGAGTACGAGAAGGAGGGCAAGGAGTACGAGAAGGACGGCAAGGAGTACGAGAAGGACGGCAAGGAGTACGAGAAGGACGGCAAGGAGTACGAGAAGGACAGCAAGCACGACAAGCCGCACGGCGGCGTGCACACGGGCGGCGGGGCCCTGACCGCCGTGAACGAGGAGGACTGGGGCACCGCCAAGGACCCGAAGTACGACCCCGAGACGTACAAGGAGAAGGACGACTCGCAGAGCGAGGAGTCCTACAGCGGCAAGCAGGACAAGGAGTGGAACAAGGAGAAGCCGCGCGGCGGGATGCACACCGGTGGTGGCGGGCTCGCCGAGCCCGGTGTCACCGCGGGCGGCCTGGCCGCACTGGCGGTCCTCGGCACCGGCGCCTACGCGTTGCGCCGCAAGAAGGTCGCCGGGAGCGTGGCCTGAGCCGTGCCCGGCGCCATAACGGGGCCGTCGTACGTGCCTCGCGCGTCATGACGGCCCCGCTCGCTCGTCCGTGTGCCGTGTCCGAATGAGGTGGTTCCCCCCGATGCCGGCCAGTCCCCCTTCCCCCCTCGAAACCGATCAGGCGACGCCGAAGCGGCGGAGGCTGCGCGCCGTCATGACGGCGGTCTTCTGGAGCGGAGCCGGCCTGCTGCTGGCCACGACACTGATGGGCGGCGGGGAAGACCCTCCCGACGACGCCCACGGACCGCGTGCGGCATCCGCGGTCTCCGCCGCGCCGTCCACCCCCGCCGCGAGCGCCCCGGCCGCCGGCGAACCCGCCCCCCGTGAACCGGCGGCCGGGCATCTGCCGCGGTCCGAGCCGAAGCGGCTGCTCATCCCCGCCATCGACGTCGACGCCCCCTTCACCGACCTCGCCATCGGCAGCAAGGGCCGGCTCGATCCGCCGCCGCCCCACAACACCAACCTGGTCGGCTGGTACGCCAAGGGCGTCTCCCCGGGCGAACGCGGTACGGCGATCATCGCCGGACACGTGGACACGGCGACGTCCCCGGCCGTGTTCGCGCGGCTCGGCGAGCTCGACAAGGGCGACCGTTTCCGGGTGCTGCGCGCCGACGGCAGCAAGGCGACGTTCGTGGTGGACGAGACGGAGTCCTTCGAGAAGGACGACTTCCCCGACGAGCGCGTGTACGCCGACACCCCCGACGCCCAGGTGCGGCTCATCACCTGCGCCGGGGACTACGACCATGCCGCCAAGGACTACACCGAGAACCTGGTGGTCTTCGCCCACCTCGTCTGAGCCGGCCGGGACGGCGGGCTGCCCGGAAGGGGGAGGTACCTTCCGGGCAGCGGTCCGTCAGGCCACGGAACACTCCGCGCCGTTGAGGCTGAACGCCGTGGGGCTGGGGTTCGCGCCGGTCCGCGAGGCCGTGAAGCCGAGGCCGACCGAGCCCGAGGCGGGGATCGACGCGGTGTACGAGGCGGCGGTGACGCTGACCTCGGAACCGCTCTGCGTCGGCGTACCGCCCCACATGTGGGTGATGCGCTGGTCGGCGGGGAAGGCCCAGCGCAGCGTCCAGCCGTTCACCGCCGAGTCACCCGTGTTGCGGACGGTGACCTCGCCCTGGAACCCGCCGGGCCACTCGCTCGTCACCCGGTAGCCGATCTCGCAGGCCCCCGCCGTGCCGCCGGAGGACGTGGTGACGGTCACCGTGGCGGAGCGCTGCGAGCGGTTGCCGGCGGCGTCCCGGGCGTAGACGGCGAAGGTGTAGGCCGTGTCCGGGGTGAGACCGGTGACGGTGGCGGAGGTGCCGGCCGTCGTGCTGACGACGCTCTCCGCGCCACCGCTGACGCGCACGACGTCGTAGCCCGTGACACCGCCCGCGTCGGTGGCGGCGCCCCAGTTCAGGGTCGCGGACGAGGCCGTCACGGCCGAGGCGCTCGGGGCGCCGGGAACGGTCGGGGCCGTGGTGTCGCCGCCGGATCCGGAGGAGTAGATCTCGGCCTCCTCGGAGGTGGCCGCGATGCCGTCGGCGCCGTTGAAGAGGCGCTCACCCCAGCTGGTCAACTGGTTCGGGTCGAAGTTCGTGACCATGTCGAGGTACTCGACGCCGCCGCCGTTGCCGCTCCAGGACCAGCCGAGGTAGCCGAGACCGAGCTGCCGGGTGACGGCCAGGACGGTGTCCTCGTCGGGGTCGCCGTCGGAGTGGTTGTGGCCGAACTCGCCCACCACGATGGGGAGTTTTGCCGAGACGAAGCGGCCCAGGTAGTCACTGATCTCGGCGGCGGTGTCGAAGACGCCGTACATGTGGATGGAGAACACCGTGTTGGCGTCCGGGTCGGCGGCGAAGACCGAGGCGGCGTTGTCACGCATGGTGAACGCCCAGTCCTGGCCCCAGTTGGGGGCGTCGACCATGAGCGTGTGGTCGAACCCGGCGTCGCGCAGCTTCTGGATCGCGGCCTTGGTGTCGGCCGTCCAGGCCGTGTAATTCGTGTTGCCGTACGGCTCGTTGCCGATGTTGACGATGACGTGGTCCTCCTGGCCGGTCAGGGCGCTCTGGACGCTGATCCAGTAGTCGGCGGCGCGGGAGAGGGTGACCGCTCCGCTCTGCTCGCCGTAGCCGGTGGTGTCGTGCACCTCCAGGACGCAGATCAGCCGGTTCTGCTTGCACTGCGCGATGACGGCTCCCACGTCGGCGGCGTCGTTGCGGGTCCAGCGGTCGCCGCTGGAGAGGACGACGCGCACGGTGTTGGCGCCCTTGGCCTTGATGTGCGCCAGCGAGCCGATCCGGTCGGCGTACCAGGTGTGCGCGTGGTTGACACCGCGCATCACGAAGTCGTTCCCGGACGCCTCGAGGAGCCGGCCGTTCTCCACGCGGAAGCCGGTGGGCGCCGCGTGCGCGGGAGTGGTGAAGGCGAGGAACGGGAGGAGGAGTCCCAGGAGGGCGGCGAGCAGGCCGGCGGCTCGTGGGGAGGCGGACGTACGGGCTCTCATGGCGGCTCCAGTGGGGTGAGGTTGGCTGTCCGTGCCGTGCGGTTGCTCTGTGCGCCGTGCGGTGGTCCGTGCCGTGCGTCAGGAGGTGGCCGTGCAGTCGACGGTCGCCGCCGGGGCGGGGGAGGTTGCCGGGGCGGTGGCGATGAGGCCGAAGGCGGCGCTCGCACCGGGGGCGAGGGCCCCGTTCCAGCTCGCGTTGGTGACGGTGGCCGTGCCGTCGGCGGCCGTGCCGAGGGTGCCGTTCCAGACCTGGCCGACCCGGGCGCCGTCGGCCGGTACGACCGTCACCGTCCAGCCCGTGACGGGGGTGGTGGAGACGTTGCGCACCGTCACCTCGGCCTGGTAGCCGCCCTGCCAGGTGGAGACCGCCCGGAAGGACGCGGTGCAGACGGCGTCGCCGGGATCGCCCGGGTCGCCGGGGACGCCCTCCTCCAGCAGCGCGGCCAGGGCCGGGAACCAGCGCGCGGCGATCTTCTCGTTGCCGGCGTCGTTCGGGTGCACGCCGTCGTAGGTGTCGGTGGCCGTGTCGAAACCCGTCCACTGGTCGACCACGGTCACCGGGGAGCGGTCGGTACCCGTCGCCGCGGCCCACGCGGGGATACGGGCGTTGAAGTCGACCACGCGCTGGGCACAGGCGGCGCAGGCGCCGGGGTTCATCGGGATGATCTGGGCGACGAGGACCCGCATGTCCGGGTTGGACTCCCGCATCTGCCCCACGAGCTCGGTGTAGGCGGCGAGGATGCGGTCGGGGGAGACGCTGCTCCAGACGTCGTTCGTGCCGAAGTGCATGACAACGATGTCCGGCAGCGTCGCCGCCAGCCGTGCGGGAAGCAGGTCCTGGTCCGCCACGTTGGTGACCAGTTCGCCGCCGTGCCCTTCGTTGTCCCCGTCGTGCGCCACGCCGCAGCCCTGCGCGGGCAGGGTGCCGACGAAGTCGACGTCCGTGTGTCCGGCGTCCAGCAACCGGTTCCACAGCAGGGCCCGCCAGCAGCCGGGCGACCCGGTGATGGAGTCGCCCAGCGGCATGACGCGCACCGGGTCGGCCGCCGCCGGCGAAGCCGTCGCGCCCGGCGCGAGGGTCAGTCCGAGGGGGAGGAGCAGGGCGGCCAGCAGGCCGAGGAGCGGAAGCGTGCGTAAGCGTAAGAGGCGGGTGCCGCGCATGGTTTTCCCTTCCCTGGATGAGGTGGGAGCGCTCCCATGCCGTCATCAAGCCACTATTGTCATTGACGCGTCAAGGGGCTGGACGTGATTGCGGGCCCGGTGCCGCAGCGCCCGCACGCCGTCGGGGCGCGGCCCCGTGTGCCACGCCCCGACCGGCGAATCCCGCGTTCGATCAGGTCCCGGCGCCCTTGCGGGGGAGCGCCCTGCGCACCAGCGGCCAGACCAGCAGCAGCGCGACGACCGCGTAAACAATCACCGAGAACGGCGTATCGACCAGCCCCGTGACGCTGCCGTCGCTGATCTGCAGGGCGCGGCGCAACTGCTGTTCGGCGGCCGGGCCGAGGATCACCCCGATGATGGCGGGCAACACCGGCAGTCCGTACCGCCGCATGCCGAACCCGATCAGGCCGATGATCAGCAGGATCACCAGGTCGATCACCTCACCGCCGACCGCGTACGCGCCCACCGCCGCGAAGAACATGATCCCGGCGTAGAGGTACGGCCGCGGAATGCGCAGCAGCTTCGCCCACACCGGGGCCAGCGGCAGGTTGAGGGCGAGCAGCAGCACCATGCCGACGAACAGCGAGGCGATCAGGCCCCACACCAGGTCGGGTTCGCGTTCGAACAGCAGCGGGCCGGGCTGGATGCCGTACTGCTGGAACGCGGCCAGCATCACCGCCGCGACCGCCGTGGTCGGCAGGCCCAGGGTCAGCATCGACACCAGCGTGCCCGCCGCCGAGGCCGAAGCGGCCGACTCCGGACCCGCGACACCCTCGATGGCGCCCTTGCCCCACTCGTCCTTGTGCTTCGACAGCCGCTTCTCCGTGACGTACGACAGGAAGGTCGGGATCTCCGCACCGCCCGCCGGGATCGCGCCGAACGGAAAGCCGATGAACGGACCGCGCGCCCAGGACTTCCAGGTGCGCTTCACATCGGCGCGGCCCAGCCACGGCCGGCCCACCGGGATCGGCTCCGGCGGACGGCGCCGCAGATGTGCGGCGACCCACAGCGCCTCACCGATGGCGAACAGGCCCACCGCGACGATCACCACGTCGATGCCGTCGGCGAGTTGCAGCGAGCCGAACGTCAGCCGCTGCTGGCCGGTCATCTGGTCCAGGCCCACCAGACCGATCGTCAGACCGATCAGCAGCGAGGCCATGCCCCGGATCCGGGACGAGCCCAGCACCGACGTCACGGCGATGAACGCCAGCACCATGATGGCGAAGTAGTCCGGCGCGCCGATGTCCACCGCCAGGTCGGCGACCGTCGGAGCCAGCGCCACCAGCAGGACCGTGCCGACCATGCCGCCCGCGAAGTGCCCGATCGCGGCGGCCGCGAGGGCCTGGGCGCCGCGCCCCGACTTGGCCATGGGGTTGCCCTCCATGGCCGCGACCACGGCCGCGCTCTCGCCGGGCGTGTTCAGCAGGATGGAAGTGGTCGAACCGCCGAACATCGCGCCGTAGTAGATGCCCGCGAACATGATGAACGCGCCGGTCGGCTCGAGTCCGTACGTCACCGGCAGCAGCAGCGCCACCGCCATCGCCGGGCCGATGCCGGGCAGTACCCCGATCGCCGTGCCGAGCAGCACGCCCACGGCCGCCCAGAGCAGGTTGAGCGGGGTGAGAGCCGTACCGAAGCCGTCCATGAGGGAGTTGAGGGTGTTCATGTCAGAGCACTCCCATCAGCGGACCGCCGGGCAGCGGCACTCCGAGCAGGTGGTTGAACACGGCGTAGGTGACGAAGGAGACCACCGCCGCGATCAGCGGATCGCGGTCGGTTCTGCGGCTGCCGAGCGCGAAGGCCGCGCCCCAGAAGAGCAGCGCGCCCGCGATCGGGAAACCGAGCGGCTCGATGAGGACGGCGGCGCCGAGGAACACCCCGGTCAGCAGCAGCACCGTGCGCCAGTCGGCGGGTTCGGACAGGTCGACGTCCTCGCCGGACTCGGCCTGTCCCCGGCCGCCGCGCAGCACGTCGGCCGCGAGGAGCGCGGCGACGACGAGCAGCCCGACGCCGACGGCGATCGGCACGGTCCTCGGGCCGACGGGCCCGCGCTGGGCGATGTCGACGTCCATGGTGAGGGCGTCGGTCAGGACGAGCACGCCGAGGGCCAGCAGCAGTGCGCAGATGCCGAGTTCGGAGTGGTCGCGGAGCCAGGAGCGCCGTTCGGCGGCGGGCGCCGGGGTGCTGTCGGTGGTCGATGTCGTCACAGGCCCAGCTCCTTCAGCACCGAAACCACGCGCTTGTCCTCCGCGTCCAGGAACTCACCGAACTTCTCGCCGGTCAGGAAGGCGTCGTCCCAGCCGTTGCGCTTCATCGACTCCCGCCACTCCTTCGAGTCGTGCAGCTCCCGCACCAGGCGTACGAGCTTGCCGCGCTCGGCGTCGGTGAGGCCGGGCGGGGCGACGATGCCGCGCCAGTTGGTGAAACTCACGTCGTAGCCCGCCTCCTCGAGCGTGGGCGCGTCGAGGCCGTCGACCCGCTCGGGGCCGGTGACCGCGAGCAGGCGCAGCTCACCGGACTTGATCTGGTCGAGGTACTCGCCGACACCGGAGACGCCGAAGGCGACCTTGTTGCCGAGGATCGAGGCGAGCAGCTCGCCGCCGCCGTCGAAGGGGATGTAGTTGACCTGCTTCGGGGGGATCCCGGCGGCCCGTGCCATCAGCATCGGCGCGAGGTGGTCGGGCCCGCCGGGGGAGGAGCCGCCGCCCACCGGGAGCTTGCCGGGGTTCTCCTTCCAGGCGCCGATCAGATCGTCGATCGTCCTGTAGGGGGAGTCCTTCCCGACCACGACGACGTCCTGCTCCTCGGTGAGCCGGGCGATCGGGGTGGTGTCCGCGAGGGTCTTCGGCGCGTCGTTGGAGCGGACGGCGCCCACCACGCCCAACCCCATCGACATGGCGAGCTTGCCGTTGCCGTGTTCGCTCACCAGCCGGCTCAGGCCCACGGTGCCGCCGGCGCCGGGCAGGTTGAACACCTCGACGGAGTGGGTGAGCCCGGCGTCCTCGGCGTTCTTCGCGGCCGTGCGGGCCGTGATGTCGTAGCCGCCGCCGGGCGAGTTGGGAACCATGAAGCGCAGGCCCGGGATCTGTGTGCCGGTCTCGGTGCCGCTGCCGGTCGTGAGCAGCGGCGGGCCCACGAGTACGAGCACGGTGGCCCCGAGCAGGGCGAGGGGTGTGCGCAGGCGCACGAGTGCCACCACCTGTCGGTCGGTCGTCTGGGTTCACGCCAGGCCCTGTGGGGGAGGGTGACGCGGGCCACATGGTGCCCGTGCGCCGCCGGGCTGTCGCGCTTGCGGAACCAATGGAGGTTGTGGTCATTGCGTCAGGGCGGGTGCGCCAGTGGTGCACGTCTCTTTCCCCGGCCGCAGGTGGGGGCGATGATGGGCGGTTCCGGCGCCCGCGCGGCGCTGCGTCGCGCGCCCTGCCGGAGGCGAACGGTCCGCCCGCACGACCGCCGGCCACCTCACCGACGCGGTGGCGGAAGGAGCAGAACCGATGATCAGCACGCGCGGCGAGCAGCCCACGTCCGCGACCGCCGACGCGATCGACGTACTCGTGGTCGACGACGACTTCCGGGTGGCCCGGGTGCACCGTGCCTACGTCGAGCGCCTCGACGTGTTCCGGGTCGTCGGTGTCGCCGGGACCGGTGAGCAGGCGATCGCCGCCGTGGACGAACTCCGTCCCGACCTGGTGCTGCTCGATCTGTACCTGCCCGATCTCTTCGGTCTCGATGTCATCCCCCGGCTGCGGACCGCCGGGCACGACTGCGACGTGATGGTCATCAGCGCCGCCCGGGAGGCGGACGCGGTGCGCGGCGCGGTCCGGCACGGGGTCGTCGACTATCTGCTCAAGCCGTTCGACTTCGAGGACCTGCGGGGGCGCCTGGAGCGTTATGCCGGCCGGCGCGGCCGGCTGCTCGGCACGGTGGTCCGTGGTCAGGCGGACGTCGACCGGGTGCTGGCGGGCGGTGCGGCGGGGCCGGTGTCCCCGGTGCTGCCCAAGGGCATGAGCGCGGAGACCGCCGGGCTGGTCGAGCGCGCCCTGCGCGGGACCGACGGCACCCTGTCGGCCACCGAGTGCGCGGCTCTGACCGGGGTCTCGCGGGTCAGCGCCCGCCGGTACCTGGAGCACTTCCACACCGTGGGCACCGCGGAGGTGTCGCTGCGGTACGGGGCGACGGGGCGGCCCGAGCGGCGGTACCGGTTCCTGGGGCAGGGCGGAGAGCTGCGGTCGGGAGGCGGGGTGCGGGCGTAACGGGTCAGGCTTCACCCGATCTCGAATACGGGGCGTGGGGTTGTCCCCGCCTGCGTGCGGGCCTAGGGTCGACCGCGGGAGAAAGCGCTTTCTGGAAGTGCTTTCCAGTCTGCCGCCGTCGTCGTTCCGAGGAGCGCCGCATGTCCTTGTCCCCCGTCCGCCGCCGTGTCGCCGTCGTCGGCACCGGTGCCATCGTCAGCGGCGGTCATCTGCCCGCGCTGCGCGCCCACGCCGACCGTGCCGAACTGGTCGCCGCCGTCGACGTGGACCAGGGCCGGCTCGACGCCTTCCGCGCGTCCACCGGGGAGCAGGTCGCCGGGTTCACCTCGATGAGCGCGATGCTCGACGCCGTACGGCCGGACCTGGTGCTGATCGGGACCCCGCCGTCGCTCCACCGGGAGCAGACGGTGGCCGCGCTCAAGGCCGGCGCCTGGGTGCTGTGCGAGAAGCCGCTGTGCCTGTCGCTCGCCGAGTACGACGACATCGCGGCCGCCGAGGAGGCATCCGGGGCGTACGCTTCCGTGATCTTCCAGCACCGCTACGGCTCCGGCGCCGTCCACGCCCGCGAGCTGATCCGCAGCGGTGAGCTGGGCGCCCCGCTGGTCGCGCACTGCCAGACCACCTGGCACCGGGACGCCGCGTACTACTCCGTGCCCTGGCGCGGACGCTGGGCCACCGAGGGCGGCGGGCCCACCATGGGACACGGCATCCACCAGTACGACCTGCTGCTGCACCTGCTCGGGGAGTGGGAGGAGATCCGGGCCATGGCGGCGCGCCTCGTCCACGACACCGAGAGTGAGGACGTCTCCACCGCCCTGGTCCGCTTCCGCGGCGGCGCGCTCGCGACCGTCGTCAACAGTGTGCTCTCCCCGGACGAGGTGAGCCGCGTCCGCGTCGACTGCGCCGACGCCACGGTCGAACTCACCCACCTCTACGGGCACGGCAACGACGACTGGACCTACACCCCGGCCCGGCACGTCCCCGCCGAGCGGGCCGCCGCCTGGCGCACTCCGGCGCTCGACGTCCCCAGCTCGCACACGGCCCAGTTGAAGACCCTGCTCGACGCCTACGACGCGGGGGTGCGGCCGCCGGGCAGCGGCCGGGAGGCGCGCGGCACACTGGAGTTCGCCGCCGCCCTGTACAAGGCCGCGTTCACCGGGCGGCCGGTGCGGGCGGGTGAGATCACGCCCGGCGACCCCTTCCACGAGGCCATGCACGGCGGCCGGCCCGACTGGGCGACCGGGGAGCGCGCATGAGCATCCGCGTTACCCATCACCACGGTGAGTCCGTCACGGTGACGGCACCGGGCGGCACCGAGATCCTCCGCTACGTCTACCGGCCCGACCCCGAGCCGTTCGAGTCCCGCAAGCCGTACGCCCACCCGGTGCGCACGCTCGCCGGGCGCACGGTGACCGGGTACCGGCCCAACGACCACCGCTGGCACAAAGGGCTGCAGATGACGGCCAGTCATCTGTCCGGGCAGAACTTCTGGGGTGGCAACTCCTATGTACACGGGCGGGGTTACCTGGCACTGCCCGAGCGGATCGGTTCCATGCGGCACGACGGCTTCTCCGCGTTCGCGGCCGGGGAGGAGCGCCTCGACTGCACCGAGGACCTCACCTGGGTGGAGAACGGGGGTGCCGAGTGGGCGCGCGAGGAACGCGGGCTGAGCGTCCACTCGGTGGACGTGGCGGCCGGGGCCTGGGTGCTGGACTGGTCGATCCGGCTCACCAACCTGCGTGAGGTGGCACTGGAGTTCGGCTCACCCACCACCGCCGGCCGTGAGATGGCCGGCTACACCGGGCTGCAGTGGCGCGGGCCGCGCGACTTCACGGGCGGTACGGTCCTCGTGCCGGACGTCGGCGCCGGTGCCGGTGCCGAGGCCGGAAAGCTCATGGGCACGCGGGGGCCGTGGCTCTCGTTCAGTGCCGAACACGACGAGCACGACGGTCACTCCACGCTCGTCTTCGCGCACGCGCCGGAGAACCTCGACGGGAACGCCGTCCACCCCTCGCACTGGTTCGTGCGCTCGCAGCCCATACCGTCGGTCGCGTTCTCGTGGGCGTTCTTCGAGGAGTTCGCGTTGCCGCCGGGGGAGTCCTTCTCGTACCGCTACCGCATCGTGGTCGCGGACGGGGTGTGGGACCGGGAGCGGGTGGAGGCGCATCTGGACGGTCTGCCGTGGTGAGCGGACCCGCTCCGCTTCCCGGCGCGGTCGGTCTTTCGCATCTCGCCGCCTATGACTGGGAGGCCGCCGACGGGGTGTGCGGCGGCAGTCCGCACCTGCATCTGGTGTGTACGGAGGCGTACGTCGTGACCGGCGGCAGGGGGGCCGTGCAGACGCTGGGCCCCGACGGGTACCGGGACATCCCGCTGCGGCCGGGGACGGTGGCCTGGTTCACACCGGGGACCGTGCACCGGATGGTGCAGGGCGGTGATCTGCGGGTCACGGTGCTGATGCAGAACAGCGGGCTGCCGGAGGCCGGGGACGCCGTGTTCACCTTCCCGGCGGAGGTGCTGGCCGATCCCGGACGGTACGCGGACGCCGCGACGCTTCCGGCCGGTACGGGCACCCGGGTGGAGGCGGCGGCGCGACGGCGGCGGGACCTCGCGGTCGAGGGATACCTCGCGCTGCGTGAGGCGCTCCTGGCCGGTGACGACGGGCCGTACCGGGAGTTCCTGCGGGCGGCCGCGCTGCTGGTGCGGGAACGGGTGCCGGTATGGCGGGAGTTGTGGCGCACGGGTGCGCTGGAGGCCGCGGAACGCACGGGTGCGCAGCTGGACGCGCTGGCGGACGGTGACCTCACCTACCTGGCAGGGGCGACGGCGTACGAGGCGGAGCCCAGCCGGCGTGGTGGGTACGGGATGTGCGGACGGCGGGACGAGTACGCGCTGCCGGGGGTCACCGTGCCGTACGGGGACGAGTGAACCCGCCGCCCTCACGACCGCGGCCGGGACTCTCCCGGTGTCGTCGGCCCGGCGGCGTCCGCCCGGATGCCGCGGGTGACGAGCGGCTCCCCGGTTCCCCTTGTGGACGAAGCCGATTCCGGCCGGCCACCTTGCCGGAACGTGCCGCCGCCGGCCGGGACGGTCAGGTCCGGAGCGGCCTGCGGACGGAGCCGCCTCGCAACGGCTCGCTCGGCGTGTCCCATCCGCTGGTGCTGCCCGCGCTGAGGGACATGGCCGAGGGGACGACGCCGACACGGCCGCTTCGGCCCTCCGACCGGCCGGTCCCGGTGCGCTCGACGGCCTCGGCCGCCGCCTCCACGGGCCGGCCCCGGCGGACGGCCACGCGGACGGCCACGCGGACATGGCGCATGCCCTGACCCATGCCTTCGGCGAGGCGACCTGTCCTCGGTGCGGGAGGCGCTGCTCCGTCGTCGGACAGGCCGTCGCTCGTCCGGGCTGAGCCCGCGGGCGCGGGAACGCGGTCGGCGGGCCGGGGCGCGGTCCCCGTCACCGACGGCTGCGGAGCGGGCCGCGTCGGCGTCCGTGGGTCACGGCCGGTGCAGGAACCGCATCCGGTGGGGGGCGTACGACGCCGGAAGACGGGCCGCGCCCACGGCCAGCGCGGTGGCCGCACTGGCGATGCCGAGAATGGCCCCGGCAGCCACATCACCCGGATAGTGCACCCCCGTGTGCACCCGCGAGTACCCCACCGCACACGCCAGTGCCCCCAACGGCACCGACGCCGCGGGCAGCACCGTACCCACCGCCGTGGCGAACGCGACCGCCGACGCCGTGTGTCCCGAAGGGAACGACGCCGACGTCGGCATGGGCACATGCCGGTCCACGGTCACCCGTGCGGCCTCCCGGTCCGGCCGGGCCCTGCGCACCAGGCGCTTGCCCAGCAGGTTCGCCGACGCCGACGCCACGGCGACCGCCCCCACCCCCGCCAGCGCCGCCCGCCGCGGCCGCGCCCCGCTCAGCGCGAGGACCCCGGCGATGGCGAACGAGATCTTGGAGTGGTCGGCCGTGTGGGACAGCCGGCGCAGCGCCCGGTCGAGCGTCGGCGTCGGCGTGGCGGCGACCGCCGCGTACAGGGCGCCGTCCACGGCTCTGAGGTCGCCGAGGACCGCGGCGGCGACCCTGCGCAGTCCGTCGGCGGGCGGTACGGGCTCGGTGAGCGGACGGGTGACGTCCTGGTGGTCGGTGGTGGGCGGCTCGCTCATCTGTCTCTCCCGCGGTGGCATCGTGGACGAATCACCAGGTGCCCACGGTACGCATGATCCATCCGCACGGGCTCGCCCACCCCGGTCAGCCGGCCCGGAAGGTGCGCAGACGCAGCGAGTTGCCGACCACGAAGACCGAGGAGAAGGCCATGGCCGCTCCGGCGAGCATCGGGTTGAGCAGTCCGGCCGCGGCGAGCGGCAGGGCGGCGACGTTGTAGGCGAAGGCCCAGAACAGGTTGGACCGGATGGTACCGAGGGTGCGGCGGGCGAGCCGGACGGCGTCCGCCGCGGTACGCAGGTCGCCCCGAACGAGGGTCAGGTCGCCGGCCTCGATCGCGGCGTCCGTGCCGGTGCCCATGGCCAGGCCCAGATCGGCCTGGGCGAGTGCCGCCGCGTCGTTGACCCCGTCGCCGACCATGGCGACCGAACGGCCCTCCGCCTGGAGCCGCTTGACGACGTCCACCTTGTCCTGCGGCAGCACCCCGGCGATGACGTCCTCGATGCCGACCTCGTGTGCGACGGTCCGGGCCACCGCTTCGTTGTCCCCGGTCAGGAGGACGGGCCGCAGACCGAGCGCGCGGAGCCGGCGGATCGCCTCGGGGCTCGTCTCCTTCACGGCGTCGGCGATCTCCAGCACGGCACGCGCCGCGCCGTCCCACGCGGCCAGGACCGCGGTGTGTCCGGCCGCCTCCGCCCGCTCCCCGGCCCGGACCAGGTCCTCGGGCAGCTCCAGGGACCACTCCCGCAGCAGTCGGTCGCGGCCGACGAGGACCGCGTGTCCGTCCACGACGCCCTGGACCCCGAGGCCGGGGACGCCTGCGAAGTCCTCCGGTACGGGCAGCTCGCCCAGCCTCTCCCGTGCTCCGTCGGCGACGGCCCGTGCGATCGGGTGCTCCGAGGAGTGCTCCAACGCGCCCGCGAGCCGCAGCACTTCGGCCTCGTCGGTGCCGTCGGCGGTGTGCACGGCCAGCAGGGTCATCCGGCCCGTGGTCACCGTGCCGGTCTTGTCCAGGACCACGGTGTCGACGCGGCGGGTGGACTCCAGGACTTCCGGTCCCTTGATGAGGATGCCCAGCTGGGCGCCGCGTCCGGTGCCGACCATCAGGGCGGTGGGAGTGGCGAGTCCGAGTGCGCAGGGGCAGGCGATGATCAGGACCGCCACGGCGGCGGTGAACGCGGCCGTCGGTCCGGCGCCGTTGCCGAGCCAGAAGCCCAGGGTGCCCAGGGCGAGGGCGATGACGAGGGGGACGAAGACGGCGGAGACGCGGTCGGCGAGCCGCTGTGCGGCGGCCTTGCCGTTCTGTGCGTCCTCCACCAGCCTTGTCATACGCGCCAGTTGGGTGTCGGCTCCGACCCGGGTGGCCGCCACGACCAGCCGTCCGCCCACGTTGACCGTGGCTCCGGTGACCGGATCACCGGCGGCGACCTCCACCGGCACCGACTCGCCGGTGAGCATCGACGCGTCCACCGCGGAGGAGCCCTCGACGACGGTCCCGTCGGTCGCGATCTTCTCGCCGGGGCGTACCAGGAAGCGGTCGCCCGTGTGCAACTCGGCCACGGGAACCGTCTTCTCCCGTCCGTCGGGGCTCAGTACGGTGACGTCCTTCGCGCCCAGTTCGAGGAGTGCCCTCAGTGCCGCGCCCGCCTTCCGCTTGGCGCGCGCCTCGAAGTACCGTCCGGCCAGGATGAAGGCGGTCACACCGGCGGCGGCCTCCAGGTAGATGTTCCCGGTGCCGTCGCCGCGGGCGATGGTCAGCTCGAACGGGTGCGTCATGCCCGGTGTGCCCGCGGTGCCGAAGAACAGTGCCCACAGCGACCACAGGAACGCCGCCGACGTGCCGACCGAGATCAGCGTGTCCATGGTGGCCGCCCCGTGCCGGGCGTTGGTGAAGGCGGCCCTGTGGAACGGCCAGGCGGCGTACGTGACGACCGGCGCCGCGAGCGTCAGTGACAGCCACTGCCAGTACTCGAACTGCAGGGCGGGGACCATGGCCATCGCGATGACGGGGACGGCCAGCGCCACGGCTGTCACCAACCGCTGCCTGAGCGGCCGGAGTTCGTCGGGCTCGGAGGCCTTTCCGGACGGCTCGTCGGGTGGTGCGGGGCGCTGGGCCGTGTATCCGGTGGCCTCGACCGTGGCGATCAGGTCGCCGACGGTGACCTCGCCGCCGTAGCTCACCTTGGCCTTCTCGGTGGCGTAGTTGACGGTGGCGGTGACCCCCTCCATCCGGTTGAGCTTCTTCTCGATCCGCGCGGCGCACGAGGCACAGGTCATCCCGCCGATGGCGAGCTCCACCTCGGCATCGGCACTGGCTGTACGGACGGTCATGATCGCTCCTGGAGTGGATACGGGGTGGGGGTACCCACCGAATGATCTCCATGTATACCCCCAGTGGGTATGAGGTGCAAGTATGGACAGAGCTTGACTTGGTACCCCCTAGGGGTATCGTGATCTGCATGGAGCGGCTCAACGTGAGCCGCGGGTCCCTACTTCCGAGGAGTCACGGCCATGAACACCGGACTGAAGATCACCGCGTTCGCCGCCGCCCTGGCCGCCACCTTCGGCACGGCCTACGGCGTCGGGCAGGGCCTCGATCCGGTCGTCGCGGACCGGGCACCGGCGCACGACGAGCGGCACGCCACGCCCTCGACGGGGGCGGACGGTCACGCGGGGCACGACACGCCGCCGGCCGGGGGACTCCAGATCTCCGAGAGCGGCTACCGGCTCGATCTGCGGACCCCGCGTATCACCGCCGGGCACCGCACCGAGCTGCGCTTCGCCGTCCGGGACGACCACGGCCGGGCCGTCACCGAGTACCGTCGCGAGCACGACAAGGAACTCCACCTCATCGTCGCCTCGCGCGACCTGCTCACCTACCGGCATCTGCATCCCACCCGTGCCGCCGACGGCACCTGGGCCACCCCCGTCGACCTGCCCCGCGCCGGCGGCTACCGGGTCTTCGCCGACTTCACCCCGGCCGCCGGGGACGCGCGCGGCCTCACGCTCGGGGCGGACCTCGCCGCCTCCGGTTCCTACCGGCCGCAGGAGCTGCCGCGGGCCGACGGCACGGCCCGTGTCGACGGCTACGAGGTCGAGCTGACCGGGGCCCTGCGCCCCGGACGGGCGAGCGAACTGCGCCTGTCGGTCTCGCGCGGGGGAAAGCCGGTCACCGACCTCCAGCCCTACCTCGGCGCCTACGGCCACCTGGTCGCCCTGCGTGCCGGGGACCTCGCCTACCTGCACGTCCACCCGGGCGGCGCACCCGGCGACGGGAAGACCGGGTCCGGCCCGGTGGTCTCCTTCACGGCCACGGCGCCCAGCAGCGGCGGCTACCGGCTGTTCCTGGACTTCAAGCACGACGGGGTCGTCCGTACCGCCGCGTTCACGGTGCACGCCGGAGCGGCGGAGGCGGCGGCGACGGGCACGGGGACGCCGGAGCACTCCGACGGACACGGCCACTGAGCCTCAGCCCAGGGCACGGTCCAGATTGAACGCGGCGCTGATCAGGGCGAGGTGGGTGAACGCCTGCGGGAAGTTGCCCTGTTGCTCCCCGGTGTGACCGATCTCCTCGGCGTACAGGCCGAGGTGGTTGCCGTACGTCAGCATCTTCTCGAAGGCGAGGGACGCCTCGTCGAGCCGCCCGGCACGGGTCAGCGCCTCGACGTACCAGAACGAGCAGATGGAGAACGTGCCCTCGGCACCGTGCAGTCCGTCGGGACTCACCAGCGGGTCGTAGCGGTAGACCAGTGAGTCCGACACCAGGTCCTCGGTGAGGGAGTCGAGCGTCGACAGCCACTTCGGGTCGGTCGGCGCGATGAACTTCGACAGCGGCATCATCAGGACCGCCGCGTCCAGCACCTCCCCGCCCTCGTGCTGCACGAAGGCCCGGCGCGACGCCGACCAGCCGCGGCTCATGATCCACCGGTAGATGGTGTCCCGGCTCGCCTGCCAGCGGGGAAGGTCCGCGGGCAGGCCCCGCCGGTTGGCCATGCGGATGGCGCGCTCGACCGCCACCCAGCACATCAGGCGCGAGTACAGGAAGTTCTTCCGTCCGCCACGCGTCTCCCAGATGCCCTCGTCGGGCTGGTCCCAGTGCGCGCACACCCAGTCCACCAGCGCCGTCACATGGTCCCACTGCTCGCTGGAGACGGGCTCGGCCCACTTGTCGTAGAGGTAGATGGAGTCGATCAGCGCCCCGTAGACGTCCAGTTGCAGCTGGTCGGCCGCCGCGTTGCCGACGCGGACCGGTGCCGAGCCGTGGTGGCCCTCCAGATGGCCGAGTTCGCGCTCGGGGAGGTCGGTGCGGCCGTCGATGCCGTACATGACCTGCAGCGGGCCGGAGGCCTTGCGGTCGCCCGGACTGATGTGCCGGGAGACGAACCCCATGAACGCCTCGGCCTCCTCGGTGAAACCCAGCCGCAGCAGCGCGTACACGCAGAACGCGGCGTCGCGCACCCACACGTACCGGTAGTCCCAGTTGCGTTCCCCGCCGAGCTCCTCGGGCAGGCTGGTCGTCGGCGCCGCCACGATCGCCCCGGTCGGCGCGTAGGTGAGCAGCTTCAGGGTGAGGGCGGAGCGGTGCACCATCTCCCGCCAGCGGCCCCGGTACCGCGAGGAGGACAGCCACTGCCTCCAGTACGCCACCGTCGCACCGAACTGCCGCTCCGCCTCCCCGCACTCGCAGCGGCTCGGAGTCACCTCCGGGCCGATCCGGTCCAGGGCGAACACCGCCGTCTCCCCCTCGGCCAGCTTGAACTCGGCCCGCAGATCCACCCCGTCGGTCTCCATCGGGACGGTCGCGGTGAGTGCCAGGGACAGTTCCCCGGAGTCGAAGACCGCGATGTCGCCGGCCGGCCGCACGGTGTGCGGCCGGGAGCCGTACTCGAACCGCGGTGCCACCAGCGTCCGGAACGGCACGGAGCCGCGTACGCACAGCACCCGCCGGATCAGCCGGTGCCGGGCCTCCTCGACCGAGGTGCCGCCGACCGGCATGAAGTCCTGCACCTCACCGACCCCCTCCTCGGTGAAGAACCGGGTGATCAGGACATTGGTGTCGGGGAAGTAGAACTGCTTGGTGCGGGCCGGCACGGCCGCCGCCAGTTCGAAGCAGCCGCCCCGCTCGGCGTCCAGGATCGCCCCGAACACACTCGGCGCGTCGAAGGAGGGGCAGCAGTACCAGTCGATGGTGCCGTCGGTCCCCACCAGCGCCACACTGCGCAGATCGCCGATCAGCCCGTGGTCGGCGATCGGCACGTACCGGCGCGGACCGGATCCGTCCCGTTCCCTGGTCGTCCCGTCCATCGCAGCCTCCCTGGGCCGGCACGCCGTGCTCATGTGCCAGCTTAGGCAGCCCCGGCCGGACCGGCTCAGGTCACCACGACCCGCAGTCCCGCCTCCTCGAAGCGGCGTACCGTCCCGGTGTCCGCTCCCGAGTCCGTGACCAGGGTGTCCACCGACCCGGCCGCGCAGATCCGGGCGAACGCCCGCCGGCCCAGTTTGCTGGAGTCGGCGGCCACGATCACCCGCTCGGCCCGCTCGCACAGCAGCCGGTTGACCGCAGCCTCCGCCTCGTCATGGGCCGCCGCCCCGTGCACGGCGTCGAACGCGACGACACCGAGCACCGCCACATCGAGGGTGATCTGCCCCAGCACCCCGTCCGCGAGCGGCCCGACCAGCTCGTACGACTGGGCCCGCGCCACCCCGCCGGTCAGCACGATCTTGAACTGCGGCCGTACGACCAGCTCATTGGCGATGTTCAACGCGTTCGTCACCACGGTCAGCGCGGGCGAGCCCGAGGCGAGGTCCCCGCGTACGGCCAGCGCCCGCGCCACCTCCGTGGTGGTCGTGCCGCCGGTCAGCCCGACCGCCTCGCCCGGCGCGACGAGACCCGCCACGGCCTTCGCGACGCGCTGCTTCTCGGAGACGTGCCGCGCGCTCTTGTAACGCAGCGGAAGCTCGTACGACACCCCGTGCACCACCGCGCCGCCACGGGTGCGCACCAGCATCTGCTGTTCGGCGAGCCGGTCGAAGTCGCGCCGGATCGTCGCGGGCGACACCGCCAGCTCGCCGGCCGCCTCCTCGACGTCCAGCCGGCCGCGCTCGACGAGCAGCTCCAGCAACGCCTTCCAGCGGGTGTCCCGCGACATCCACCCTCCCGTCGTCTCCCTTGGCCTCCGGCGACCCTAACGCACCCGGCCTTGGGCCGGATGCTTGATTTTGCTCGAAACCTCGCTCAATGTTGCAAGAACAATCATCGAGCCTTCGGGGGTGCGGCATGACCCATGTCGAGGACGAACTGAGCAGTCAGCCCGAGTGCTGGAGCCGCGCCGCCGCGCAGGCCGCGTCCCACGCCCCGGTCCTCCCGGCACCGGGGGAGCGGGTCGCGGTGGTCGGCTGCGGGACGTCGTACTTCATGGCACAGGCGGTCGCCGCCCTGCGCGAGGACGCGGGCCAGGGCGAGACCGACGCCTTCGCCGCCTCGGAGTTCCCGCGGCACCGGGCCTACGACCACGTCGTCGCCCTCACCCGCTCCGGGACCACCACCGAAGTCCTCGACCTGCTGGGCCGGTTGAAGGGCGGCACGCGCACCACCGCGGTCACCGCCGACCCGGCCGCCCCCGTGACGTCGCTCGCCGGCGAGACGGTCGTCCTCGACTACGCGGACGAACGCTCCGTCGTCCAGACCCGGTTCGCCACCACGGCCCTCACCCTGCTCCGCGCCCACCTGGGCCGGCACACCGACGCGGTCGTCGAGGACGGACGTACGGCCCTGAGTGAACCGCTGCCCGAACGGCTCGTGGACCGCGTCCAGTTCACCTTCCTCGGCCGCGGCTGGACCGTCGGCCTGGCCAACGAGGCCGGACTGAAGATGCGCGAGGCGGCCCTCGCCTGGACGGAGGCCTACCCGGCGATGGAGTACCGGCACGGACCCATCAGCATCACCACCTCCGACACCGCGACCTGGATGCTCGGCGACGCTCCGGAAGGCATGGCCCGGCAGGTGCGGGACACCGGCGGTCTGTGGGTCGAGGGCACCCTCGACCCGCTCGCCGAACTCGTCCGCGTCCAGCGGCTCGCGGTCGCCGTCGCCGCGGCCCGCGGTCTGGACCCCGACCGGCCCCGCCACCTCACCCGCTCGGTCGTCCTCGAACCCTGACCCGTCGGAAAGGACGGACCGTGCCCCTCACCACCACCGGCGAGCTCGTCACCCGCGCCGCCGCCCACCGCTCGGCGGTCGCCTCGTTCAACATCATCACCCTCGAACACGTCGAGGCCGTCATCGCCGGCGCCGAGTCGGCGAACGCCCCCGTCGTCCTCCAGGTCAGCGAGAACGCCGTCAGGTTCCGCCACGGCCGGCTGCTCCCGCTCGCCCGCGCCGCCGCGGCCGCCGCCGAACGCGCCGCCGTTCCCGTCGCCCTGCACCTGGACCACGTCCAGAGCGACGCCCTGCTGCGCCAGGCCCCGGACGCCGGATTCGGCTCCGTGATGTACGACGCGGCCCGGCTGCCCTACGCCGACAACCTCGCCGCCACCCGGGCCGCCGTCGACTGGGCCCACGCCCGAGGGCTCTGGATCGAGGCCGAGCTGGGCGAGATCGGCGGCAAGGGCGGGCAGGCCGCGCCGGACGCCCACGCCCCGGGTGCCCGTACCGACCCCGACCGGGCCCGCGCCTTCGTCGCCGACTCCGGGGTGGACGCGCTGGCCGTCGCCATCGGCACCACCCACGCCATGACCACCCGCACCGCCACCCTCGACCACGCCCTCCTCGAACGGCTGGCCGCCGCCCTGGAGGTACCCCTGGTCCTGCACGGGTCCTCGGGCCTGCCCGACCACGAACTCGCCGCGGCGGTCACGGGCGGCATCGCCAAGGTCAACGTGGGAACGGCCCTGAACATCGCCATGACCGGCGCGATCAGGGAATTCCTCACCGCCCACCCCGAGGCGGTCGACTCCCGCGGCTACCTCACGGTGGGCCGGGAGGCGATGGCACGGGCGGTGACGGGGACCATCGAGGCGCTGGGCACGGCCCCGGCGCCGTCCTGAGTCATCGCTTCACGGCCTTCAGGACCACGAACTTCGGGTCAGAGGCCACCACTTCGCTGTTGCCGAACAGCCGTCGCAGCTTCACGTGGTACCCCAGGTGACGGTTGCCGATCACCCACAGTTCGCCGCCCCGGCGCAAGGTGCGCCGGGCGCCGGTGAACATGCGCCAGGCCGTGGCGTCGGTGGTCGCCTGGTGGGAGTGGAAGGGCGGGTTGTTCAGGACGAGGTCGACACTGTCGGCCGGTACGCCCGACAGGCCGTCGCCGACCCGGAACTCGGCGTGTCCGGACACGTCGTTCTCCCGGTACGTGGCCTGCGCGGACGCCACCGCCTGGAACGACTCGTCCACGAACAGCACTTCGGCGCGCGGGTCGGCCAGCGCCATCGCCGTACCGACGACGCCGTTGCCGCAGCCCAGGTCCACCACCCGCCCGCCGTCCCCGCCGGCGGGCAGGTGCCGCAGGAAGAACCGGGTGCCGATGTCGAGGCGGTCGGCGCAGAAGACGCCGGCGTGGTTGACGACCGTCGCGCCCGACACCGGGCCGATGCCGTCGGGCAGCGGGTAGCGGTACGGCCAGGGGTTCTCGGGGCGCCGCAGCGTGGGATCCGGGGTGCACAGGATCAGCCGGGCCTTCTTCTCGGCGAGCGAGGTCCTGGTGGGGCCGAGGATCCGCTCGAAGAGGTCCAGCGTCGAGGTGTGGATCTCCTTCACCATGCCGGCGCCGACGACCACCGTGTCCTCGTGCACCGCCGGCGCCAGCCGCAGCAGCTGGTCCTCCAGCAGCGCCAGGCTCTTCGGCACGCGGACGAGCAGCACGTCGATCCGGCCCGGCGGGGGATCCTGCGTGGTGAGCAGCCGTACCGCGCCCGGTTCGACGCCGTTGCGGGCGAGGTTCGCCCGGGTCGCCTCCTGGCCGAGCCAGGAGTCGGTGATCTGCGCCGGCCGGTGCGCCGCGAGCGCCGTCACCAGCGCGCCCCAGCGGTCGCCGACGACCACGACCGTGCCGGACAGCGGGACCCGCCGCTCGGCGAGATGCCTGAGGAGATACTCGTCGGACGCGTCCCAGGCGCGCAGCCTGTCCCGCGGGTCCTCGGGGAAGCGGGCCAGCACCGGCTCGCCCCACGCAGTCGTCATACGGTCGTTCATCGTCGACCAGGCTAGCCCAGCCGCAGCTCGGGGTGCGTCCGGCAGGATGGGAGGCATGGACGCCGAGCTGTTCCCCAGGGCACGCAGAGAGGTCGCGCCCGGCGCGGTGCACGTGCCGGACTGGCTGGACGCGCGGGCGCAGCGCGAGCTGCTCGACGCCTGCCGGGACTGGGCGAGGCCGCCCGCCGGACTGCGCACCGTCCGCACACCCGGCGGCGGCACCATGACCGCCCGGCAGGTGTGCCTCGGCCGGCACTGGTATCCGTACGGCTACGCCCGCACCGTCGTCGACGGCGACGGCGCGCCGGTGAAACCGTTCCCCGGGTGGCTCGGCGAGCTGGGCCGCCGCGCGGTGACCGACGCGCTGGGCGCGGACGCCGCGCGCGGTGCCGCGTACGACATCGCCCTCGTCAACTTCTACGACGCCGATGCCCGCATGGGCATGCACCGTGACAGCGACGAGAAGGCGGACGCGCCCGTGGTGTCGCTGAGCCTCGGCGACACCTGCGTCTTCCGCTTCGGCACCACCGGGACGCGCACCCGCCCCTGGACGGACGTGGAGCTGCGCAGCGGCGACCTGTTCGTCTTCGGCGGACCCTCCCGGCTCGCGTACCACGGCGTTCCCCGGGTGCACGCGGGCACGGCACCGCCCGAGTTGGGACTGACCGGCCGGCTGAACATCACGCTGCGGGTCAGCGGCCTGTAGTCCGCGCCGGTTTGCGGATCATGGGAGACTCGCCCCCATGAGCGGGAAGGCGGACCCCCGGCCGGCGGGGGAAGGGACCACCTCGAGGACGCGGCTGGACCGGGGGCGCGGCGCGCTCGGACCCGCGCTGGAGCTCGTGCACACCGGACGCGCGCCGACCCGCGCGGTGCTCACCGCCGAACTCGGCGTGACCCGCGCGACGGCCGGTGCGGTCGCCGCCGAACTGGAGGCGCTCGGGCTGATCCGGGTGGACGCCCGGCCCGGTGCGGCGGCCGGTTCGCAGGGGCGTCCCTCGCACCGGCTCTCGGTCGCCGAGGACGGGCCCGTGGCGCTCGCCGCGCAGGTGCACTCCGACGGTTTCCGGGCGGCCCTGGTCGGACTGGGCGGCCGTATCGTCGCCACGGCGCCCGGCTGCGAGGTCGTCGACGCCGACCCGGCGAAGGTGCTCGGTTCCGCCGTGGCGGCAGGCGCCGAACTGCTGCGGGAGACCGGGCGGCGGTGCGTGGGCGCCGGGCTCGCCGTGCCGTCGGCGGTGGCCGAACCGGAGGGCCTGGCCCTCAACCCCCTGCACCTGGCCTGGCCCGCGGGTGCCCCGGTGCGGGAGATCTTCGCCGAGCAGGTGCGCGCGGCCGGCCTGGGCGGGCCCGCCTTCGCGGCCAACGACGTCAACCTCGCCGCCCTCGCCGAACACCGGCACGGCGCCGGGCGCGGCTCCCGCGACCTGCTGTGCGTGGCCACCGGCCACCGCGGTGTGGGTGGCGCGCTGGTGCTCGACGGCCGCCTGCACTCGGGCAGTTCGGGTCTCGCCCTGGAGGTCGGCCACCTCGCCGTCAACCCCGAGGGCCGCCCCTGCCACTGCGGCAGCCGCGGCTGCCTCGACGTGGAGGCGGACCCGCTGGCCCTGCTCACCGCGGCGGGCCGCGCGCCGGGCCCCGAGTTCTCCTTGCTGAAGCAGGCCGAGGACCTGGTCCGCGGCCGGTACGACGACCCGGACGTGCGCACCGCCGCCGAGTCGCTCATCGACCGCCTCGGCCTGGGCCTCGCCGGACTGGTGAACATCCTCAACCCGGACCGGATCATCCTCGGCGGACTGCACCGCACCCTGCTGGAGGCCGACCCGGACCGGCTGCGTGCCGTCGTCGCCGACCGCAGCCTGTGGGGCCGCAGCGGCGGCGTCCCCATCCTCCCCTGCACCCTGGACCACAACAGCCTGGTCGGCGCGGCGGAACTCGCCTGGCAGCCGGTGCTGGACGATCCTCTTGGGGCACTGGTGTGAGAAGACAGCCCGGCAGACAGAAAGCGACGCCATGACCGACAAGCTCACCGTCAGCGTCCTGGGCACCGGCATCATGGGCGCGGCGATGGCCCGCAGCCTCCTGCGCGCGGGGCACACCGTACGGGCCTGGAACCGCACCCGCGCGAAGGCCGAACCGCTCGCCGCCGACGGCGCGCACATCGCCGGCACCCCCGCGGAGGCGGTCGAGTCCACCGACGTCGTACTGACCATGCTGTACGACGGCCCGGCCACCCTGGAGACGATGCGCCGGGCCGCCCCCGCCCTGCGCGGCGGAACCGTGTGGGCGCAGTCCACCACCGCGGGCATCGAGGGCGTCGCCGAGCTGGCCGGTTTCGCCCGCGAACACGGCCTGCTCTTCTACGACGCCCCGGTCCTCGGCACCCGCCGGCCCGCCGAGGACGGACAGCTGACCGTGCTCGCCGCCGGCCCCGCCGAGGGCCGGGACAGGGTGACCCCGGTGTTCGACGCGGTGGGCGCCCGCACCGTCTGGGCCGGGGAGGACGGCGCCACGGCCGGCGCGACCCGCCTGAAGCTGGTCGCCAACAGCTGGGTGCTCGCCGCGACCACCGCCGCCGGTGAGGCCCTCGCCCTGGCGAAGGCCCTCGACGTCGCACCGGACGGCTTCCTCGACCTCATCGCCGGCGGCCCGCTCGACATGGGTTATCTGCGTGCCAAGGCCGGGATGATCCTCGACGGGCGGCTCACCCCGGCCCAGTTCGCCGTGACGACCGCGGCCAAGGACGCCAGACTGATCGTGCGGGCCGGCGAACAGCACGGGGTCCGCCTGGACGTGGCCGCCGCGAGCGCCGAACGGTTCGAGCGGGCCCATGCCCTGGGCCATGGCGACGAGGACATGGCCGCCGCCTACTACGCCAGTTTCGACGACGACCCCACCACCTGATCGGCCGAGCGGTACGCACGAAGGAGTCCATGGTGTCCAAGCCCCCGCTTCCCCCCGAGGCACAGGAACTGCTGCGCAAGCCCAATCCCTGCGTGATGGCCACGCTGCGCTCCGACGGCACGCCCGTGTCCACCCCCACCTGGTACCTGTGGGAGGACGGCCGCGCGCTGATCAACTTCGACGAGGGCCGGGTACGCCTGAAGCACGTCCGTCGCGACCCCCGCGTCACCCTCACCGTCCTGGCCGGCGACGACTGGTACACCCACGTCACCCTGCTCGGCCGGGTGACCGAGATCTACGACGACGAGGACCTGGCCGACATCGACCGCCTCTCCCGGCACTACACCGGCAACCCGTATCCGGACCGGGAGCGGACGAGGGTCAGCGGCCGGCTCGAGGTCGAGCGCTGGCACGGTTGGGGTGCGATGAAGGACAGCGACCAGGCGGGCGGCTGACCGCCGGTGCCCGGCCGGACGCCGACGCCGGTCGACGGCGAAGGCCCGGCCGGGATTCCCGGTGAGGACGCTTTCCACCGCCGCCTCGCCCACGGCGTGCGCGAGCCGGGGCCGTGCCGCCCCGTTCCCGGAAGGCGGCCGGCTCCGCCCGCGCCGCCGACCGGCCGTGCGACTCCTCGCCGGGGAGCCGGAGGCTGCCGAGGAGGTCTCCTCGACGGAAGCCGACGGGGGCGCCGCTCCCGCGGCAGGAGCGGCCCGAGCAGACCACGCCCTCGTGCCGAAGGCGGTCCGGAGTCAGCCGCAAGGACTCCGGACCGCCTGTCACAGCTCACTGCTCGGCTACTCGTCGGCATCCGCCTTCTCCACGGCGGGCACGTCGGCGACTCTCCATCCCGTTCACCACCACGTGCGGAACGGTCTCCTCAACCAGCCGCAGCGCGGGGGCGAGGTCGAAGCGGTGCGCGTCGAGCCTCGGCTCGGTCGTACGGCTTGACGCCGTCAGCCCGGGCGACGGAAGGCCCCGCGGGCCGGACAGCGGTACGGAACGAGGGGCGGGGCCGCTGCTTCGAGGTGGTGCTGCCGGCTACTTCGGGTCGCGGTCGAACAGGGTTCTGGACCAGAAGTGGCCGAGGATCGTGAGGCCCAGGCACCAGGCGACGGCCAGCCAGCCGTTGTGGCCGATCCCGCTGCCGAGCAGCAGGCCGCGCAGGGTCTCGATGGCCGGGGTGAACGGCTGGTACTCGGCGATCGGCTGGATCCAGCCCGGCATCGCCCCGGCGGGGATGAACGCGCTCGAGATCAACGGCAGGAGGATCAGCGGCATGGCGCTGTTGCCGGCCGCCTCGGCGGTCGGACTGGACAGGCCCATCCCGACCGCGATCCACGTCAGCGCCAGGGAGAACATCGTGACCAGCCCGAATGCCGCCAGCCACTCCAGGACCGTGGCGTCCGTCGAGCGGAAGCCGATGGCCACGGCGACGGCGCCCACGAGGACCACGCTCATGACCGACTGCAGCACGCTGCCGGCGACGTGCCCGATGAGCACCGAGCCGCGGTGGATCGACATCGTACGGAAGCGGGCGATGATGCCCTCGGTCATATCCATGGCCATGTACACCGCGGCGCCGATCGTGGTGCTCCCGACGGTCATGAGCAGGATGCCCGGGACGATGTAGGCGACGTAGTCGGAGCGGTCCGCGCCGCTGCCGCCGATGCCGGCGCTCATCGCGTCGCCGAAGATGTAGACGAAGAGCAGCAGCATCAGGACGGGCGTCAGCAGCAGGTTCAGCGTCGCGGACGGGTAGCGGCGCGCGTGCAGGAGGTTGCGGCGCAGCATCGTGGACGAGTCGCGCACGGCCAGGGTCAGGGAGCTCATCGGACCGCCTCCTTGGGCTGGTGGGGGACGGCGGCGCCGCCGGTCAGGGCGAAGAAGACGTCGTCGAGGTCGGGGGTGTGCACGGTCAGGTCGTCCGCCTCGACGCCGGCCGAGTCGAGCCGGTCGAGGAGCGCGCGCAGTTCGCGCTGGCTGCCGCCGCTGGGAATCTGCAACGCCAGCGCCTCGTCGTCGCGCTGCACCTCGCGCAGCGCGGTGGCGGCACTGTGGTAGGCGGCCGGGTCGGTGAAGCGGAGGCGGACGTGCCCGCCGGGAACGATCCGTTTGAGTTCCTCGGCGGTGCCCTCGGCGGCGATCCTGCCGTCGTTGAGCACGGCGATGCGGTCGGCGAGTTCGTCGGCCTCCTCCAGGTACTGGGTGGTGAGGAAGACGGTCACGCCGTCGGAGACGAGCTCGCGGATGATGCCCCACATGGTGTGGCGGGAGCGCGGGTCGAGGCCGGTGGTGGGCTCGTCGAGGAAGATGATCCGCGGGTCGCCGACCAGGGTCATGGCGATGTCCAGGCGGCGCTTCATGCCGCCGGAGTAGGTGGAGGCGGGCTTCTTCGCCGCCTCGGTGAGGTCGAACCGCTCCAGCAGTTCGGCGGTGACCCGCCGCCCCTCGCGCCGGGAGAGGTGGTGCAGGTCCGCCATGAGGAGCATGTTCTCCTCGCCGGTGATCAGCCCGTCCACGGCGGAGAACTGACCGGTGACACCGATCGCGGCCCGTACGGCCTGGGGGTCGGCGGCGAGGTCGTGGCCGCCGACCCGCAGGTCGCCGGCGTCCGCGGTGACGAGGGTGGAGAGGATCTTCACGACGGTGGTCTTGCCGGCGCCGTTCGGACCGAGCAGCGCGAAGACGGACCCGTCCGGGATGTGTAGATCGATGCCGTCGAGGACGGTCTTGCCGCCGTACGTCTTGCGCAGGCCGAGGGCGGAGATGGCGGGCGGTGACAGGCGGCCGCCACCGTTTTTGGACGTGGGCATGACAGGCGAAGGCACAGGGGTCTCCCCTTCGAGGGATGAGGTGATGGGGGAAGCCGGGGCCGGTCCCGGTAGGTCAGGACCTGGCGCGTGGCGGCGTCACTCGCGGGAGACCCGCATCGTGGAGCCGGGGCCGTCGAGGCCGGTGATCACGTCGTCGAGGTGCTGCGGCGCGAGCTCGACGAGGTCGATCGGCACGCCGGCCTTGGCCGGTCCCGTGTCGAGCCGGCCGGTCGGCTCGCGTCCATGCGCGCCGCGCCGAGGCGAACGGGTCGCGCGGGTGGGCTGTACCCGCGGGCGCGAGGCGACGGGTGTCACTTCTCGGCGGTGCCGGGTTTCCCGCCGATGGACTCCTGATAGACGTCCGCATAGGTGCGCGAGTCCTTGATCAGGTCGTCGCAGAACGCGGCGACGTCGTTGCCGATGAGTTCCAGGACCCCCTTGCCCGCGGCGACGCCCTCTTCGAAGAAGTCGACGATCCCGGGCAGCAGGGGCCCGTCGGACAGGTCGATCGGTCCGACCTTGAACAGGTACCTCTGCATCTCCTTGTAGACGATCCGGTAGTCCGGTGGGAGTGCCTTGACCCGCGCCATGTGCGCCCGCCACTGCTTCTTTCCCTCGATGATGTCTTGGATGCTCACGTCAGCCCTCCAGCCGGTTCAGTTTCCTGGCGACGTTCCTGTTCAGCTGCTCGCGCCACCGGTCGCGATGGGTTCGGGCCCCTTCTCCGCCGGCCAGCGCCGTGCAAAAGCCCCGGATGTCCTCGCCGAGCACCTCGCGGACGCTCAGCCCGTCCGCTGCGGCTTCTTCGAGCAGCCCCAGGGCGGCGTCGAAGATCGGCGTCAGGTTGCGGCCGGTGAAGTCCCCATGGGGAAAGAGGTGGCCCTTGATCTGTTCCCACGCCGCCCGGTAGTCGTCCGGCAGGGCTGCGGCCCGGGCTTCGAACGCCTTCCATTCCCTGGTGAGATCGCTGCCTGTGATGGTCTCCCAGAAGTTCATCTCCCGCCCTCCTTGAGCTTGTCGATGCGTGATGAGACGTACTGCCATTTCGCCCAGAACCTCGCGAGTTCCTCGCGTCCGGCGTCGTTGAGCGTGAAGAACTTGCGCGGCGGACCGGCCTCGGACGGCCGTTTCGTCACCTGGACGAGCCCGTTCCTCTCCAGCCGCAGCAAGATGGTGTACACCGTCCCCTCGACGACGTCGGTGAAGCCGAGCTCGTTCAACTGACGGGTGATGGCGTACCCGTAGGTTTCCTCGCTGCCGATGATCTCGAGCACGCACCCTTCGAGCGTGCCCTTCAGCATCTCCGTCAGGTCGTCCATCGCAAGCCCACCTCAGTCCTCTCGGTACTTCGTGGTACCGAGTACCACTACAAAGTATCACCGAGTAGTGGAGGGTGTCAGTGAGCGGTGACCACGGACCGGACCGTGCGATCCGCGAAGTGAAGGAAGAGCCCCGCGCACCGCGCGGTGCTTCAGGGCCTCCACCGCGATCCCGGAGCGGTTCAGCGGCCGGCGGACGGCCGTGAAGTCGTCGTCGAGGCAAGGCCCTTCGAGCACGGGCCGGCCGGCGCCCGGAGGTGCAACGCCCCCTGCCCCGAGCCGCTGGAGAGGCCGGAGCCCGTGGATGGCAGGGGCCCCGTTGGGGGCGGTTCGTCACGGCCGAGGCGTTGGTCCCCGACGGCACCGTGCCGCTCGCGTCCCTCGGCGGGGTCCCGAAACGCCAGTGGCCGGCTCGACGCCTACGTCAACTCGCTCTGCCGCTCCGTCGAGAACCACCGGGACGGCCGGGCCCTCGCCGCTCGCCCGGACGCCGCCGACAGCATCCGGTTCCTGCTCGAGCTGCTCTTCGCCCTCGACCGCCGCCCCGCCCCTGCAACAAGTACCTGGCGTGGGAGCTCGCCCGGCATCCGCTCCCGGGCTGGGGCACCGAGGTGTTGCCCCATGCCGTGGACCGCATCTCGGCGACAGGCGACGCGACCCTGCAGCGGCACCTGTTCACCCGGGTCGAGGCGGCGGCCCGGGTGGCCGGGCACGGCGGAGTACTGGACGCCTGGGGCGAGGACCTGGACCTCATGCGGCCGCGACAAGGAGACAGGGAGGACTCCCTGTGGCCGTTGCCGGCAGGCCGCATCGCGCCGTGGCCGACGCGGTTCACCGTCAGCTCCCCGCCGCCGCTGCCGCGCTCACCGTGCTCCTCCATCCGCCGGCTCGTCAGGTTACGGAGAGCGGAAGGGCGCGGGGTGCCGTGACAGGCCGACGGACCGGACGGCATGTCACATCCGTACCGGGAACGAACCGTCGGGGACCGGCCGTTGGAACTGTCGAGGCGCTCGGCCGGCGGCAGCGCGCCCGCTGCCGGGACCCGCAGGCCGGGAGGGAGCCGGGGGTTTCGCCACCGGCTCCCCGCCGGCCTGCCGGTCGTCCGTGTCAGCCGGGCACGGTGGAGCGGGCCGGAGCCCGTTCGGAGCGGTGGTCCCCGGTGGTGTGTTCCACCAGGGCGACCTCCGCGAAGCGGTGGTCGGCGGGCTCGCCGGCCGTGATCCGCGGACGCCGGTCCCCGGCGGGCGTGTTGGTCGCGGCCGGTGTCGGCAGGGTGAACCACACGATCTTGCCGGACTCGCCGTCCGGCACCGCGCCCCAGCTCTCGCTCATCGCGGCCACCATCGCCAGCCCGCGCCCGCACGTGGCGAGCGGGCTCGCGTCCGCCACGACCGGCAACCGCGGGTCGTGGTCGCGCACCGACACCTTGAGCCGGTCGAGCAGCAGCTCGATCTCGACGGTGCACGTCTTGTCGGGCTGGGCGTGCCGGTGGACGTTGGACAACAACTCCGTCACACCGAGCGATGCCCGGTCTATCAACGAGTCCATATGCCAGTAGCGCAACTGCGCAGATACGATTCTGCGGACCTGGCCGATCCGCGACGGCAGGGCTTGGAGCTCCACCGCGCAGTGCCTGCTTGGGTGAGTGATCACGGCTGCGACTCCCCGACGTGAGGTCCGGAAGAACACGGAAGACGGATCCAGCAGGGCGCCTGCGTGACGCTGCCGCCTGCTGTCGTGGCCGGCGGGCTGGTTCGCAGCGTTATCGCCGGTAAACCCAGAGTGACGTGAGACCAGCGTGACGCAAGAGGTGAAGTGACGCAAGTCACGGACATCTCAGGCGCCGCGCCCCGACGCCCGGCGTACGGCCTCGATGAAACGGCGGGCGGCGGGCGGACCGGGTTCACCCGGCGCGGGGTCGTGGTCGCCCAGGGTCAGGAGGTACCGCTTGCCGTTGAGGTCCGCGAGCGCCCGGTCCTCGGGTGCGAACCAGGGCCTGGACGCCCGTACCGCCTGCACCGGCGCGCTGTCGATCTCGCTGCCGTAGCTGGTGAGCAGCTCCAGCCGGCCCTCGCTGATCCGGACCTGGCCGGCCCGGGTGAGCGAACGCAGCCACTTGCCGATCCGCACGCCCGTGGCCGTGAACTCCGGCTCCGCCATGCCACCCGCCCCCTTGTGCGCGTCGGTGTGCCGGACCGTGCTCCACGGGCCGGCTCCTGTCCAGCTCCAGTGTGCCCCGTACGGGACGCTGCTCACGCCGGTGCAGTCTGCCCGCACCCGCCGCCGAGCACCAGTGCACGCGCCACCGTTCCCCGGGGCCCGGGGTGCACTCGCGCCAGTGCGCCCCCTTGCCGCATCCTGCGCTCCCCAGGAGTGCCTTTGAGTGGCTCAAAGAAGTGTTTATGCAGGTGAGAGGTGGTGTGGAGGGTGCTTATGATCGGGGTACCGGCCGCGCGAGACGCCGTCGGCGCTCAGCGTAAGGAGCCCCGCCGTGAGCACTCCCCGACAGACCCTGGCCGGCGCCACCCTCGACGTCGACCACAGTGACGCCGCCTACCGGGCCTGGCTGAAAGAGGCCGTGCGCAGGGTGCAGGCCGACGCCAACCGCTCGGCCGACACCCATCTGCTGCGCTTCCCGCTGCCCGAGCGGTGGGGCATCGACCTCTACCTGAAGGACGAGTCGACCCACCCGACCGGCAGCCTCAAGCACCGGCTGGCCCGTTCGCTCTTCCTCTACGGGCTCTGCAACGGCTGGATCCGTCCGGGCCGCCCGGTGATCGAGGCGTCCAGCGGTTCCACGGCCGTGTCGGAGGCGTACTTCGCGAAGCTGATCGGCGTGCCCTTCATCGCCGTCATGCCGCGCACGACGAGCGCCGAGAAGTGCCGCCTCATCGAGTTCCACGGCGGTCGGTGCCACTTCGTGGACGACCCCCGCACGATGTACGAGGCATCCGCCGCCCTGGCGGCGGAGACCGGCGGCCACTACATGGACCAGTTCACCTACGCCGAGCGGGCCACCGACTGGCGGGGCAACAACAACATCGCCGAATCGATCTTCCGCCAGCTGGAGCTGGAGCGGTTCCCGGAACCCGTGTGGATCGTCGCCACGGCCGGCACCGGCGGCACCTCGGCGACCCTCGCGCGCTACGTCCACTACATGCAGTACGACACCCGCATCTGTGTCGCCGACCCGGAGAACTCGTGCTTCTTCCAGGGCTGGACCACCGGCGATCCGGGCGTCGCCTGCGACCGCGGCTCCCGTATCGAGGGCATCGGCCGGCCCCGCATGGAGCCGAGCTTCGTGCCCGGCGCGATCGACCGGATGATGAAGGTGCCCGACGCGGCCAGCGTCGCCGCCGTGCGGGCCCTGGAACGGGTCATCGGCCGCAAGGCGGGCGGCTCCACCGGCACCGGGCTGTGGAGCGCGCTGAAACTCGTCGCGGAGATGGTGGCGGAGGGCCGGCGGGGGAGCCTGGTGACGCTGCTGTGCGACCCGGGGGACCGGTACCTGGACAAGTACTACTCGGACGCCTGGCTGGACGGGCAGGGTCTGGACATCGCGCCGTACACGGCGGCGATCGAGTCCCTGCTGCGGACCGGCGTCTGGCCCGACTGAGGGCTACCCCGCGAGCCGGCGTGACCGGCCCGAACCACTCCGTCCAGCCGGTGACGTCCTCGCCCGAGCGCGCGGAACACCCGCTCGGGCGAGGCGGAGACCTCCCGCTCGAAGACCGGACGTACGGGCGCGGCCCGGACGAACTCGTGCCCCACGGGGCGCAGACGGTGGGCCACGGACGTGACCTCCTCGACGGACACCGGACTTGGCGGCAGGCAGGCAGGTTGGAGGTCCGTCAGATGTCAGCGGCCTCCGAGGACTCCTCGGGCTCGCCCGCCACCACCAGCCGCCGCAGATGCTCGGACACCTCCGCGCGCGCCCCCGCGGGCAGCCCGGAGTCCGTCACCAGGGTGTCGACCTGTTCCAGGGACGCGAACGAACTGAGCCCCACCGTGCCCCACTTGGTGTGGTCGGCGACCACGACCACCCGCCGGGCCGACTGCACGAGGCGCCGGTTCGTCTCCGCCTCCGCGAGGTTCGGGGTCGACAGCCCCGCCTCCAGCGATATGCCGTGCACCCCGAGGAACAGCAGGTCGAAGTGGAGCACCGCGATCGCCTGGTCGGCCACCGGCCCCACCAGCGAGTCGGACGGCGTGCGCACCCCGCCGGTCAGGACGACCGTGGCCGCGCCCTGCCGGGTCCCGGAGGTGCGCTGCGCCGCGTGGAACACATCGGCCACCCGCACCGAGTTGGTGACCACCGTGAGGTCGGGAACGTCGAGCAGGTGGTGCGCCAGCGCGAAGGTCGTCGTACCGCCCGACAGCGCGATCGCCGCGCCGGGAGCGACCAGCTCGGCCGCCGCCCGCGCGATGTCCTCCTTGGCGGTCGGCTCCAGGCCCGACTTGGCCTCGAACCCGGGCTCGTGCGTGCTCGCCTCCACCACCGGGACCGCGCCGCCGTGCACCTTCTCCAGCATGCCCTGCCGGGCCAGCGCGTCGAGGTCGCGGCGGACCGTCATGTCCGACACGCCGAGCTTGCGGGTCAGCTCGTTGACCCGGACCCCGCCCCGGCGCCGGACCTCGTCGAGGATCAGGGTGCGCCGCTGCTCCGCGAGCAGGTTCTGATTCTCGCTCACGTACGCTCCGGTCCTTTCGCCGCAAACCGTCCGACCTGCCCGCACCCGCTCCGACGAGCGGGTTTCCGCCCGGCATCGGTGCGCGGACGTCCCATCCTCGCATGCCGCGCCCCCGGCGGCGCCACTGCCGGATCGTCGCGCGCATGTCATTGATCTCCCGCATGTCGCTTGCTTGTCACACGGATCGGGGAGATTACGTGACGAGAGGTGCGAGCCGTTCCGCCACGGGAGATCCTGAGCCCGCACGGACGGATCCGACGGGGTGTCACGGGGGAAGTGCGAATCAGTGGAGAGCACGCGGCAACACGGACCGGCCGAGGGGACCGACGGTCCCGCGGAGCGGCCCGGGGAGTCCGGGACCGCCCTGGAACTCCTGGTCCACGGGGTGGGCGGCACCACCCCCGAGGAGATGCTCGACGACCCGCGCACGGTGAGGATCACCGGTGACGACGTCGCCGCCGTGTTCCGCCGCGCCGACGACGCCGACGCGGAGCGGCGACCCGCCGGACGACGCGAGGGACCCGTCCCCGAGGCCTACGTCTGGTGCAACCTCACCTCCGGGAACGGCACCCGCGCCCTGTGGCTGCTGCTGCTCCCCTTCATGGTGGTCAACCTCGCCCACTGGATGCGCCCCACCGCCCACGGCCGCCGGCGCACGGTCCGGCTGTACGGGCTGCTGGTGCGGCTGGCGGCGCTGAGCCTGACGGTGCTGCTCGTCGCGGCCGCCTGCGAGGTCGCCCTCGACCTGGCCGCCTGGCAGTGCGCGGGTACACACACGTGCGCCGAACGGCACTCCTGGCTCGGCTTCCTCTCGCCCGGGACGTCCGACGGCGGCTGGTGGAGCGCGCCGGGCCGCAGGCTGGCGCTCGCCGCCCTGGTGCCCGCCGCCCTCACCGGCCTGCTGTGGTTCCTCTCCCTGCGCACCTGGAGCGCGTACGAGTCCCAGCAGCCGATGACCCACGACCCCGAACCCGAGGAGGACGGCGGGCGCACCGCACTGGGCCGGCCCGGCTTCTGGTACGGCCGGCGCCTGGTCGCCCGGCTGCGCGCCGCGCACACCGCCGCCGGACTGCTCACCGTCGCCGCCGCGGTCGGCTCCGCCGCCGCCCGCCACGACCGAGAGCCGGGCGGCCCGGCCGTCCTGGGCGCCCTCGGTGTGCTCCTGGAGGCGGTGCTGGCCGTCGGTGCGGGCGCCGTGGTGTGGGTGGTGTGCCGCCGGGGCCGCACCGAACACCGGCTGGACGGCGGACTCGACCGGCACCTGGTGCGGTACCTGCCGCTCGCCGCGCTCGTCCTGCTCGCCCTCACCCTGCTCTACGCCGGGTGGGAGCGCCCCGGTTGGGAGTCGGCGGGCCGGCTGCCGGGCGACGCCACCTTCGGCGCCCTCGCCCTCGCCCAGGGCCTGCTGGTGATCGTGCTCGCCGGAGTCGCCCACAGCCTGCACCGCACCGACCCCGACCGGCGCGCCGCGATGCGGGGCCTGGCCGGACCGGCGGTCGCCATGCTCGCCTGCGCGCTGGGCGGCGTCATGTCCGGCGGCGTCTCCCAGCGGGTCGCCGACTGGCTGGACGGCACCGGGACCTCGATCCCCGGCCCGCCCGTGCTGCTCACCTGGCAGGCGTCCGTCATCCCGCCGCTGCTCGTCCTGGTGCTGCTGCTGTGCGGCTGGCTCGCCCGACGCGCCTGGCGCATGGCGCGCGTCGAGCGTGCCGCCGTGGAACGCGAGTACCCCGGCGAGACGGGCGACCCCGGCCGCACCCGCCGTATCGCCTCCGTGCGCGCCATGGCCGCGCTCACCGACCGCGCACCGCGCGTCCTCGCCGTCATCTCCGCCGCGACCCTGCTGCTGGGCGCCGGCGCCCTCGTCGGCGCCCTGACCACCGACAGGACACCCGGCGAGGCGGCACGAGGCTCGTACGCCGTCGTCCACGGCGCCGCCGAGACCGCGCAGGCGCTGGGCTCCTGGCTGATCGGACTCGGCTTCGTACTCCTCGTCACCTGGGGCCGCCGCGCCTACAAGGACGCCTCCGCGCGGCGCACCATCGGCATCCTGTGGGACGTCGGCACCTTCTGGCCGCGCGCCGCGCACCCCTTCGCGCCGCCCTGCTACGCCGAGCGCGCGGTGCCCGACCTGACCTGGCGCATCGCCACCTGGACCCGGGCCACCGGCGGCCGGCTGGTGATCTCCGGCCACTCCCAGGGCAGCGTCCTCGCCGCCGCCACGGCCTGGCAGCTCCCGCCGTCCACCCGCAGACGCGTCGCGCTGCTGACCTACGGCTCCCCGCTGGAGCGGCTGTACGGCCGCTGGTTCCCGGCCCACTTCGGCCCGGACGCGCTCAGCTCCCTGCACCGGGAGGTCGACTGCTGGCGCAATCTCCACCGGCGCACCGACCCCATCGGCGGCCCGATGCGGCTGCCCGGCGACCGCGGCCCCGACGTGGACCGCCCCGCGCTCAAGGACCCCCTCGCCTACGGCCGCACCGAGTCCCACCCCCTGCCCGCGCCGATCCTCGGCCACTCCGACTACCAGGCCGACCCGGCGTTCGCCGAGGAACGCCGCCGCCTGCTCGCCCGCCTGCGGCCGGACGTACCGGCACCCCGGCCCACGGGGGAGCCCGACGGTGCTCAGGGCAGCGCGGGCAGGTCCTCGGCGTAGAGGAGGGTCAGGTCGTCGGTGGTCGGCTCGTCGAGCTGGGCCACCCGGCTCGCGTGCCGCTCGACCATCGCCTCGAAGGTCTGCCGCGCGGTGCGCCCGTTGCCGAACGCGGGCCCTTTGGGGATGTCGGCGAAGTACGTCAGCAGGGCCTCACCGGCGCCCGGCGCCAACCGGTACTCGTGCTCCTCGGCCTGCTGCCGCACGATCCGCAGCAGTTCCTCGGCCCCGTAGTCGTCGAAGGTGATCGTTCGTGAGAAACGGGACGCCACGCCCGGGTTGACCGCCAGGAACCGTTCCATCTCGGCCGTGTAGCCGGCCACGATCACCACCACCGCGTCCCGCTGGTCCTCCATCAGCTTCACCAGCGTGTCGATGGCCTCCTTGCCGAAGTCGCGCCCGGCGTCCTCCGGGGAGAGCGCGTACGCCTCGTCGATGAACAGCACACCGCCGCGCGCCTTCTCGAACGCCTCCTGGGTGCGGATCGCCGTGGAGCCGATGTGCTCGCCGACCAGGTCGACCCGGGACACCTCGACCAGATGCCCCTGCTCCAGCACCCCGAGCGAGGCGAGGATCTCGCCGTACAGACGGGCGACGGTGGTCTTGCCCGTGCCGGGGGAGCCCGTGAACACCAGGTGCCGCTTGACCGACGCCGCCTTCAGGCCGGCCCGCTGCCGGCGCCGGCCCACCTCGATCATGTCGGTGAGGGCGCGCACCTCGCGCTTGACGCTCTCCAGGCCCACCAGCGCGTCGAGTTCCCCGAGCACGGCCTTGGACGTGCGGGTCTCCCGCTCCGGCCCGGGGGCGGGTGGTGCCGGCTCGGTCGTCCGGGCGGCGGGAACCGTGCTCAGCAGGCCGGTGGTGTGGCCCACCGTCTGCACGGCCGGCTCCGGTGACACCGGCGGCCGCAGGCTCCCGCTCTCGTCACCGGTGCAGTCCTCCACGACGGGACCGCCCGAGCCGGACGCCGCGTCGCCCTCGGCGAACTCGTACCCACCGCGCGCGCAGCGCTCCGTACGGCACTTCCGCAGCGTCGTGCGGCTGCCGTCGATCACATGGAATCCGTAGCCGCCGCTGTCCGTGACCCGGCAGTTCACGAAGGTGCCGCGGCCGCCGGCGGAGACGTAGACGCCGGCCTCGGCGGGGGAGGCGACGGTGCAGCGCTCGACGGTGGGGTCGGCGCCCTTGGTGACGATCACGCCGGTCTGCACGCCCTCCAGGGAGCAGTTGGCGAGGGTGCCGCCGCTGCCGTGGTCGCGGAACCAGGCGCCCGTCGCCGCCTCCCGGATCCGGCAGTCGTCGAGCTGCGCGGTGGCGCCGTCGCTCACCGACACGGCCGTGTTGCGCACCTGCGTCAGATCGCTGTCGACGACGTCCGCGCGCGAGCCGCGGTCGAGCACGAACAGGGCGTCCGGCACGTCGTGCACCCGGCAGGAGTCCAGTACGGCGGTGGCGCCGTCGCTCACCCACACCGCCGGGTAGTCGCCGGTGCTGTCGAAGATCTCGCACTGGTTGGCGTCCACGCGCGTGCCCGGGTCCCACACCGACAGGCCGTTGCGGCCGAACTGCCGCACGCTGGTGCGGGTCAGGGTGAGCACCGAGCGGGACCGCAGATCGACCGCGTTCTCCGGGATGTCGTGGATGCGGCAGTCGGCCAGCGTCAGCACCGCGTCCGTGTCGAGCGTGATGCCGTCCCCGGTCGTCCGGTGCACATCGCAGTCGGTGAGGTGGGCGGTGGCGCGGCCGGTGACCTGGACACCGCTGCCCCGCACCTCGTAGACCTCGCAACCCACCGCCTCCAGCGCCGAGTTCTCCCCGGCCGCGGTCAGTCCCGAGCCCGAGGCATGATGCACCCGGCAGCGCTCAAGGCGGGGGCGGGCGCCGCCGTGCACCGTGACCCCCGCCTGCCCCGCGGCGACCACCTCGCACTCCTCGAACACCCCGCCCCCGCCGTCCACCACGGCGATGCCGGCGCCCGCCGGATTGTCGACCGTGCAGCGGCGCACCGTGGGCCGGGCGCCGCCGCGCACCTCGATGCCGGCCGCGGACCGGGTGACCACGCGTATGTCGCGCAGTTCCGGGGTGCCCCCCTCGACCAGCACGGCCGGGGCGGTGGTGTCCTGCCCCTCCACGTGCAGGTCCTGGACGACCGCCGAGGCGCGCACGGTCAGCGGAACGCCGTCCGGGGGCGCGATGCGCACCGAGCCGGGTGAGCCCTCGGGGCCGCGCAGGGTCACCGCCCGCTGCACGACGAGGTTCTCCCGGTAGGTCCCGGGAGCGACGGTGAGGACGTCGCCCTCGGCCGCGGCCTCCAGGGCGGCGGCGAGCGATGCGTACTCACCCGTGCGGCGCCGCCACCTCGATGTGCCGGTGTGCGTCACCTGGACCGTGCCCTGTGCCATGGCGTAGCTGTGCCCCCACCTTGTCGTACGTGGCTCGTTCGCGTGCGTGTCGCCGCCGATCGGTTCGGCCGGACCACCGTAGCGTGCGCGCGGGCACCGGGTTGACCAGAGCCGTGACGTCGGTCAGCTGCCGGTCCCGGTCCTGCCCCAGTCCGGGCCCGCCCTGTCCCACGCCTGGTCCCAACGCGCGTACCGACGGCGGAGCATGCGCCGGACGGCCAGCCGTCTGAAGCCCTCGACGAGGGCCGCGGTCACCAGGGCGGCGCCGACGCCGGCGAGCACGGCGTGCGTCGTGGCCGTCGCGGCGTCCAGGGGGCGGGTCGCGACGGTCCCGTGCCCGTCGGTCCATGTCCGGAAGCGGTCGCCCGGCCGAGGGTCCTTCAGGCGCGTCGGCACCGGCCCGCTCCGCTCGGTGCCGTCCGGAGCGGTCCAGTGGGCGAGGACGCGGTGGCGCGGATCCCCGCCGACGGAGATCTCCGGGTCGGAGGCCGCCGGGGACGGATCGAGCTTGCGCACCACCGTGGCCGTCACCGGGTGCCGGGACTGGTGCTGTGCGCGCACGGAACGCTGCAGGGCGTCCTGGGCAGCGCCTCCCACGAGGACGCCGGCCACCGGGGCGGCGACGAGGAGGAGGAGCAGCGCCGCGAACGCCACCCAGGCCTCGGCCAGGTCGGTCCCGCGGCACAACGGGTTGTGCCGCCAGCGCCAGAGTCCGCTGATCGCTCGCACGGTCCGCGCCCCCTTCCCCCCGCGGGTCCTTTCATGGATCTCTCATGAAAGGCCAACGCGCGAGGTTCGGGGCCCGAGTTCCCGCGCCCGTGACGGGAACCGCGGCGTGCGGACCTCCACGATGACGCCGGTGCCTCCGTTCCCGGCGCGGACAGCCGGACGCCGCCGGCCGGAGACCCGGCGGCGTCCCGTGCGAAGCGCGGTGGCCGGCGCTGTCCGAGGCGAAACCGCGTTCCCCGCCCCGCTGGGCAGAAGTCCGATGCCCTCCCCGGGAGCAGCCGGAAGCGACCTCGGGGCCTCCGGCGAATCGGGTGCGGACGGGCATGCCCGCAGGGCTGTCGTGCCGTACGGCACGACAGCCCGGACAGGCTCAGTATCCGCGGTACTGCTGGCTGTTGTACGGGTCCTGGTAGGGAGCGGGACCCGGCCGCGGAGCCGCCGGACGCATCGCCTCGTAGCCGGCGGGCGGAGCCGGACGCGGCGGCTGCGGCTGGGGGCCGGGGTAGCCGCGCGGCGCGGTCGCCTGCTGCGGGATGTACCCGGCGGGCACCTGCTGGAACGGGACGGGCTGCGGCGCCTGCGGGTAGCCGTAGGAGGGCTGGGACGGAGCCGCCGGGAGGGCGGGCAACGCCGAGGGGAGCGCGGGCAGGTGGCCGGCCGGCGCGTCGTACGCGGCGGGGACCCGGATCGGGGCGATCTGCGGGGTACCCCGCTCGGCCACGAGGGAGTCGTAGATCGGGGTGTCCGGGAAGGAGGCGGAGTAGTAGCCGCCGCCATAAGTGGAGCGGGGGGAGGTCATGGCACATAAGTTAAGCCCACGATGTGCTGGTTGGGGAGACCGATAAGAGGGTTGTTTTCCGTGCCCGCCGTGACCGGGGATCACCAATGTGAGCGAACATGTAGAAAACAGGCACATCGGTAGGCGTATTTCGTGTAAAGGCCGAGTTCCGGGCCGGTTACCGGCGGTTGGCCACCGGTTCCCGCGCACTCCCCATGGGAGTTCCCCGCGCGGGGGAATAAGTTGTGCGGACGAAGACCGACGGATGCCGGGACCCGGCCTGGCGCGGCGGCCCGTGATGGGGGGCGGACATGTCAATGCCGAAGGGATCGAACACACCGGTGCCGACGACGGCACTGCGGGTGGACGTGGGCCGGCGTTCCGGCCCCGGCGTACCCGACGCGGACGCCTCAGCCCTCCTGCTGGCCGGCGGGAAGGTCCGTTCCGACGACGACTTCGTCTTCTACAACCAGCCCGCCCACGCCTCCGGCGCCGTGCGTCACGAGGGCAAGCGGGAGGCGGGCGGGCGGGTCACCGACACCCTGCTCGTCGACCTCGCACGTGTGGAGCCGGGCATCGAGACGGTGATCCTGGCCGTCTCCTGCGACGGCGGCACGTTCGGACAGGTCCCGGACCTGTACATCGAGGTCGAGGACACCGCGAACGGCACCGTGGCGGCCCGCTTCGACAGCACGGGCGCGACCACCGAGACGGCGTTCGTCCTCGGCGAGTTCTACCGGCGCCAGGGCGCCTGGAAGTTCCGCGCCGTCGGCCAGGGCTACAGCAGCGGACTCGAGGGCCTCGCCACCGACTACGGCATCACGGTGGACGAGCCGCAGCACACCCCCGCCGCCCCGGTGCCGCCCGGCACGCCCCCGGTCGCCACGCCCGTCCCGGCCGCACCGCCTGTGCCCTCCGCGCCCCCCACGCCTCCCGCGCCGGTCCGGCTGACGAAGGTGACGCTCACCAAGGCGGCCCCCTCCGTCTCCCTGACCAAGCAGGGCGGCACGTCGGGCGCCCTGCAGGTGAACCTCAACTGGGAGGTCCGCAGGCAGTTCTCGGGCTGGGCGGGCAAGCTGGGCCGCCCGGTCGCCATGCACTCCGACCTCGACCTCGACCTGTGCGCCCTGTTCGAACTCACCGACGGCCGCAAGGGCGTCGTCCAAGCCCTCGGCAACGCCTTCGGGGCACTGCACCAGCCCCCCTTCATCCACCTGGACGGCGACGACCGCACCGGTGCCGCGGCGAACGGCGAGAACCTCACCGTCAACCTCGACCACAAGCACCTCCTCCGGCGCGTCCTCGTCTTCGTCACCATCTACGAGGGCGCCCGCTCCTTCGCCGACCTGCACGCCACGGTCACCCTCCGGCCGCAGCACGGCGCACCGATCGACTTCTCCCTCGACGAGTGCACCGTCCCCTCGACCGTGTGCGCGCTCGCCCTGATCACCAACACCGGCGGCGGCGAGCTCGTCGTCCGGCGCGAGGCCCGCTACCTGGTCCCCGAACGCGGAGTGAGCCCGCAGCGCACCGTCGACCACGCCTACGGGTGGGGCATGAACTGGACCCCCGGCCGCAAGTGAGGTGACGGGCGGTCAGCCCTCGTCGGGCACGGCGTCCGGACGCGCGTAGGTGCGGCCCTTCCAGGCCGCGCCGCGCCCCTGATGGTGCCGCACCGCCGAGTCCACCGTCATCAGCAGGTACAGGAACGCGGTGAACGGCAGCAGGGGAGCGAGCCACAGCGGCTGCCGGTAGTAACGGAGCATCGGGACGTACGTCCCCGTCATCACCAGCCAGGCCGCCGTACCGAGGACCATCGCCACCCCGCTCCCCGTCACCGCGCCCGCGGTCACCGCGACGGGCGGCATCAGGTACACCAGCGCCAGCCCGGCGACCGTGCCGGCCAGCAGCACCGGGCTGTGCCGCAGCTGCGCGTACGCGCTCCGCGACACCATGCGCCACAGATCGCGCAGCCGCGGATACGGACGCACGCTGTCCACCCGGTCCGCGAGCCCCAGCCAGACCCGTCCGCCGCTCCGCTTCACCGCGCGGGCGAGCGCCACGTCGTCGATGACGGCCTGCCGGATCGCGTCCGGGATCCGTGCCCGCTCGGCCGCCGCGGCGCGCAGCAGCACACAGCCGCCCGCCGCGGCGGCCGTCCGGGTCCCCGCCCGCCCGATCCGGCGGAACGGGTACAGCTGCGCGAAGAAGTAGACGAACGCCGGTACGACCAGGCGTTCCCAGGGGCTCTCCACCCGTAGCCGGGCCATCTGCGACACGATGTCGAACCCACCGGTACGGGCCGCCGCCACCAGTCGGCGCAGACTGTCCGGGGCGTGCGCGATGTCGGCGTCCGTCAGCAGCAGGTACTCGGGGTCACGCGCGCGTGCCAAGCCCATGCCGTGCCGTACCGCCCACAGCTTGCCGGTCCAGCCGGCGGGCGGCTCGCCCGGGAAGCCCACCGTGAGCGGCAGCCCGCCGTGCCGGTCCGCGAGCTCCCGCGCGAGTTCCCCGGTACCGTCCGTGCTGCCGTCGTCGACGAGGAACACCTCGGCCCGGCCCGGATAGTCCTGGGCGAGCAGCGAGGGCAGGCTCGCGGGCAGTACGGCCGCCTCGTCACGCGCGGGGACCACGACACACACCGACGGCCAGGTCACCGGGTCGCGGGACGGCGGGAGCCGCACGTCGGCACGCCAGAAGAAACCCTGGCAGAGCAGCAGCCACCACCAGGCGGCGAGTGATCCGGCGGCACTCCACACAATGGCGCTCACCTGCCGCAGTCTGCCCCACGGCAGGGGCCCGAAGCGGCTCATCGTCTATCGTGGCCGGGTGAAGATCGCGCTCATGGACTCCGGAATCGGTCTGTTGGCGGCCACCGCCGCGGTACGGCGCCTGCGCCCCGACGCCGATCTCGTCCTCTCCCTCGACCCCGACGGCATGCCCTGGGGACCCAGGACGCCGGAGGACCTCACCGAGCGCGCCCTCGCCGTCGCCGGGGCCGCGGCCGCGCACCGGCCCGACGCGCTGATCGTCGGCTGCAACACCGCCACGGTGCACGCCCTCACCGCCTTGCGCGCCCGCCTGGAGCCCGGCCTGCCGGTCATCGGCACCGTCCCGGCGATCAAGCCGGCCGCGGCCGGCGGCGGACCGCTGGCGATCTGGGCCACACCGGCCACGACCGGCAGCCCCTACCAGCGGGACCTGATCGAGAACTTCGCCGGCGGCGTCACCGTCACGGAGGTGCCGTGCTGGGGGCTCGCCGAGGCCGTGGAGCGCGCGGACGAGACGGCGATCGACGCCGCCGTCGCCGCGGCTGCCGGGCTGACCCCGGACGACGTGACGACCGTCGTCCTGGGCTGCACCCATTACGAACTGGTCGCCGAGCGCATCCGGGCCGCCGTGCAGCGCCCCGGCCGACCGCCGCTCGCCCTGCACGGCTCCGCCGGAGCGGTGGCCGCCCAGGCCCTGCGCCGCCTCGGCGAGCAGCCCGCCCCCGGGGCCCCGGCGAGCGGCACCCTGACGGTGCTGCTGAGCGGACGCGAGGGCGCGCTCCCCACGGCCGCCCTCACCTATGCGGAGGGCCGACTGCTGAGGCAGGCCGCTGCCGCCCGGACGGCGCAGTAACGCGGTGCCGCGCGGTACCCGCTGGGCGAATCCTGAGTAACCTCGAATCCATGAGGGACCACCGCCACGGCGAGCATGCCCCGTACCCCGAGGTCTGGACCGGTCGCGCCACCAACCGCTTCCAGTGGTTCCTGGCGCTGATCGGCGCCGCCTGCCTGGCGCTCGGCATCGTGCTGGCCGTCGACTCCGCGTGGACGTCCGGCATCGCGCCGCTGGCCATGGCCGTCGTCGGCTGCATCGCCGCCGGGCTGCTGGTCCTGTTCGGCACCCTCGCCTTCGTGCATGTCGCACTGCGGGTCGACGAGCACCACCTGGAGGTGCGCTGCGGCCACATCGGCGTGCCCCGCCGCCGCATCCCGCTCTCACACGTCGCGGGCGCGGAGTTCGCCCCGCACGTCACCCCGCGGCACTGGGGCGGCTGGGGGTACCGCTGGCGGCCCGAGAAGGGCACGGCAGTCGTCGTGCGCCGTGGTGAGGGCATCGTCCTGCGCCTGTGGGACGGCCACACCTTCACGGTCACCGTGGACGACGCGGAAGCGGCGGTGACCGTCATCCGCGACCGCCTCCGCCCCAACAAACCAGGCGCGCCCCACTAACCGTCTCCCGCTCCCGCGGGCAGCCGCCGCTGTACGTCTCCCGCTCCTGCGGGCAGCCGCCGCTGTACGTCTCCCGCTCCTGCGGGCAGCCGCCGCTGTACGTCTCCCGCTCCTGCGGGCACCCGTGCCGCTGGGGCGGCACGGGTGGGCGCGACGGCACCCCGCAAGCGCCGGGCAGCGCAACCCACCCCCGGCCCGCACCCACGCGGCGCACCCCGCGAGCGCCGGGCCGGGCGAACACCTCCCGCGAGCGCCGGTCACCGCATCACACGCCCCCGCGCGAACGGCCCCGCGTCCTCCACGAACGGCCGGGACGTAGCCAACCCGGCCAGCAGCCCCCCACCCACGGACACCGCCGTAAAGCTCAGCGCGTTGCCCACCGCGGCGACGCAGGCGAGCACCGTCAGAGAAACCCCCGCACTGAGCACCACCGGCGTCGCCCGCGGACTGCGCCACAGCGCGTACAACAGCCAGCCGAAGGCCAGCCCCAGCAGCAGCACCCCCACAACCCCCTGCTCCGCTGCCAGCTGCAGCGGCGCGGAGTGGGGCTTGCCGTCGGACAGCGGCGACTGACCCGACACCGTGCTCAGCTCCCCGAAACGCCCCGGCCCCACGCCCAGCCCCGCATGCTCCCGGACCATGCCGAGCGCGTCCCGCCACAGCCCCACCCGGTGCGCGGTCAGCCGCCCCTCCAGCGACGCGGCGAACCCTTCCGGCACGGCGTCACCGGCCACCGCCCAGATCAGCCCCGTCACCCCGGCGGCCGTCACGGCCAGCCCGGCGAGAGCGGGACCCCGACGCCGTACCCGGCCCACGGCGAGGGAGCACAGCAGCACCGCCGCGCAGGCGACGCACCCCGGGACGGAGCCCAGTACGGCCGCGGTCACCACGACTCCCGCGGCCAGCAGACGCAGCGCCGACCGCGCCGCCGGCACCGAGGCCGCCCAGGCCGCGCAGCAGGCGGCACCGGCCGACAGGGCCAGCATCGCGGCCGTCGCACCGGCGTGTCCCAGCGGAGCGGTGATCTGCGGGCCCGGCGCCAGGTGCGGCACCGCCACCGTCAGGCCGACGCCGGCCAGGGCACCCGCGCACGGCGCCGCCACCGGCAGCAGCGCACCGCCCATCCGGCCCGCCGCATAGCCCGCGGCCACGGCGAGGACCGCGAGCAGCATGCCCTCGGGCCGGCCGCCCCGGACCGCCGCCGTGATCAGTGGCCAGGCCGCGCAGACCCCCAGCACCGCGACCCCCGCCGCGTCCGGCCCGGTCCGTCTCTCGCCGTCCGCATCCGGACCGGCGGAAGCCATCCCCGTGGAACCCACCCCGCACCCCGCACCGCGTCGTCGCCCCCGACCTGTGACGGGCCCCGGCCGCCGCCGGCGCCGCGACGGGCCGCACGACCAGGGCACCGGCACACCGTAACGGCTGGTGCCCGGTTTGGGGATGTGGGGTGACAAGTCGCGCGGAAACGATGCGGTACGCAGCCCGCCCACCCGGAGGGAGCACGGGCCCGCCCGGCGTCCTGCGCCCCGCCGACCGTGCTGTCGGCCGCCAGGTCACGCGCCGTAGACTCCCGGAGTGACCGTCACCGCAACCTCCGTCGGCGAGTCGGACCCGATGCCGCCGCAGACCGCGCCACCGGCGCGGGGCAGGCGGCTCGTGCGCCTCCTCCCGGCCGCCGCAGCCGCGCTCTCGGGCCTGCTCCTCTACGTCAGCTTCCCGCCGCGCACCCTGTGGTGGCTGGCCCTGCCCGCCTTCGCCGTCTTCGGCTGGGCGCTGCGCGGCCGGAGCTGGAAGGCGGCACTCGGCCTCGGCTACCTCTTCGGCCTCGGCTTCCTGCTGCCGCTGCTGGTGTGGACCGGTGTGGAGGTCGGCCCCGGCCCGTGGATCGCCCTCGTGGTGATCGAGGCGGTCTTCGTCGCGCTGGTCGGCGCGGGCGTCGCCGCGGTGTCGAAGCTCCCCGGGTGGCCGGTGTGGGCGGCGGCGCTGTGGATCGCCGGCGAGGCGGTACGCGCGCGCGTACCGTTCAGCGGCTTCCCCTGGGGCAAGGCCGCGTTCGGTCAGGCGGACGGTGTCTTCCTGCCGCTCGCCGCGCTCGGCGGCACTCCGGTGCTGGGCTTCGCCGTCGTGCTGTGCGGCTTCGGCCTGTACGAGATCGTCCGACTGGCCCTGCGGGCCCGGCGCACCGGAACCGTACGGCGTGCCGCGGCGGTCGTCGGCGTGCTGAGCGTCGCCGTACCGCTGGTGGCCGCCTTCGCCGCCCGGTCGCTGGTCAGCGACAAGGCCGAGACCGGCACCGTGACCGTCGCCGTCATCCAGGGCAACGTGCCCCGTCTGGGCCTGGACTTCAACTCCCAGCGGCGTGCGGTCCTCGACTACCACGCGAGGGAGACGGAGCGCCTGGCCGCCGGTGTCGCGGCCGGCAAGGCCGAGCAGCCCGACATCGTGCTGTGGCCGGAGAACTCCTCCGACATCGACCCCTTCACCAACGCCGACGCGCGCGCCGTCATCGACAAGGCGGCCAAGGCCGTCGGCGCGCCCATCTCGGTCGGCGGCGTGGTCGACAGGGACGGCAGACTGCTCAACGAGCAGATCCTCTGGGATCCGGCGAAGGGCCCCGTCGACACCTACGACAAACGGCAGATCCAGCCGTTCGGCGAGTACCTCCCGCTGCGCTCGCTGGTGGGGGCGATCAACGAGAACTGGACGTCGATGGTCCGCCAGGACTTCAGCAGGGGTGGCGAGCCGGGCGTCTTCACCATGAACGGTGCCGGCGTCGGCCTGGTCACCTGCTACGAGGCCGCCTTCGACTGGGCGGTGCGCGACACGGTCACCGCCGGCGCCCAGCTGATCTCGGTGCCCAGCAACAACGCCACCTTCGGCCGCAGCGAGATGACCTACCAGCAGCTCGCCATGTCCCGGGTTCGCGCCGTGGAGCACAGCCGCGCCGTCACCGTGCCGGTGACCAGCGGGGTCAGCGCGATCATCATGCCCGACGGGGAGATCACGCAGAGGACCGGCATGTTCGTCGCCGACTCGCTGGTGGGGGAGGTGCCGCTGCGCACCTCGCAGACTCCCGCCACCCGTCTCGGCATCCTCCCGGAGATCGCCCTCGTCCTGGTCGCCGCGGGCGGACTGGGCCGGTCCGTCGCCGCCGGAGTGCGCGGGCGACGCGCCGGTGACGTGCGGTAGTACGCCCGCCGCACGCCCCCTGAAGCGCGGGGGAGGGCCCTGACCGGCCGGTTAGGGTCGGGGCATGGCTACCCCTGACTTCATCCGCACCCTGCGCGCCTCCGCCGGCCATCAGCTGCTCTGGCTCCCCGGCGTCACCGCGCTCGTCTTCGACGACGAGGGCAGAGTCCTGCTGAACCGCCGGACCGACACCCGCAAGTGGTCGGTGCTCGGCGGCATCCCCGACCCCGGGGAGCAGCCCGCGGCCTGCGCCGTGCGGGAGGTCGAGGAGGAGACCGCGGTGCGCTGCGCCGTCGAGCGGGTCGTGCTGGTCCAGGCGCTGGACCCGGTGACGTACGGCAATGGCGACATCTGCCAGTACATGGACATCACCTTCCGCTGCCGCGCCCTCGGCGGCGAGGCACGGGTCAACGACGACGAGTCGCTGGACGTCGGCTGGTTCGCCGTGGACGCGCTGCCGGAACTGAACGAGTTCGCGCGCTTCCGGATCAAGCAGGCCATGTCCGACGCACCCACATGGTTCGACCCCACTGGACTTGGCTGAACTGTAGGGCCTGACCACATGGGGCGGCGTGCGGGCGCTGCCTAGGGTCGAGACATGACCGCGTCCCGTGCCCTTCCGGCCCCCCACGCCACCCCGCTCGACCTCGGTGGCCGTACCGCCCTCGTCACCGGCGCAGCCGGCGGCATCGGCCGCGCCTGCGCGCTGCGGCTCGCGGCCGCCGGGGCCAAGGTCAGAGCCGTCGACCGGGACGCCGCGGGCCTGGAGACGCTCGCCGACGCGGCCTCGGACCTCGGGGGCGCCGTCGAGCCGCACGTCCTCGACCTCACCGACCTGGACGCCGCCGAACTCGCCGCCGCCGGCACCGACGTGTTGGTCAACAACGCCGGGTTGCAGTTGGTCCGCCCCATCGAGGAGTTTCCGCCCGACGTCTTCCACACGGTGCTCACCGTGATGCTGGAGGCACCCTTCCGGCTCATCCGGGGCGCCCTGCCCCACATGTACGGCCAAGGATGGGGCCGCATCGTCAATGTGTCCTCGGTCCACGGACTGCGCGCCTCGGCCTATAAGTCCGCCTATGTGGCCGCCAAACATGGTCTGGAGGGACTGTCCAAGACCACCGCCCTCGAAGGCGCGCCCCATGGTGTCACCTCCAATTGTGTGAACCCCGCCTATGTGCGCACCCCCCTGGTCGAGAAACAGATCGCCGACCAGGCCCGGGCCCACGGCATCCCCGAGGAACGCGTCCTGTCCGAGGTGATGCTGCGGGACAGCGCCGTCCGGCGGCTCATCGAACCGGAGGAGGTCGCCGAGGCGGTGGCCTACCTGTGCGGCCCGCAGGCGTCCTTCGTGACCGGCACCTCACTGGTCCTGGACGGCGGCTGGACCGCGCACTGAGGCATCGGCCGTCAGCGGCCGGCCGTCGGCCGACAGGGTTTTCCACAGGCCTGACGGGGCGGCCGCGGGATGAGGAATCCTGTGAGCATGTCCCGCGATCACGTGCAGTCCGCCGAGCGCCCCGCCTCCGCTGCCGGAGCGCAGGGCCGGGCACATCCCGACGCCGGCCCCGCGCCCGGCGGCGCATCAGGTCCCGCGCCCGGCCCCGTCTCCGGCAGCGCGGAGACGCCGTTCCTGGAGCTGCTGGCCCGTGGCGCCTCCGTCGAGGCGTACGAGCAGCCGGTGCTGCTCGCCCGCGCCGAGGGACTGCCCACCGGGCGGATCGCCGCCCTCCAGCAGGCCAAGGTGCTCGCCCTGCGGGTGCGCGCGGAGCTGGAGGGGCGCCGCCGCCGGGAGGCCGAGCTGTCCGCCCTCTTCGAGACCGCCCACGACCTCGCCGGACTGCGCGACCTGGACGCCGTGCTCCGGGCGATCGTGCAGCGCGCCCGTTCTCTGCTCGGCACCGACGTCGCCTACCTCAGCCTGAACGACCCGGCCAGGGGCGACACCTACATGCGGGTCACCGAGGGCTCGGTCGCCGCCCGCTTCCAGCAGTTGCGCCTCGGCATGGGGGAAGGGCTCGGCGGCCTCGTCGCCCAGACCGCCCGCCCCTACGTCACCGACGACTACTTCCGCGACGACCGTTTCCAGCACACCCACAGCATCGACACCGGCGTGCGGGACGAGGGGCTCGTCGCGATCCTCGGCGTGCCCCTGATGCTGGGGCACCACGTCATCGGTGTCCTGTTCGCCGCGGACCGGCGGGCCCGGGTCTTCGAACGGGAGCAGATCGCCCTGCTCGGTTCCTTCGCCGCCCTCGCCGCGGCCGCCATCGACACCGCCAACCTGCTCGCCGAGACCCGCTCGGCCCTCTCCGGCCTGGAACGCGCCAACGAGATCATCAAGGACCGCAGCGCGGTCATCGAGCGCGCCTCGGACGTCCACGACCGGCTGGCCGAGCTGGTCCTGCGCGGCGGCGGAGTGCACGACGTGTCCGCCGCCGTCTCCCAGGTCCTGGACGGCACGGTCGAGTTCACCGAGGCCACCGCGGCACCCGCCCAGGCCCTCGAGTCCTCGCGGGCGGAGGGCCACGCGGTACGGCACCGGGACGACTGGATCGCCGCGGTGGCCGCCGGTGACGAACTCCTCGGCGCGCTGGTCCTGCGCGGCCACCCCGGCCTCGACCCCGTCGACCAGCGCACGCTGGAACGCGCGGCCATGGTCACCTCACTGCTGCTGCTCGCCCGACGCTCCGCCGCAGAGGCCGAACAGCGCGTCCGCGGCGAGCTGCTCGACGACCTGCTCGACGCCCGCGACCGGGACCCGCGCCTGCTGCGCGAGCGCGCGGCCCGGCTGCGCGCCGACCTCGACGCCACCCACGCCGTGCTCGCCGCCCGCCTCGAGGGCTCCGCCGCCGACGCCGACGAAGAGGCGGACGCCCGCAGACGGCTGTGGGCCGCGGCCTCCCACCTCGCGGCCACCCGGCAGGGCCTGGCCGCCGCGCGCGACGGCGGCACCGTCCTGCTGCTGCCCCTCGCCCCCGGCGACACCGCCACCGGCCTGGCCCGCCGCACCGCCCGCCACCTGGGCGCGGCCGTCCACGAACCGGTCACCGTCGGCGCGTCCGCCCCGGTCGAACACCTCACCGCCCGTCCCGACACCGTGGCGTCGGCCTACGCGGAGGCCCGGCGCTGCCTCGACGCCCTGCGCCTCCTCGGCCGCTCCGGTGACGGTTCCGCCGCCGAGGACTTCGGCTTCCTGGGACTGCTGCTGGCCGGCGAACGGGACATCACCGGCTTCGTCGGCCGCACCATCGGTCAGGTCGTGGCGTACGACCAACGACGCGGCACCGAGCTGCTGCGCACCCTCGACGCCTACTTCGCCTGCGGGATGAGCCCCGCCCGAACCAAGGACGAGCTGCACGTCCACGTGAACACGGTCGCCCAGCGGCTGGAACGCGTCGGCCGCCTCCTCGGCGACGACTGGCAGAGCCCCGCCCGGGCCCTGGAGATCCAGCTCGCCCTGCGCCTGCACCGCCTGTCGGCGGGCACCACGCCTCCCGCGCAGCCCTGACCCCCGTACACGGCGCGCGTACGGGGGCCGGTGCCGCACCGGGTCAGACGGTGCGCGCGTCCCGGGCGGCCGGGGCCGCCTCGACGGACCCTTCCGTGTCACCCGACGGGGCCACGTCCGCCAGATCACGGTGGCGGGTCTCCTTGGCCGCCGCCACGGCGACGACCGTCAGCAGGCTCGCCGCGATGACGTACAGCGCGATCGGGGCGGAGCTGTCGTAGTCCGCGAGCAGCGCGGTGGCGATCAGCGGCGCCGGCGCGCCCGCCGCGACGGAGGCGAACTGGGCGCCGATGGAGGCACCGGAGTAGCGCATCCGGGTCGCGAACATCTCGGAGAAGAAGGCGGCCTGCGGCGCGTACATCGCCCCGTGCAGCACCAGACCCACGGTCACCGCCAGCAGCAGACCGCCGAAACCGCCGGTGTCGATGAGAGCGAAGAACGGGAACATCCAGAGCCCCACCCCGGCCGCGCCGATCAGGTACACCGGACGCCGGCCGAGCCGGTCCGACAGCGCGCCCCAGGCCGGGATGACCGCGAAGTGGACCGCCGAGGCGACGAGCACCGCGTTGAGCGCGGTCTGCTTCGAAACCCCGGCGGAAGTGGTCGCGTACACAAGAATGAACGCGGTGATCACGTAGTAGCTGATGTTCTCCGCCATACGCGCCCCCATCGCCACCAGCACATCACGCCAGTGGTGCCGCAGGACCGCCACGACCGGCATCCGCTCCGTGCCGGCGTCCGCCTTGCGGGCCTCGGCCTGCTCCAGCGCCTGTTTGAACACCGGCGATTCATCGACGGAGAGACGAATCCACAGACCGACGATCACCAGCACCCCGGACAACAGGAACGGGATCCGCCAGCCCCATGCCTCGAACGCGGAGTCCGACAGCACGGCGGTCAGCAGCGACAGCACACCGGTCGCCAGCAACTGCCCCGCCGGCGCACCGGTCTGCGGCCACGAGGCCCAGAATCCGCGCCGCCGGGCGTCCCCGTGCTCGGACACCAGCAACACGGCGCCGCCCCACTCGCCGCCGAGAGCGAACCCCTGGACCAGCCGCAGCATGGTGAGCAGTACGGGCGCGGCGCTGCCGATGGTCGCGTGTGTGGGCAGCAACCCGATCGCGAACGTCGCCCCGCCCATCAGCAGCAGGCTCAGCACCAGCAGCTTCTTGCGCCCGAGCCGGTCCCCGTAGTGCCCGAAGACCAGCGCGCCGAGCGGCCGCGCGGCGAACCCGACGGCATAGGTGAGGAACGACAGCAACGTGCCGACGAGCGGGTCGGAGTCCGGGAAGAACAGCTTGTTGAAGACGAGCGCGGCGGCGGAGCCGTAGAGGAAGAAGTCGTACCACTCGATGGTGGTGCCGATGAGGGACGCGGCGACGATGCGCTTGAGGCTGGAGGGGGCTGGTGGAGCGGTCGCGGGGGTGGACATCGGCACCACTTCCTGGCGGTTGACGGAGACGTGTTCGTGTCGCCATACCGTAGGAATGCGCAGCTCAGAGGCGTATGTGGTGGGACACCATAGTTATGGGGTCGCGTGTGCGCGGGGTCACCATGCGAGGCGTATCGGCGCTGGTTCGAGGGCCGTTTTGAAGGGCGGGGAAGGGCTGTCTGAGTTGCACTGTTCAGCATGGTTTGGAGGCCCGGTGCTGGCTCCCGTGCTGGTTTGGTGCTGACCTGAAACCGCATGTCAGCACCCCTGATCACCTGTCCCGTGCTGACTTGGTGCTGACTACGCAGCGCAGAACCCCGACATTCGGCATGGATCCGGCGTGGGAGTGGATCAAGGCAGACGTGGCCCATGCAGTCGGGACCAGCGAGGCCGGCCCCAAGGTGAAGATCGCAGTCCGCCCCGACCGTGGAAGGTGCAGTCAGGAAACTTCGTTCGTCACCCATGTTCGTCCCGACCGTCGTCTTCGTCGGCGCCGTCCTCGTACTCGTCGCGGTGGGCCTGTTCAGGGACGCGCCCGTGTCCACTGCGGCCTCCGCCGGGCACGCCTCCGTGCTGACTGACAACGCCACCACCGTCGGCGTTCTGCTGCTTCTGAAGGCGTTCGCCTCCGGCTGCTCGGCGCTGACTGGCGTAGAGGCGATCACGAATGCGGTGCCGTCCTTCCGAGCCCCGGCCGCCCGGCGCGCGGTGCGCGCCGAGGTGGCGCTGGGCGCGATCCTCGGCGTGATGCTCATCGGCCTGTCGGTGCTGATCTCCCGCTTTGGTCTCCAGCCGGCGGAGGGCGTCACCGTTCTCGCCCAGCTCGCCGACGCCTCCTTCGGCCACAACGGGGCCTTCTACGTGGTTCAGTTCGCGACCATGGTGCTGCTGGCGCTGTCGGCGAACACGTCCTTCGGCGGCCTGCCGGTCCTGCTGAAGCTGCTGGCCCGCGACAACTACGTGCCGCATGTCTTCGGTTTGAAGGCCGATCGCCAGGTGCACCGGCACGGTGTCGTCTGGCTCGCGCTCGTGTCAGCCGGCCTGCTGCTGTTCTCCGGCGGCGACACGAACACGCTCGTGCCGCTCTTCGCGATCGGGGTCTTCGTCGGTTTCACCATCGCCCAGACGGGCATGGTGCTGCACTGGCGCCAGGAGCGTGGACCTCGCTGGGCCGGTAAGGCCCTGCTCAACGGCTTCGGGGCCTCTCTGACGGGTATCTCGGCGATCGTGGTCACCGCCACCAAGTTCCACGACGGGGCCTGGACGATCGTGATCGCGCTGCCCCTGCTCGTCGCCGCCTTCGAGACGGTCTGCCGGGCCTACGGCAGGATCGGTGAGCGCCTCGGGATCGGGCGGGTCCCCGAACCGCCGCAGCACGCCCGTTCTCTGGTCCTCGTACCGGTCTCGTCGCTGACCCGGCTGACCAGCGAGGCCCTGACCACCGCCGTTTCCCTCGGCGGCGAGGTCCGGGCGGTGACCGTCTGCCACCCGGACCCCGAGGACCGGGCCCAGACGGAGGCGCTGGAGCGCGACTGGGCGCTGTGGAACCCGGGCGTCGAGCTCGTACGGATCCCTTCGGGGCGGCGATCGCTGGGGCGCCCGATCACCGCGTACATCCGCGAACTCGCCGCCTCGGCGCCAGGCACCCGCGTCACCGTACTCATACCCGAGGTCGAGCCCGACCGGTTGTGGCAGCAACCGCTGCAGAACCAGCGGGGCGCGGTCGTGGCCCACGCCGTCCGCAGGGACACGGACGCGGTGATCTGCCGGCTCCGAATGCGCCTCTGAACGCCTCAGCCGACGTGGACGCGGGGGGCGGCGGTTCCGGTCGGGCTCCGCCTCGCGCAGGATCTCGCGGGTGACCGGGGCGATCTCGCCCTGGCCGAAGAGGAAGAAGCGGAGGAAGTTGGCGAACGGGTTGCCCTCGGTCCACTCGAAGTAGACGTGCGGTCGGGTGCCGGTCATGTCGCGGGCGTGGATGAGGAGGGCCGCCAAAGCGTTGGGAACGGAGGAGGACTCCACAGTGAGGACTCGGTAGCGGCCGTGCATGACCTCACCGCGGACGGTCAGCCCGGCCTCGAACTCCGACGGGTCGGTGACCGTGACCTCGATGAAGACGAAGTCCTCGGTGGTCGGGAGGTCATTGTCCGTGCGGATCTGCTCGATCTTCTCGCGGTACTCGGCGACATCCCGCTGGTCCGGCTCGTTGGCTATGAAGCGCGGGGTCCGGTTGGAGATGTCCCGGATGAACCGCTCCGCCATGTCGTCGAGCTCGACATGGGTGACGCGGAGCTCGAAGGCGCGGCCGAGGCGCGAGAGGAGGGAGATGAGGATGATGCCGGCGATGAAGCAGGCACCGATCTTCACACCGTCCGGGCGCTCGATCACATTCACGACGGTCGTGTAGAGGAAGACGGCGGAGATGACGCCGAAGGCGATCGTCCAGCCGCGCTGACCGGCCTTGCGGGCGGCAATGGTCACGGCGATGGCGGCCGAGCAGATCAGGACGAGGACACCGGTGGCGTACGCGCCGCCCTGGGCGTCCACGTCTGCGTCGAAGATCCACGTCACGAGGAACGCGACCAGGGTGAAGACGATGACCATCGGGCGCACTGCGCGCGCCCAGTGCGGGGCCATGCCGTACTTCGGCAGATAGCGCGGCATCAGGTTGAGCAGACCGGCCATCGCGGACGCGCCCGCGAACCACAGGATCAGGATGGTGGAGACGTCGTAGACCGTGCCGAAGGTGTTGCCCAGGTACTCGTGCGCGAGATAGGCGAGGGCACGACCGTTGGCCTCACCGCCGGACTCGAACTCCTGGTGCGGGATGAGCACGGTGGTGATGAAGCTTGTGCAGATCAGGAACACGCTCATGATCAGTGCGGCGGTGGTCAGCAGCTTCTTGGTGCCACGGATACGGCCCGCGGGATTCGCCTCCGTGTCGCCGAGGTCGCCCTTGACGTGCGGCATGACGGCGACGCCGGTCTCGAAGCCGGACAGGCCGAGCGCGAGCTTGGGGAAGACGATCAGGGCGACGCCGATCATGGCGAAGACGTTGCCGTGCTCCTGGGTCAGGGCGGCGGTCCAGTCGGTGACGACATGGCCCTCGGTCAGGACGTGCCACACGCCCGTCACCACGACGACCGCGTTCAGTGCGAGATAGACGCCGACGAGCGCGACGGCGACGCCGATCGCCTCCAGGAAGCCCTTGAGGAACACCGCACCGAGCAGCGCGATGAGGATCATGGTGATCAGTACCTGCTTGTCGTGCAGGGCCGATTCCAGGTGGGGGTTCTCGACCAGGTGGGTGGAGGCGTCGGCCGCCGACAGCGTGATGGTGATGAGGAAGTCCGTCGCCGCGAAGCCCAGCAGGGTCAGGACGAACAGCTTGCCCTTCCAGAAGGAGAGCAGCCGCGACAGCATCGCGATCGAGCCCTCGCCGTGCGGGCTCTCCTCCGCCACCCGCCGGTACACCGGCAGCGCGCCCGCCAGCGTCACGATCACCAGCACGATGGTGGCGACGGGGGAGAGCAGCCCGGCCGCGAGGGCCGCGATGCCGGGTTGGTAGCCGAGGGTCGAGAAGTAGTCGACACCGGTCAGGCACATCACCCGGTACCAGGACTGACCCTTGTGCCCTGCGTCCGGGGCGGACTCCACAGGCCGGGAGGGTTTGCCCTTGCCCATGTCGGACAGGCCCTCCAGCATCCACGCGCGCAGCCTGCTCGCGCGCGTGTCGTTCGTGGTGGCCATGCGGGTGCTCCTGGGGTGTCGACACGATGCTTTTCGGCCGTCGCCCGGACGGCGGAGCCAGCGCAGGCAGCCCGCGGGGCGCCGGATCCGGCCAGCGCGTCAGGGACGCGTCAAGATCCCCATACCGGACGTCGGATGCCTCACACCGCGCGGAGAGCGGCTGCTGTCGCAGGGACGAGGCACCGCTACGGCTGCCCGGCGTATGGATCGCGTATGAGCGTGGCGGTGGCGGTCCTGGCCGCCCGCGATGGGATAGACGCTGACCCAGTGGCCCCGTGTGTTCGCTTCGAGAGGTGCTGGATTCCGCGATGAGTGGTGAACCTCCCGGTCCCATGCCGCACGACGCAACCCGGGGAACCCGCGCCACGGCCGAGTCCGCCCGCTGGACGTAGAGCATGCGGGTCCCACGGGTGCAGGAGGTCGAAGGTGCCGCCGGTTACCAGGAGGGTGCGGGAGGAAAGGTCGGAAACAGGGGCTTTCTCATGAAGCCCCGTCACGGTGGCCGCTCACTACGAGGTGGCGGAGGCGGGGAGTTCGGGTCCCAGGGCAGCGGAGGCGGTCGCGGCGGTCTTCAGGGTGAGGACCATGGTGAGCCCGCCACCAGGGGTGTCCTCGGAGGTGAGAGTGCCGCCCATCGACTCCACGAAGCCGCGGGCGACCGCGAGACCGAGACCGACGCCCGCACCGTGGGGGGCGTCGCCGTAGCGTTGGAACGGCTCGAAGATGCGGTCCTTCGCGTCGTCGGGGACACCGGAGCCGCGGTCGATGACGCGGACTTCGACGCGGTCGCCCAGGGCGCTGGCCGACACGAGCACCGCTGTGGCGGCGGGGCTGTACTTGACGGCGTTCTCGACGACGTTGGCGACGGCCCTCTCCAGCAGCCCCTTGTCGACCGCCACCATGGGCAGGGTTTCGGGAATGTCCAGCTCGACGCTGCCGTGCGGGACTCCACGCAGCGCCATTGGGATGACCTCGTCGAGGTCGATGGGCCGGATGAGCGGGGTGACGGTGCCGGTCTGGAGGCGGGACATGTCGAGGAGGTTGCCGACGAGGTGGTCGAGGCGGTCGGTGCCCTCCTCGATGCCGGCCAGCAGTTCCGCTTGGTCCTCGTCCGACCATTCGACGTCGTCGGCGCGCAGCGAGGTGACGGCGGCCTTGATGCCGGCGAGGGGGGTGCGCAGGTCGTGGCTGACGGCCGCCAGCAGCGAGGTGCGGATCTTGTTGCCCTCGGCGAGCTTGCGGGCCTCCTCGGCCTGGCCGACCAGGCGCTGGCGGTCCAGGACCACGGCGGCCTGGGCAGCGAAGGCGCCCAGCACCCGGCGGTCCTCGGCGGGCAGCGGCCGGCCGGTGAGGGCGAGGGCCATGTGGTCGCTGACGGGCATGTCCACATCCGCGTCCTCGGGCCGGGTCACCGGCGTGGGACCGACGCTGCCCGCGCATGTCCAGGGGTCCACGTCACTCGTGCGCTCCAGCAGCGCCACCGAGTCCATGGCGAACGTTTCGCGGACGCGTTCCAGCAGGGCGTCGAGCGTGGTCTCCCCACGCAGCACGCTGCCTGCCAGGAAGGAGAGGATTTCCGACTCGGCCCGCAGCCGGGCCGCCTGGTGGGTGCGGCGGGCCGCCAGGTCCACCACCGAGGCCACCGAGACGGCCACGGCGAAGAAGACCGAGATCGCCACGATGTTCTTGGGGTCGGAGATGGTGAGCGTGTGGACCGGCGGGGTGAAGAACCAGTTCAGCAGGAGGGAACCGGCCGCGGCAGAAGCGAGGGACGGGAACAGGCCGCCGAGCAGAGCCGCCGCCACGGTCAGGGACAGGAACAGCAGCATGTCGTTGGCGAGACCGATGTCCGGCAGCACACTGCTGAGGAGGAAAATGAGCAGGACGGGTCCGGCGACACCGACGGTCCAGCCCCAGATGATGCGCGACCGGCCAAGCCGCGCGCGGCCGGAAACGGGAAGCCGGCGTCCCTTGGCGGCCTCGTCGTGGGTGACGATGTGGACGTCGAGGTCGGGGCCGGATTCACGGGCGACGGTCGCGCTGACGCCCGGCCCGAAGACGCTCTGCCACGAGCGCCGACGGCTGACCCCCAGCACGATCTGGGTGGCGTTCACACCTCGCGCGAACTCCAGCAGCGCCGAGGGCACGTCGTCGCCTATGACGTGGTGGAAGGTGCCTCCCACGTCCTCGACCAGGGTGCGCTGGACGGCCAGCTCCTTCGGAGAGGCGGAGGTCAGTCCGTCACTGCGGGCGATGTAGACAGCGAGCACCTCGCCGCCCGCGCCCTTCTCCGCCAGCCGGGCCGCGCGGCGGATGAGCGTACGGCCCTCGGGGCCGCCGGTCAGACCGACGACGATGCGTTCGCGGGATCCCCAGATCTTCGAGACCCGGTGCTCCGTCCGGTACTCCTGGAGGTACTCGTCGACCCGGTCGGCCGTCCACAGCAACGCCAGCTCGCGCAGGGCGGTCAGGTTGCCGGGCCGGAAGTAGTTGGAGAGGGCGGCGTCGACCTTGTCCGGTTTGTAGATGTTGCCGTGCGCCATCCGGCGGCGCAGTGCCTGCGGGGACATGTCGACCAGCTCGATCTGGTCGGCGCGACGCACCACCTCGTCGGGTACGGTCTCCCGCTGCCGTATGCCGGTGATGGACTCCACGATGTCACCCAAGGACTCCAGGTGCTGGATGTTGACCGTGGATATGACGTTGATCCCGGCGGCGAGGAGCTCCTCCACGTCCTGCCAGCGCTTGGCGTTGCGCGATCTGGGGACGTTCGTGTGCGCGAGCTCGTCGACCAAGGCGACGGCGGGCCGGCGCGCCAGAACGGCGTCGACGTCCATCTCGGTGAAGACGGTGCCGCGGTACTCGATCTCCCGGCGCGGGACCTGTTCCAGCCCGTGCAGCATCACCTCGGTACGCGGCCGGCCGTGATGCTCAACGAAGGCCACCACGCAGTCCGTGCCCCGCTCCACCCGGCGGTGGCCCTCGGAGAGCATGGCGTACGTCTTGCCGACGCCCGGTGCCGCGCCGAGGTAGATCCGCAGCGTTCCGCGTCCCATGATTCCGACTTTACGTTTGATGGCAGGTATCGGTCGTTTGCGCGTTTACGCCTCGAAGCGGTAGCCCATGCCGGGCTCCGTGGTGAAGTGGCGCGGGTGGGAGGGGTCCGGTTCCAGCTTGCGCCGCAGCTGGGCCATGTAGACCCGCAGATAGTTGGTCTCCGTGCCGTACGACGGGCCCCAGACCTCCTGGAGGAGCTGTTTCCGGGTGACGAGCCGGCCCCTGTTTCGTACGAGCACCTCCAGGAGGTGCCACTCCGTCGGGGTCAGCCGGACGTCCCGGCCGTCGCGGTTGACCTTCTTCGCCGCCAGGTCGATCGTGAACCCGTCGCCCTCGACCGCTACCACGTCGTCCTGCCCGGGGGCGGCGGGCTCCGCTCTGCGCACGGCGGCACGCAGCCGTGCCAGGAGCTCGTCCATGCCGAACGGCTTGGTGACGTAGTCGTCGGCCCCGGCGTCCAGCGCCTCGACCTTCTCGTCGGAGGTGTGGCGGGCGGACAGAACGATGATCGGCACACGGGTCCAGCCGCGCAGACCCTTGATGACGTCCACGCCGTCCATGTCGGGCAGCCCCAGGTCGAGTACGACCACGTCGGGATGGCGCGCGGCGCCCAGGTCGAGCGCGGTGGCACCGTCGGGCGCGCCGTCGACCTCGTACTTGCGCGCCTTCAGGTTGATCACGAGGGCGCGCACGATCTGCGGCTCGTCATCCACCACCAGCACCCGAGTCATCGGCGTGCGGCCTTCCTGTCGGATATGCGGTCAGTGCGCTTGCTGCGGTCAGGGCAGCGGGAGCCGCCGGGCCGCGGGGATTCCACGGCTCGCCGGCTCCCGGCTGTTGTCGGTAAAGCCATCAGTCCTTCTCGATCAGTTCCTTGAGCGCGATGTTGAGCCTGAGGACGTTCACTCGGGGCTCACCCATGAAGCCGAGGATCCGGCCGTCCGTGTGTGCGTCGACCAGATTCTCCACCTGATCGACGGGGAGGTTGTTCCGGGCGGCGACCCGGTGCACCTGGAGCCTGGCGTACTCCGGTGAGATGTGCGGGTCCAGGCCCGAGGCGGAGGAGGTGACGGCGTCGGCCGGCACGTCCGACGGCTGCACCTGGTGGTCGGCGGTGGAGTTGTCCTTGACGACGGCCGTCTTGGCATCCTCGACCCACTTGATCAGCTCGGCGTTGTCGCCGGACCGGTTGGTCGCGCCGGACAGGATCAGCTTGTACTGCGGGTTGACGGTGTTCGTGCCGAGTCCGTCGGAGGGGCGCGGCTGGAACCACTTCAGGTCCGGTGCCGGGGTCTCCTCGCCCTTCTTCAGGGGCAGGTCGTAGCGCTGGCCGATGAGTTCGGAGCCGACGACCTTGCCGTCACTCCTGACCTCGGAGCCGTTCGCCTTGTCGGGGAACAGCCCCTGGGCCACGCCGGTCACGGCGAGCGGGTAGAGCACCCCGCAGACGACGGTCAGGACGAGCAGGGCCCGCAGGCCCGCGCCGATCAGCCGGGCGGTGTTGCGTACGGAGTTGGTCATGGTGGTCGTCACCCGATGCCAGGGATGAGGGAAAGGAGCAGGTCGATGAGCTTGATGCCGATGAACGGGGCGATGAGGCCGCCGAGGCCGTAGATGCCGAGGTTGCGGCGCAGCATCTTGTCCGCGCTCATCGGCCGGTACTGCACGCCCTTCAGGGCGAGGGGTACGAGGGCGACGATGATGAGGGCGTTGAAGATGACGGCGGACAGGATCGCGGACTCGGGCGAGGCCAGGCCCATGATGTTGAGCTTGTCGAGGCCCGGATAGGCGATCGCGAACATAGCGGGGATGATCGCGAAGTACTTCGCCACGTCGTTGGCGATGGAGAAGGTCGTCAACGCGCCACGGGTGATGAGGAGTTGCTTGCCGATCTCGACGATCTCGATGAGCTTGGTCGGGTTGGAGTCGAGGTCCACCATGTTCCCGGCCTCCTTGGCGGCCGAGGTACCGGTGTTCATCGCCACCCCGACATCCGCCTGCGCGAGCGCCGGGGCGTCGTTCGTCCCGTCCCCTGTCATCGCGACGAGCTTGCCGCCCGCCTGCTCACGCTTGATGAGCGCCATCTTGTCCTCGGGCGTCGCTTCGGCGAGGAAGTCGTCGACCCCGGCCTCGTCCGCGATCGCCTTGGCGGTCAGCGGGTTGTCGCCCGTGATCATGACGGTCTTGATGCCCATGCGGCGCAGCTCCTCGAACCGCTCCCGCATGCCCTCCTTCACCACGTCCTTGAGGTGGATCACGCCCAGGATCCGGGCGCCCTTGTCGTCCTCGACGGCGACGAGGAGTGGCGTACCGCCCGCCTCGGAGATGCGGTTGGCGAGGGAGTCGACGTCGTCGGCGACCTCCCCGCCCCGCTCTTGCACCCAGGTGATGACGGAACCGGCCGCGCCCTTGCGGACCTTGCGTCCGTCGACGTCCACGCCGGACATGCGCGTCCGGGCCGTGAAGGGCACCCACTCGGCGTGCGCCAGTTCGCCCTGATGGCGCTCGCGCAGCCCGTACTTCTCCTTCGCGAGGACGACGATGGAGCGCCCCTCGGGCGTCTCGTCGGCGAGCGAGGAGAGCTGGGCGGCGTCGGCCACCTCGGCCTCGGTCGTGCCCTTGACCGGGACGAACTCGGCGGCCTGCCGGTTGCCGAGGGTGATGGTGCCGGTCTTGTCGAGCAGCAGCGTGGAGACGTCACCGGCGGCCTCGACCGCCCGGCCCGACATGGCGAGTACGTTGCGCTGGACGAGCCGGTCCATGCCTGCGATACCGATCGCGGACAGCAGGGCGCCGATGGTGGTCGGGATCAGGCAGACCAGGAGCGCGACCAGGACGATCATCGACGTCTGTTCGTCGGCGCCCGCGTAGATGGCGAACGGCTTCAGGCTGACAACCGCGAGCAGGAAGGCAATGGTCAGCGAGGCGAGCAGGATGTTCAGCGCGATCTCGTTGGGCGTCTTCTGCCGGGCCGCGCCCTCGACCAGGTTGATCATGCGGTCGATGAAGGTCTCGCCGGGCTTCGTCGTGATCTTGATGACGATCCGGTCGGAGAGGACCTTCGTACCGCCGGTGACAGCGCTGCGGTCGCCGCCGGACTCGCGGATGACCGGTGCCGACTCACCCGTAATGGCTGACTCGTCCACCGACGCCACGCCCTCGACGACGTCACCGTCGCCGGGGATGACGTCGCCCGCCTCGCAGACCACCAGGTCACCGATCCGCAGCTCGGTGCCGGGCACCCGCTCCTCGGACTTCCCGTCCTTGGCCAGCCGACGGGCCACGGTGTCGGTCTTGGCCTTGCGCAGGGTGTCCGCCTGCGCCTTGCCGCGCCCCTCGGCCACGGCCTCCGCCAGGTTGGCGAAGATCGTGGTGAGCCACAGCCACACGGTGATGGCCCAGCCGAACCAGTCGGTCGGGTCCTTCAGCGCCAGCACAGTGGTGGCCACCGAGCCGACGAGGACCACGAACATGACCGGCGACTTGACCATCAGGCGCGGGTCGAGCTTGCGGAACGCGTCCGGAAGCGACTTGATCAGTTGCTGGGGGTCGAACAGACCCCCGGTGACACGTCCCGCATCGGGCTTGTGCCGAGGCGGCAGATCACTGTGCGGCGCTTTGGTCGGGGTGGCGGTGGACATGGCGTCCTCTTGCTTGTTCACGTTGATGGTCATGACGCCAGCCCTTCGGCGAGCGGGCCCAGCGCGAGGGCCGGGAAGTAGGTCAGACCGGTGATGATCACGATGGTGCCCACCAGCAGACCCACGTAGAGCGGCTTGTCGGTACGGAGCGTGCCGGCGGTCTCCGGGACCGGCTTCTGCTCGGCGAGCGAGCCGGCCAGCGCCAGGACGAACACCATCGGGAGGAATCGGCCGAGGAGCATTGCGAGCCCGATGGTGGTGTTGAACCACGTGGTGTCGGCGTTCAGGCCCGCGAAGGCGGAGCCGTTGTTGTTGGCGCCGGAGGTGTAGGCGTACAGGATCTCGGAGAAGCCGTGCGCGCCGGAGTTGGTCATCGAGTTCGCGGGCGTGTCCAGGGCCATGGCCGCGGCGGTGAAGCCCAGCACGAGCGCCGGGGTGACCAGGATGTAGCAGGCGGCGAACTTGATCTCGCGGGTGGAGATCTTCTTGCCCAGGTACTCGGGCGTACGGCCGACCATCAGGCCCGCGATGAAGACTGCGATGATCGCCATGATGAGCATGCCGTACAGGCCGGATCCGACACCGCCGGGCGCGATCTCGCCCAGCATCATGCCGAGCATCGTGATCCCACCGCCGAGCCCCGTGTACGAGGAGTGGAAGGAGTCCACCGCGCCGGTCGAGGTGAGCGTGGTGGAGACCGCGAAGATCGACGAGGCGCCGATCCCGAAGCGGGTCTCCTTGCCCTCCATCGCCCCGCCCGCGGCCTCGAACGCCGGACCGTGACCCGCGAACTCCGTGGCCCACATCAGCAGCACGAACCCGACCCAGACGGTCGCCATCGTGCCGAGGATCGCGTAGCCCTGCTTCACGCTCCCGACCATCCGGCCGAAGGTCCTCGTCAGCGAGAACGGGATGAGGAGGATCAGGAAGATCTCGAAGAGGTTGGTAAAGGCGTTGGGGTTCTCGAAGGGATGGGCGGAGTTGGCGTTGAAGTAGCCGCCGCCGTTGGTTCCCAGCTCCTTGATGACCTCCTGCGAGGCGACCGCGCCGCCGTTCCACTGCTGCGAGCCGCCCATGAACTGGCCGACCTCGTGGATGCCGGAGAAGTTCTGGATCGCGCCACAGGCCACGAGGACGATCGCGCCGACGACGGAGAGCGGCAGCAGGATGCGGACGACTCCGCGCACCAGGTCGGCCCAGAAGTTGCCCAGCTCACCGGTGCGGGAGCGGGCGAAGCCCCGGACGAGAGCCACCGCGACCGCGATGCCGACGGCGGCGGAGACGAAGTTCTGCACGGCCAGCCCGCCGGTCTGCACGAGGTGGCCCATGGCCTGTTCGCCGTAGTACGACTGCCAGTTGGTGTTGGACACGAAGGACGCGGCGGTGTTGAACGCCTGGTCCGGGTCGATGGAGGCGAAGCCGAGCGAGCCGGGCAGCGAGCCCTGGAGGCGCTGGAGGGCGTACAGGAAGAGGACGCTCACCGCCGAGAAGACCAGTACGCCGCGCAGATAGGCCGGCCAGCGCATCTCGGCATCGGGGTCGGCGCCGATGGCCTTGTAGATCCACTTCTCGACCCGCAGATGGCGGTCGGAGGAGTAGACCTTGGCCATGTAGTCGCCCAGTGGGCGGTACGCCAGCGCGAGCGCGGCGATCAGGGCGAGCAGCTGGAGTACAGCCGCGAGGAAAGGGCTCATATCCGTGCTCAGAACCTCTCCGGCTTGACGAGGGCGAGGACGAGGTAACCGAGCAGGGCGACGACCACGACGAGACCGATGATGTTCTCGGCGGTCACAGCTTCGCCACCCCCTTGGCGATGAACGCCACCAGCGCGAACAGCGCGACCGTGGTGACGACGAAGGCCACGTCGGCCATCGAGAGCTCCTGAGAGAGGTTCGGATGAAAATCGGACCTCTAGAGGAAAGCGCGTTTCTGGCCAGGTACTGCCGTTTGTTGACGCCTCCCTTACGGCCGCAAGCCCCCCTTTGACGACGTCCTAACGCCTTGTGGGCGGTTCCCGGCCGTGGGCCGCCGTCAGCGCACGGGCTCGCGTCAGCGCACGGGCTCCCCGCGGCGCACCGAGCCGGGCACGCGGCCGGCGCGGACCGACGAGGCGAGCTGCCAGGGAACGCTGGTCACCATCACGCCCGGGGTGAAGAGCGGGCGGGCCTTGATCCACAGCGCGGACTGGTTGGGCAGCGGGTTCTCCCACCAGTGGCCGACGACGTACTCGGGGATGAACACGCCGACCACGTCGAGCGGACTCTCGCGATGGACGGAGCGGACGTACTCCACGACCGGGCCGGGTGATCTCGCGGTAGGGGGGAATCGAGCACCTTCAGCGGGACATCGATGCCGAGGTCCTCCCACCACTGCTCAAGGGCTCGCGCTTCGTCCCGGTCGACCGCGACGGTGAGGGCTTCCAGCCGGTCCGGCTTGAAGGCGCGGGCATGGGAAAGGGCCCGCAGAGTCGGCTTGTGGACGGTGGAGACCAGCAGGAGCGCCAGGACGCGCGACGGCGGGGTGAGCTCGGCGCGCGCGTCGATGACCGCCAGCTCGGCGGCGACCATGTCGTAATGGCGCCTGATGCCACGCATCAGCAGCCCCAGCACGGCCCCGGCGAGCACGGCCAGCGAGGCGCCCTGGGCGAACTTGTTGGCGAGCACGATCACCAGGATGAGTCCGGTGATCACCGCTCCGACCACTTCTTCACGATCTCCGGCCTCGGCCACTGACCGCGCCCGCCCGCGGTCACCGTTCGCGGGACGCGGTACGTGGTCACGGCTACTCGCTCCTTGTCGTGTGGCGGACCAGCGCGGGCACTCGGCCCTGGAGATGCTCACCCCGGTCGAGTACGAACTACGTGCAGCACCTGTAGCGTAAAACCAAGCGACACGACTCCACCAAACTCGGGACACTCCGGGAGTCTTTACCGAACCCGGGGCGGTTCACTCGTTGCGGTCGGCCGCGGGGCAAGCGGATCCCAGGTCCTCGAGGGCCGGCTCGGTGCAGTACGCGGGTTTCATCGGCTGCCGGCACCAGGAGCCACCCGCTTCAAGTGGCGGCTCCTCGCCGGTGTGCCCGCGTCTGCGCCGGGGTTGTCAGTCCGTTGCCGACGACGCTGTCGGCACTGCGATGGCGTTGACGGGAGCGCTGCTCGGTGGAGACGCCGGCGGCTGGGGGGTGGCTGCGGTTCTGCGGACGAAGAGGGTGCCGATGATCGCGAGGCAGCCGATGACCGCCGCCGTCGTGAAGGCGGCTTGTGCCGCCGAGACGGACTGGGCCAGGTTCAGTGCTCCCGCGTCCTTGGCGTGGGAGCCGATGGTGTAGGCCGAGATCAGGACGGCGCCGCCGGCGCCGCCGGCCAGCTGCTGGGCGGTGTTGAACGCCGCGGTGCCGTGCGGGTAGAGCTCGGTGCGCAGGGAGGACAGTGCGGCCGTCGTCATCGGGGCCCACATGAGGGCCTGCGAGGCCGACAGGACGAGGTAGGCGGCCAGGAGCGCGGTGACACCGGTGTTCTCGTCCGCTCGGCTCAGGAACCACAGGGCACCCGTCCAGATGACCGATCCGGGGATGGCCAGGGGACGCGGTCCGTAGCGGTCGTAGATGCGTCCGCCGAGGGCCGAGACGAGGGCGATCAGGGCTCCGCCGGGGACCAGGAAGAGGCCGATCTGGAGCGTCGTCAGGCCCGCGACGTTGGTGAGGACCAGCGGCAGGACCATCGTGGTGCCGAACCCGACCAGCGCGACGACGAGCATGACCAGCAGCGGCACGGTGAACGACGGGGTTCGGAAGATCCTCATGTCGAGGAAGGCGTTGTCGCTGCGCTGCAGCACGGTCTGCCGGCGGACGAAGACCGCCAGGGCGAGGAGCCCGATGACGATCGGGATCCAGGGGGCGACCGGTGCGTGGCCGGAGGCCGACTCGCCGATCGTGGACAGGCCGTAGACGAGGGCGCCGAACCCGATGGCGGACAGGAGGAGGGACGGCACGTCCAGCCTGACCGGTTCCGGAGTGGTGATGTTGCGCAGCTTGGCGGCGCCCAGGGCCAGAGCGGCCAGGACGACGGGCAGGACCAGGATGAACAGCCACCGCCAGCTGAGCTGGGAGATCACCAGGCCGGACACCGCCGGGCCGACCGCGGGTGCCACCGCGGTCAGGCCGGTGACCAGCGCCATCGTCCGGCCTCGCCGGTGCGGGGGCACCAGGCGCATCGTCGTGGCCATCAGCAGGGGCATCAGGGCGGCAGTGCCCGCCGCCTGGATGACGCGGCCGGCGAACAGCACGCCGAACCCGGGGGCGACGGCGGCGATCGCCGTGCCCAGGGTGAACAGGGACAGTGAGCCGAGGAAGATCGTACGGAGGGTGAACCTCCGCAGGAGGAAGCCGGTGGCCGGGATGAGGATCGCCAGGGTCAGCAGATAGCCCGTCGTGAGCCACTGTCCCGTGGTGGGAGTGATGTCGAGATCGCTGATCAGGGTGGGGAGTGCGACTCCCAGCAGCATCTCGTTCAGCAGGACGGTGAACGCGGAGACCATCAGGATCCCGATGACGAGGACGTCTTGGGAGGCCAGTCTGTCGTCGTCGCGGGTCGGTGGCGGTGCGTCTGCGGCGGCCTGCGCCGGAGTCTCGGCGGGGGACATGTGCTCTCTTCCGTGTTGCTGGGGGAGGGTGTGCGAAGCGCCGCGCGGACCTATGCCGTCGGTGCACGCCGGTGGGGTCCGGCTGTACGCGCCCGGGCCGGTGCGGCCTCGGCCGGGAGCTGTCGCGTCCGGTGCCTCGTGGGCGGCGGTCGGTTCCCCGGCGGCCGTCGGCACGGAACGTCTGTGTGCCGTGCCGGGCTGCCCTGGGAGCAGCGGATGCCTGCCGAGGCCGGCGGTGGCACCGGAACCGATAAGGAGATAGTCTCCGTTTCATGGAAGACGATACGGAGACGGTCTCCGCATTGTCAACGGGAGGTGCAGCGACATGGGTGAGGCGGCCACCGGCGAGCGTCGGCAGCGGACGGACAAGCAGCGCAACCGCACGCATATCCTCGAGGTCGCGGAGGAGTTCTTCGCCGAGCAGGGCATCACCGGCTCCATGGACGCCATCGCCAAGCGGGCCGGTGTCGGTCCGGGCACCCTCTACCGGCACTTCCCCAACCGGGAGGCACTGCTGGCGGCCTTGCTGCAGGCCCGCGACGAAGAGCTGGAGGCCCGACGGGTCGCCATCCGGCGCGAGGTGACCGACTCCCGCGCCGCGCTCGCACAGTGGCTTGAGGCACTGGGCGAATGGGTGACCGCGTTCGACGGTCTGCCCGATCCCCTGCGGGCCGCGCTGACGGAAGGCACGTCCCCGCTGGCGATCACCTGTCAGGGCTTCGTCACGACCACCGAGGACTTCCTTCGCGCGGCACAGCGCGACGGCGGTGCCAAGCCCTGGGTGCGGGGACGTGACCTGTTCCTCAGCACGCTGGCCACGGCCTGGGCACGTGGTGCCGCCATGGCCGACGAGTCGTCGCCCGACGCGCTCGTCTCCCTCATGCGCACCGGGTGGGAGACGCCCACGGCGGAAACTCCCCCCGGGAGCGGCGAAGACCCCGCGTAACCGCAGGCAGAAGCGTGGCGCCCTTGCGCGGGGCGCTCTCCCGAGAGCTCACCGCTGGACGCCCCACCCGTCGGGCGCGCGGCCTGCGGGCTGGGCTGCCACTGGGACACCGCGGACGCAGCGTCGGCGGCCTCTCGCGACCGAACTCGAGGCAAGGAGAAATACCGTGAAGATCGGCATTCTGGGCGTAGGACATATCGGGAAGACGCTGACCCAGCGGCTGGCCGCGACAGGGCATCAGGTGAAGGTGGCCAACTCGCGCGGCCCGCACACGATCGAGGCTGACATCCTCTCCACGGGCGGGCGCGCGGTGACGGCGGCGGAAGCCGTCGAGGACGTCGACGTCGTGATCCTCTCGATTCCCCTGAACCGTCTTCCGCGGGTCGCGTCACTGATCGCCGACGTGCCGGCCGACACGGTCGTCATCGACACGTCGAACTACTACCCGGCGCGGGACAGCCGGATCGAGGCCGTCGACGCCGGGCAGGTCGAGAGCCTGTGGGTCACCGAACAGCTGGGCCGGCCGATCGCCAAGGCGTGGAACGCGATCGGTTCCCACTCGTTCGCGACCAAGGACAGGCCCGCGGGGAGCCCCGGCCGTATCGCCATCCCCGTCGCCGCCGACCGCGACCGGGACCGCCAGGTGGCCATGGCACTGGTCGAGGACACCGGGTTCGACGCCGTCGACGCCGGAACGCTCGCGGACTCCTGGCGTCAGCAGCCGGGTGCGCCGTGCTACTGCACCGACCTCACCCGCGAGGAGATGCCGGATGCGCTGGCGGCCGCGGAGGCCGAGCGCCTGCCCAAGCGGCGCGACCTGGCCGTCGCCGCGATCCAGGAAAGGGTCGGGGACGCCACGACCAACCCCGACGCGGAGTACGGCGTCCGCCTGAACCGGGCCCTGTTCATGTGAGCCCACGGGGTGTGCGCCCCCTCGGACATCCCGGCGGCCGTCGAGCGGATGCCCCGCCCACCCTGAACGCCCTTGGCCCCGGCGTCGACCGACGCCGGGGCCAAGGGCTTCGCGGGCAGCGCCCGGGGGAGCGTCCGGGCACGTGCTGTCAGAAGGTGCGCGCGGCCACCTTCACCCGCTGGGCCGTCCGCAGTGCCTCGTGCAGCTTCTCGGCGGGTAGCGGCGCCGCGGGGGCCTGGAGCATGTGCTCGGCCGGGACATCGGGATCGGCCAGGTAGAGACGGGTGTAGGCGCCGGCCTCGGGCTCGAAACGCCAGCTTTCGTCCAGGGTTCCGGCGTCCACCGTGTCGAAGCCGAGCCGGCCGATCAGGTCTGCCGCCCGGGCTTTCGCGTCGGGGTCGTTGCCGGCGATGGGCAAGGCGCTGCGGTCCGGATGCCCGGCGGGCCGGGTCAGCTGGGGGATGTGGTGGGCCAGGATGTTGTTGAACGCCTTGACCAGCAGCGCGCCGGGCAGGAGCTGCTGCTCCAGCTCCGCCGTGGTCACTTCCTCGGAGTCGAGTTCGGCGATCCGGCCGTCGCGGTACGGGTAGTAGTTGCCGGTGTCCAGCACGGTCCTGCCCTCCAGCAAGCCGGCGGGCAGGTCGCGGTAGGCGGTCAGGGGGATGCTGAGCACGGTCGCCTCCCCGGCGCGCGCGGCCTCCTCGACGGTGCCTGCCGTGACGCGCGGCCCCAGTTCCTCGATGAGGCCCGTCAGGCTCTGGGGACCGCGCGAGTTGGCGACCACCACGTCGATGTCCGCAGCCACCGCCAGCCGTGCGACCGCGGACCCGATGTTGCCGCTTCCGATGATTCCCAGCGTCGGCATCGTTGCTCCTTGCTTCCTTGGTGTGAGTCCGGAACCGGGGGGTCAGGTTTCGGTGAGGGGTTGTCTACTGCGCTGCGCGCCGGGCAGGGCAAGGTGGGGTAGGCGAGTTGTCTCATGCTCCGGGCTTGTGAGTGTGCTCTGGATCTCATGCCTTCCTCGTCGCGCCGTACGGTCACTGGGTCAGTGGTGTGTGGGTGCCGAAAGAGCGGCGGTGATACGTGAGCGGTCTCAGGGATCCCTCGCCCGGCTCCACTGCCGTCACGTGGGCGAGCAGGACGGTGTGGTCGCCGGCGTCGACGCAGTCGGCCACCTCGGCGGCGATCCATGCGGCAGTGTCCGGCAGCCGCGGCAGTCCCCCGCTCGGCGACCAGTCGACTCCGTCGAACTTGTCGGGTCCGGAGCGGGCGAAGGCGGAGGCCAGATCGGCCTGGTGTGTACCGAGGACGTTGAGGCCGAAGCGCCCGCTGCGGCGGACGACCGCCAGCAGACGTGAGCGTTCGTCCAGCGACACCAGCACCATGGGTGGCGTCAGGGACAGGGACGCGAAGGCGCTGACCGTGGTGCCGTGCGGCCGGCTGCCGTCCAGGGCCGTGACCACAGCGACCGGAGACGCCACCGAGGCCATGACGTCACGGAACGCCTGCTGCGCCGCGGCTCCGGATCGTGGAGAAGCGCTGGTGGACATCACCGGGCCGCCGCTTCCGTGACGCGCGGGTCGTGGCCGTACTGCTCGCGGGCGTGGAGGTGGTCGCGCAGGGTGGGGCCTTCGTAGTCGAGGTGGAACAGGCCGCGTTCCTGCAGGAGGGGGACGACCTGGTCGACGAAGGCGTCGACGCCGTCGTGGTAGCCGTCGATGGCCAGGGAGAAGCCGTCGCAGGCACCGGCCTCGAACCACTGCTGCATGTGGTCGGCCACGTCCTCGGCGGTGCCGGCCACGACCGGGTGGTAGTCGATGACGCCGTGGGCGAGCACGTCGCGCAGGGTCCAGCCCTCCCGGGCCACCTGAAGGGCGCGGGCGGAGCGCGGGTCGTGCGGGCTGGGCACGGCGTCGGCCAGTTGGTCCACGGTCAGGGGCTCGTCGATCTGCTCGTAACCGAGCGGCAGGCCGATCATGGCGCCGAGGTAGCGGACGCGCTGGCGCAGATCCACGGACTCGTCCAGGAACCGCCGCCGGTCCAGGGCGGCCCGGCGGGAGCCGGCGATGGCCGGCATGAAGCCGGCGAACATCTTCACCTCGTCCGGGTCTCGCCCGGCGCGCTCGGCGGCATCGCGCAGCGCCTGGCGCTGAGCCCGGCCGTCCTCGATGGTGTAGGGGTTGGCGTAGACCCCGTCGGCGTAGCGGCCGGCCAGCTCCAGGCCGTAGCTGCCGCCGCCCGCCTGGAAGATGACCGGCTGGCCCTGCTCGGAGGGCGGGATGGGCAGCGGGCCGCGGGAGGCGACGTGGCGGTCCTGGAGGTTGACAGGCTGGATCTTGTCCATGTCGGCGAACCGCTTGCCGTCCACGTCCAGGACCCAGGCGTCCTTCTCCCAGCTGCCCCACAGCGCCTGCACGATCTGGACGACCTCGTGGGCCCGCTCGTACTTCTCCGCCCGCGGCGGGACAGCGCGGCCGAAGTTCGCCGCGGCGGCCGGGTCGGAGGTGGTGACCGCGTTCCATCCGGCCCGGCCGTGGCTGATCACGTCCAGTGCCTTGAACTGGCGGGCGAGATTGTAGGGCTCGTTGAAGGTGGTGGAGGCGGTGGAGACCAGCCCGATCCGCTCCGTCTCCCGGGCGATGGACGTCATCACCAGCAACGGGTCGATCGCGAAATGCGGGACCTGGTGTTCGAGGTCCACATCCAGAACCGGAGTGTCCGCGAAGAACAGCAGCTGGATCTTGCCCCGCTCGGCTGCCTGCGCGTACCGCACGAACTGGTCCATGTCCGTATAGCTGCGCAGGTTCGCCCCAGGCAGGCGCCACGCCCCTGGTTCGGCTCCGTAGCCGCTGGTGAACTGCATGCACAGGAGCATCTGACGACTTGACACGACTGGCCCCTCCAAGCGGGACAACGAAACGGAGGGTGTCTCCGAATACTTGCCTCCGACAATACGGAGACTTCCTCCGCATTGTCAAAGCGGCCGGGTCGGGCAAAGAAGGGAGCAGCCGAGATGCAGGAGTCCTGGGCGTACAGGCCAACGACATCCCTTGCAGCAGGCTGAAGAAGGACTCCATGGCCGCGTTGTCCCCCGCCGCCCCGACCCGACCTATCGAGCCGACGACCTGGTGGTGGCCGAGCGCCCGGACGAACTTCCGTGACCGGAACTGGACGGATTCAACCGATCGACGCAACACCTTGATCGGGAGGTGGAGCGATGGGCTCTGTGGAGCGGCACAAGCAGGTTTGTGCGTATCGGGGGTTGATGCCGTCGCCGGGCAGGCCGTCGGTGGCCTGGCGTGAGGACAGGGTCAGGTTCTGGTCGGCGATCGCTCGGGGTGCCAAGACCGAGGATGCGTGCAGTGCTGCCGGGGTGTCCGGGCCGGTGGGATTCCGCTGGTTCCGGCACGCTGGCGGCGTGAATCCGTGTCTTGCTGATGAGGTGACCGGGCGCTACCTGTCGTTTCGCGAGCGGGAGGACATCGCCGTCTGGCATGCCCTGGGCGCCGGCGTCCGCGAGATCGCCCGCAGGCTCGGACGGTCGCCGTCGACGGTCTCCCGTGAGCTGCGGCGCAATGCCTCTACCCGGACTTACAAGCTGGACTACCGGGCCTCGACCGCGCAGTGGCACGCTGAACGCCGGGCCCGGCGCCCGCGTGGAGGGGGCTGAACAAGCCGCACCGGCAGGACAGAAGACGGGCGACGGCATGGAGCCCGGAGCGGATCTCGCACCGGCTGCGTGTCGACTTCCCCGATGATGAGTCCATGCGCATCAGCCACGAAGCGATCTACCAGGCGCTGTTCATCGAGGGCCGTGGCGCGCTCAAGCGGGAGCCGGTCACGTGTCTGCGTACCGGCCGGGCGCTGCGGACTCCCCGTGCACGGTCACAGAACAAGCCGCAGGTGAAGCTTCCCCTTGATGTTGGACACCTGGAGACTGGGACGTGAGGTTCCAGAGGAAGTAGTGGCCAGGTGGGAAGCAAGAGCAACCGCAGCAGGCGGTATACGGAGGAGTTCAAGCGCGACGCGGTCGCGCTGGTCCGGTCCTCCGGGAGGACCGTCACCGAGGTGGCCCGGGAGATCGGGGTCAGTGCCGAGGGACTGCGGAACTGAGTCGGCACGCCACCGACCCCGTGCTGATTCCGTGCTGACTTTAAGGGCCGGATTCATGGAAAACCGCAGGTCCTAGCCCCGATCGGATGAGTTGTCGTACCACTCGACGCTGGTGCCGATGAGGGACGCGGCGACGATGCGCTTGAGGTTGTTCGGGGCTGGTGGAGCGGTTGCGGGCGACGACATCGGCACCACATCCCGGGTGTGACGGGGACGTTTGCGTGTCGTCACACCGTAGGAACGGGCAGATCAGTGCGTATGTGGTGGGACACCATAGTGCTGAGCATGAGAATGCGTGCGCTCACCATGGAGGTGGTGCCGGGGCCTTCGCGGAGATCACGCCGAGTCCTGCACGGTAGGGGCGGAGCGGCCGGCGCTGTGGCAGGCACGGGACGCCGACCGGTCACCTGATGCCGAGACATAGGAGAGCTACAGCGACATGTACGCCAGGTCGCACTCGATGCGTCGGCGCTGCCGGGCCGCCGCGAGCCAGGGATGGCCGGCTCGGACGACGGTGCTGAAACCCTTCACAGCCGCGTGTTCCAGTGCGTCGGCCTCGGCGCCCCGGCCCAGTACCCGCAGGTCGAGGGCGAGGTTGGCGGCGCAGGACAGTTTCAGCGGGTGCCGTTCGCCCACGACCTGGGCCAACAGTGACAGGTTGGCCTGGTCGATCTCGTACGCCCGCTCGAACTCAAGATTCATGTAGGCCGTGTTGGCCCTGCCGATCGCGAGGGTCAGTGTCGCCGTGTGGCAGGGACCCAGCGTCGTCTCCAGCCGGTGTGAGACCTCGTCCTCCGTTTCCTGGGCCTGGTCGACGAGACCGGACGCACGCATGCCGGCCGCCAGATGGGCTCGCGCCACCAGAGTGCACAGGTGGTCCTCACCCAGGCGCGCGGCGAGGCGCTGTGCGGTCGTCTCGTCCAGTCGGCGGGACCGGTCGAGGTCTCCGGCGAGACGTCTGTCGACGGCCGCGCCGATCGCTGCCGAGAGGGACTCGAGGTCATCCGGCCCGTAGCGGGCCGTGCAGCGCCCCAGTGTCTCCTCGGAGAGCAGGGCGGCCTCGGCGAGTGCGCCGTCCCGGCGCCGGCAGACCGCGAGGTGGCCGGCAGTGCGCAGGGTGAGCGGGTGTCCCTCGCCGAGTTCGGACCGTGCCCAGCGGTAGAGATCTTCCTGGAAGACGCGGGCGCCGGGGTAGTCGCCGCTCTCCCGCATGTCGACGCCGACCGCGTTGAGGCTTTCGAAGGTGAGGGGGTCGCCGGAACGGAAGAGCAGTCCGCACCGCCGGGCGTTCTCCTGGTCCAAGGGCAGGGCCAGGGCGTACTGTCCGCACAGCCGCAGGCCGGCCCCCCAGCTGTGGGTGGCCCGCAGCGCGGGGGGAGCCTCGTCGCCGAACAGGGACCGGGCCAGTTCGGTGGCTTCCTCACCGAGGTCCCGTGCCTCCTGGAACCGGCCCTGGTGGCGCCGGGTGTCGGCCAGCTCGCACAGGGAGTCGACCAGCTCCTCGGAGTCCGCCGCGATCCGGCGCGACACCCCGAGCGCGTTCTCGGCGAGCGGCGCGGACTCGGCGATCCGGCCGGTCCGTCGCAACAGCATCGCGTAGGTCTTCGTCACGCCTACGACCTCGCCGTTCTCCTCGCCGGAGGCCGTCAGCCAGGCGGTCCGGGCCTGCTCTCCCAGGGCGGTGGCGCCCTTGAGGTCCCCGCGGTGGTGCAGGAACCGCACGGTGTCGTGGACGAAGGCCCGAACCCGCGGGTCGGTGCTGGTCACCGCCTGCGAGGCGAGTACGTGCGGCAGCAGTGACCAGTAGGCGGGCCATTCCCGCGGCACGGCGTAGTGGCCGGGCCTGGCCGCCGCCAGCAGCCGGTGAGCGGTCTCACGCGTCCGCTCGCGATGCTCGGTGGTCATCCGGGCCAGCAACAGCGTGCGCAGGAGCCGGTGCAGTCGCAGGGTGTGGGTCCGGTGGTCGACCCTGGCCAGGGCGAGCCTGCGCAGGGCGCGGACGGCGCGGACCTGCTCCACCGGGTCGCCGGGCAGGTCCTCCTCCGGCGTGGCGCCGCCGGGCCGGCCCGCGTGCAGCAGGCCCGACGGGATCGGTTCGGGAGCCATGACCGCGCAGCGGTCGAGCAGTCGGCGCGCGTCCGGGTGCGTCTTCTCGAGCCACTCCAGTGACATGCCCCAGGCCGCGGCCAGAACGGCCGGCCGGCCGGGATCCGGATCGAGTGCGCCGACGGCCGCGAGGTGCCGCCGGAGCAGTCCGAGACAGGCGTCGGTCCCCAGCCCGGTCTCCTTCAGCCAGGCGCCCGCCTGTTCCAGGGCCAAGGGCTGGTCGCCCAGGGCCTCGGCGAGGCGGTCGGCGTCCTCGGCCGGGAGCGCGGGCACATGATTGCGGAGCAGCACGACCGACTCCTCCCGCTCGAGGACGCTCAACGTCATCGGGGCGGCCACCCGCTCCCACGCGCGGTCGCGGGAGGTGACGAGCACTTTTCCGCGTCCGCCGGCGGGTAGGTGACGGCGTACCGCCTCGATGTCCTCGGCGTTGTCGAAGACCAGCAGCCAGCGGCGGAACGGAGTGCCGGTGCGCAGTGCCTGAAGCACGGCGGGTGCGGCCGAGCCGACGGAGAGCGCGCCGCGGTCCGCGTCGTCGACGCCCAGCGCGGCCGCCAGGTCGGCGAGGGCCGTCAGGACGAGGCCGTCCCGCTCGGCGGGGATCCAGCAGACGAGGTCGTAGTCGGGCAGATGCCGATAGACGTATTCGAGGGCCAGCTCGGAGGTGCCCACGGCGCCGGAGCCGTGGGCGGCGTCCGGGAGCAGGCACACGGTGTCCCGCGTCGCGAGCCGGTCCGCCAGCGCCCGGAGCCGGTCCGCCCGGCCCACGAACCCCGGGTTGCGCGGGGGGACGTTCACCGTGACGGCGGGGGCCGGCGAACGCTCGGTCCCCTCGGTGCCCGACGACATCACCACGGCCTCGCCGGCCGGCTCCCCGGGCTCCGGGGGCGCGTCCGCGCGGAGCCGCTCCGCGGGCGGCGGTGGACCCACGACCGCCCCCACGACCGCGTCGGCGGCGGGGGCACCGGCGTCCTGGATCCGGCGGGCCCGCTGCGCGTGCACGCCTCCCAGCGCCCGCATCACCACGAGTTCCGACTGATGCCATCCCCGGGCACCCGGGTCGGGCAACGCGGCTCCCCACGGGTCGTACAGGGCCGCGCGCAGGGCGGTGCCCTGCTCTCCTGCCGCGGGAAGTTCCGCGAGGGTGCCGATGACCCTGGCCAGTTGCGTGCGCGTCGTCGTGGCGAGCAGCGCCTGTCGCACACCGTCGGCGAACTCGGGCCGGCCCGCGTCGGCGTCGTCCCAGTCGATCAGCCCGCCCATGAGGATCTCCGCAAGGTGCTCCGCCGTGGTGTCCGGCATCATCCGGCCGCGCAGCTGCTGGATCAGGTCGAACTCGAAAGGGACCGCCGCCAGGTGGGCGGCGAGCCGACGGGCGGACGGCGTGGCCAGCGTGAGGAAGGTGCGCACGGCGTCGTGCGCGGCGCGGGGGAACCGCGGGGGCCGCAACCCGGGCGCGGGTTTCCCCTTGTGCAGCGATCCGGCCACGACAGCGGGAAGGGCACGGCGTACGCCCCGTTCCCCCACCACCAGGTCGGCCCACGCGGCGAGGGAACCGGGTTTCATGGACAGCACCGGTACGGCCAGGTGTGCGCCGCCGACCTGCGGCAGGGGCCGCAGCGGATCCGGTCCGCCGGGCGGCGGTCCGAGGAGGAGCACCGGGTTCGGGGCGCCGAATCCCCCCGACTCCAGGACCGCGTCATGAGGATGGAGGGAGGAGCGGTGGCGCAGGTGCGGAGGCAGCAGGTGCAACAGGGCGGTGGGGCCCGCGTGGCCCAGGAGCTGGAGCAGGTCGTCGGCGGCCGGAGCGGCCCAGCCGGGTCCGAGGCCGTCGGTGACGATCAGGAACACCCGGTCCCGCCCGCCGTCGACGATCTCCCTCAGGTCCGCGGTTCTCCCCGCCGGGCTCCAGCGCAGCGTCGGTGTGCCGGCACCGGGCACGTTCAGCCGGACGGTGCGCAGGGACCGGAAGGCGCCGCTGTGCTCGGCGGCGGTCGACAGGACAGCCGCCTCCTGTTGCCAGATGGCCATCGTGGGACCGTCGTCGACGAGGACGACCAGGTCGAAGGCCCTGGCCCGTCCGGGCCTGAGCAACGGTATCCACAGCTCGTCGGCGACCATCCGCTCGGCGGTGAGTTCCTCGTCCAGCAGCAGTTCGAGGCGGGACTCCACCCGCCGCCCGAGCCGGTGCAGGGAGCGGGACAGCAGCGCGGAACGCCGGGCGGGCAGGCCGGGCCCCGAGGACCCCGTTGCGGGCAGGAGGGGTGACTCGACGAGAAGGGGGCCCCGGCCTCCCGGGGCGAGGACCGGCCCGGTGGGCGCGGCGCCGGGACCGGAGCCGTCGCTCACCGGCTTCTGCCCGGCATCAGGCGGCGGTACGGCGGCCGCCGGCGGCGCGTCGGCCGCCGAGTCGTCGTCCACCGGCGCGGACGACGACCGGGCGGTGCGCCCCGCACGGTTCCACTGGGCGGCCAGCCAGAGTGCGTCGGCCAGCTCGTGCCAGTGCGGAGCGGTACCCGACCGGTCCTCCTCGGACGGCGCCGGCTGCCCGGTGGCCGGCGCCCCGGCCGGTCCCTCTTCCTCCGGGCCCGGCGCGCGCTCGCGTGGAAGGCCGTTCATTCATCGGCCCTTCGCCAGGTCCCGCAGCAGCATCTCGATGAGATGGCGTCGCGCGCCATCGTTCTGGAAGGCGCCCTCCGTGGTCAGCTGCACCGCGTTGAGCAACTGGTCCAGCGAGTGCGTCCCGCCCGACCGGACCCGTTCGACGAAGAGGTCGATCAGGTCCTCGGCGTCCGCCGGCAGTGCTCTGAAGTGGCTCTCCACCATGGCGAGCAGCTGCTCCCGGGAGGGAGTCCTCATCTCCAGGGGGAGACAACGCCGGCGGAAGGCCGGCGGGAACTCGCGCTCACCGTTGCTGGTGATCACCACGACGGGGAACTCCCGGCACTCCACCCGCCCGTTCCTCACGTCGGCGTGCAGCCCCGGATCGCTGGTGTGCACCCGCGCGAGGGCGTCCGGATGGCGCACCAGTTCCGGAATCTCGTAGCTGCCGTTCTCAAGCACGTGCAACAGGTCGTTGGGCAGGTCGATGTCGCTCTTGTCGAGTTCGTCGACGAGCAGGACACGCGGGCGTCCGTAGGGCAGCAGCGCGGTTCCCAGCGGGCCCAGGGTGATGAAGTCGCCCAGCGCCGGCAGCGGCTGGCCGACGTCGCCGGGATCGGACGCCACGGGCCCCAGGGGCGGCTGGTGGCCGGCCCGCCAGGCGGCGATGGCCTGGGCACGGCCCAGGGCGTCGTGCTCGTACAAGCCGTCGCGCAGAGTGGTGCGGCTGACGATGCTCCACGCGAGCACCCGTCCGAGGTCCAGTTCGCGGGCGATCAGATAGCCGAGCGTGGACTTGCCGACCCCGGGCGGACCGGTGACGAGCAGGGGCCGGCGCAGCAGGAGAGCCGCGTTGACGACCTCGATGGTCTCCTCGTCGAGCTGCGGTACCGGGTCCACATGCCCGAGACGCCGGCGTACGGCCTCCTCGTCGTCGGGAGGCGGGGGAAGCAGCGGCCCACCGAGGAACCTGCGCCAGGGCGGGGCATCCGGCAGGGCGCGGGCCGGCCCGTCAGGGGCGGATCCGGTGGCGTGGAACACCCGCCAGGCCTGCCCGTCCGTCGATGTCCCGCTCATGCCCCGCTCTCCTCGCTGTCGATGGTGTCCATGTCGAAGTCCGTATCGGTCTCGTGGATGTCGACGAGCCGGGTGGGATCGTCCCAGAAGAAGGCGATGCTCCGGCCCATCAGGAGTGGTCCGTCCCGGCGGAGTTCGGCCTGCCGTCTGAGGCGGTGAATGGCCACGGGGATCTGGGCGGGCGCCGGAACGGCGGCGAAGACGGCCGTGACCACCTCCCTGCGCTCGGGCGGGAAATGCCCCCGGCGGTCCCAGAGCGCGACCCCGATGCCCTCCGCGATGGCCGCCTTGAGAGCGCCCATCGAGGGGGGCGAGCCCGGTGCGTCGAGTACGGCCGCGGTGTGACGGGGCTCGATCGCCAGACCGGCTTGCCACTCGTCCTGCCGCCGGGCGTCGGTCTCCTGCCATTCGTACACACTGACTCCGTGCGTCTGCAGGGCGCGCCACCGTTCGCGCCACTGGTGCCGCACCCGGACGTCGTCGGTGCGCATGCGCTCCAGGCTGCGCAAGTGCACGCCGTACCTCACCCCGAGGGGCAGCGGTCCGCCGTCTCCCGTGCGCAACGCCAGTCCGGCCACATCGTGGTTGAGCAGATCGTACGGAAGGACGAACTCGATGTACGGCGGCGGTGACGCGAAGCCGGTGGACGGCTCCTGCGAGAGGGGGGAAAGGCGTGCCATCTGCCGCAGCGCCAGCTCGACCGCCGGGCCGAGGCCGTCGAGAGTGGTCATCACCGGCTCGGCGGGCAGGGGGTTCCAGCGACCGGGGACCGTGTTGATCCAGGGGCGGACGAGGACGTCTCCCGTGCCGTCGCGGGTGGGCTCGACCAGCAGGAGAAGGCACCGGGGGATGGAGGGGTCGTCGCCCCGGGCGTCGGCGCGAGCGGTCCGCCGGTGCTCAAGTTCGCGGAGCAGGCCGGCCCGGCTCGCCCAGTCCTCCGCCCAGGCGGCCAGGGCTCCGCGGCGGTCCGGGGAACGCACCGACGCGGCCGCGTGCTCCATGAGCAGGACGGCGGGCGGCAGACCGTCCGGCTGCGTGTTCCATTCCAGTACGTGGGACAGAAGCTGTGCGGGGGACAGACCGACGGGGAGGTCGAGGCCCGTCTCGCCCGCGAGCCCGTCGCGAAGGCCGCGCCACGGCAATTCGTCCACCACCTCGTCCAGAAGGGCACGGGCGGTCGCCACATCCCGTGGGGACAAGGGGCCGTACCAGTGCGGCGCCGGGTCGGCCGGGCCGGCCACGGGATCGATCAGCCGATCCATTTCGTCCGCGGCCGCCGTTCCCTCGAAGACCTTCACCACCGATACGAGCACCCGCTCGCCCCCGGGCACGCTCAACGCGGCCCGGACCAGCGAGACGACGTCCTCACGCGGCTTCGTGCCGCGGAGATCGATGCCGACGCCCAGCTGCTGCGCGAGCACCTCGGCGAACATCCGCCGCCCCGGGGCGTCCTCCAGACACGGAAGGGCGCCCAGTGCCTCGGTCAGACCGGACAGCAGGGCCAGACCCGTCCTGCTCTCGAACTCCTCCATACCGCCGACGACTTCACCGACCTTCCCCGCGGAGCCGGTACACCTGTCCGGCGAGTGAAGCTAGCACGCCGGTCGCGGGCCGACAGGTGACTTGCCGACATCCGGCGCGCGACGGCGCCTCCGGGCGGGAGCGGTCAGGCACGGTCCGCCGCCCGACGGCGCCGCAGGGCCTCGGACAGCCCCGCGTTCGCGGCCCAGGTGTCGGCCCAGGCGGCCAGGGCGGAGCGGTGTTCCGGCGATGGCGCGAGCCGGGCCGCGCGTTCGACGAGCAGCACGGCGGGGGGCAGGCCGTCCGGCTGCGCGGTCAGCTCCAGCGTGTAGGCGAAGAGCTGCTCGGGGGAGAGGCCGACGGGCAGGCGGAGACCGCTCAGGTCGTGGACGAGTACGTCTCGCAGACGGGCCGAGGGCAGTTCGGCGGTGGCGGCCCGCAGGCGGGTCCGTGCCTCGTCCTCCTCCGGGGCCGAGAGCATCCGGGGGACCGGGGGGTCGGGTGCGGCGGTGATCCGGCGTGCCACCTCGTCGGCTGCCGGCACCCCTTCGAGGATCCGCACCACGTCGGCCAGGACGTGTTCCCCGCCCGCCGTGCTCAGCGCGGCACGCACCAGGGCC
>NZ_JBHYVC010000010.1:0-16340 GCF_042749965.1 Streptomyces sp. NPDC059454 | reverse complement strand
CACCTCGTCGGCTGCCGGCACCCCTTCGAGGATCCGCACCACGTCGGCCAGGACGTGTTCCCCGCCCGCCGTGCTCAGCGCGGCACGCACCAGGGTCACGACGTCCTCGCGCAGTCTCGCGCCCCGCAGGTCGATCGGGCGGCCCAGCTGCTCCGCGAGGACGTGGGCGAACGACGCCCGGCCCGGGGCCTCCTCCATGCAGGTCAAGGCGCACAGGGCCTCGGTCAGGCGCAGCAACAGGCTCAGACCCCGTGCACGTCCGAGGACTTCCCTGCGGGCGGAGTCGATGATCCGCTCCGGTGCCGAGCCGCACCGCGCCCACGCGACGGCGGTGGAGGCGCCGACCCTGACGGCGCCTCCCTCCACCCGGATCGGCGGAACGACCTCACCGCGCAGACGTACGGCGAGGTTCGTGGCTCCGGCCCGGTCCAGCCCGCCCGCGAGGACCGCGAACTCGTCGTCCCCGACCCGGGCGACGGTGTCGTCGTCCCGTACGGCCTCGCGCAGCCGACGGGCCACCTCGACGAGAACGGCGTCACCGGCGGCGCGGCCGAACCGGTCGTTGACGCTCTCCAGACCGTCCAGGGAACAGAGGAGCACGGCCAGCCCCCGCTGCCCGGTGTCCGGGTCCTTTGAGGGGGCGCGCAGGTGCGTGTGGTGGGGGCCGGCGTCGTCAGCACCCGCGTCGGCGCACAGCAGGCCGGACATCTGTGCACGAAGCGTGAGTTCGGTCCGCAGACCGGTGAGGGGGTCGTGCCGGCCGCGGTGGGCGGACGTCAGGTCGCGTACCGGAAGCGCCGCCCATTCCCGGGCGTGGGCGCGGGCGGTCACCAGGAGATGCCCGTACGCCCCGACGCGGTCCCGGAGTTCCGTCACCTTTCCGGCATCCGTGACGTGGTCGAGGACGAGCAGCCAGCCGGGGTGGGACTCGAGCCACCGCAGGGCCCGGCCGGCGGCGTCGGCACCCGTCGGCCCGGAGGCGGACTCCGGGAGCAGGGTGTGCGCGATGCTCGCGACGCCGCTCTCCACACCGCCCGGCTCGCGTGCGTCGATCCACCACACCAGGGTGTGGTCCCGCAGATGACGGTGGGCGTACTCCAGCGCGACGGTGGTCTTGTCCGACCCGGCGGGTCCGCAGAGCACCGCCGTCCTGAGACCGCTTCGGCCGGCCAGTGTCTCCTCCACCCAGTCCACATCGTGCCGGAGGGCGGGGACCCACCGCACGGTACGGCGCTCGGGCAGGTTGTGGGTGCCCCGCGGCAACGGCTCCGTGTCCCGGCCCCAGCCCTCGGGACCGCCCCCGCCGTACGGCTCTCCCGCGGGCACCAGCTCCGCGAGCGGCTCCCCGCCCCTCGGCAGGCCCAGTGTGCCCGTCCGGTCCGCGATGACCGCGGGGAAATCCGGGGTGCGGCCGAGCCGGGGGACGATGAAGTCGCTCACGGCGTCGACCGTGCGCTGTGCCGAACCGGCCCTGACCACCGTGCGGAGCACCCCGCGGACCTCCGGCGCGAAGGCGAAGGCGTCGTGGCCGTCCAGCGGAGCGTCCACGTGCAGGAGGCCGCTCAGCATGACCTCCGCCAGACAGGCCGGGCCGCTGTCGGGCAGGGCGGCGGCCTGCACCAGCCGCATGACGGGGAGCGTCAGCGGGTCGACAGCCGCCAGGTGGCCGGCCAGTTCGTAGGCGGCCGGCGAGGCCGTCGCCCGGAACGTCCGCACGCGGTCGGTGGCGGTGCCTGGGCCGCCGACGGCGTCACCGCCGTCACCGTCGGGACCGGGGCAGGGAGGGCTTTCCACGTCGATGACGCGCAGCGCGGCCACGCCGCCGTGCGAGGCGATCAGGTCGGCCCAGGGCCGCAGGCTCAGCTCCTCCAGTTCGAGCACGGGCACGGGGAGTTTGGGCCGGGGGTCCGACGCGGCCGGGAGCGATGACCCGGACACGGCGAGCAGACTGTTGGGCGGCGCGGGGCCGGTCGTCCGGACGGTCGCGGGTTCGGCCGCCAGCCCGGTCCCACTCCACAGCCGGGTCGGGAGCAGGTGCAGCACGGCGGTCGGTGCCCTGCGGGCCAAGGCGGCCAGCCGCCGGTGGGCGGATCCGTCGTACCAGTGGTCGGAGACCCCGTCGGACAGGGCCAGTACGACGGTCGGGGCGTTGGTGAGGAGGGCGGACGCGTCGAGCGGGCTCACGCGGACGGACCGGAAGATGCCCGAGCCGGTGAGCGCGTCGGCCAGTTCGCCGACCGTGTCGCGCCACACCCGCAGGGACGGACCGTCGTCCACGGCCAGAAGGAGGTGGAGCCAGCGGTCCCGGGCGGGGCGGAGCACGGCATCGAGGACGCCGCTGTCGGCGGTGGCCTCGGCGGTGGCGGTCTCGTCCAGCTCCTGCCGGTGCGGGGAGGGCACTCTTCGCTTGAGCGCACGCAGGCCCCGGATGACGCCCAGCGGATGGCGCAGACCCCGGACCCCGGGGATGCGGAGGGGCGCGCCGGGGGCACCGCCGTCGCGGGTACGGGTGAACGGGTGGACCGGGCGCCGGGACGCGTCCTGGGCGGTCCGGCCCCGTTCCCGCGGCTCCGGCCGGGGGACGACGGCGGGTGCGGGCCGGGACCGGGGCGCCGGAGCGGGCTCCACCGCGGCCGCCCCGGCCGGGTTCCGCGGTGTGTGCAGGGCGAGCCAGAGCGCGTCGCTCAGTTCCCTCGGGGAGAGCTCCACTCCGGCGTCGCGCAGCGCGGCGTACAGGCGGGCGACCCGGAGTTCGTCCGGTTCACCGGACCCCGCCGCTCCTGAGCTCACGCAGCACCGCCTCCCTGAGGTGCCCCGATTCCGGATGGACGCCCTGTTGGAGCAGGTGGACGGCGTGCAGCAGCTGGTCGGTGGCGAGGCCGCCGATGCTGCGCCGGTCGGTGAAGGTCCGGATGAGTTCCCGTACTCGCGGCCACTGCGCCTGGAGCTGCGGCAGGTCCTGGGTGAAGTGTGCCCGCACGATGCCTTCGAGCTGCTCGGGACCGGGCTCCGGCAGTTCCAGCCGGACGCAGCGACGGAGGAAGGCCGCCGGGAACTCCCGCTCGCCGTTGCTGGTGATCACGACGAAGGGGAAGTCCCGGCAGCGGACGGTGCCCTGCCGCACCCGCACCTTCGTCTGCGAGCCCTGCACATGGACGGCGACCTCGGCCTGGTTCTCGGGCAGGCGGGCCAGTTCCGGGATGGTGAACTCGCCCTCCTCCAGTACGTACAGCAGGTCGTTGGGCAGGTCCAGGTCGCTCTTGTCCAACTCGTCGATCAGCAGCAGCCGCGGGCGCCCCTCGTGCCGGGTGGCCAGCGCGGTCCCCAGCGGGCCCAGGCGTACGAAGCTGCCGATGTCGTCCGTGCCCTCGCGCTGTTCGCGCAGCCGTCCGATCGCGTCGTAGCGGTAGAGGGCGTCCGTGAGCGTGGCGCGGGTGTTCACCGGCCAGACCAGGACCGGCCCGAGTCCGAGTTCCGCCGCCACGGCGTGCGCGAGCGACGACTTGCCGGTGCCGGGAGAGCCGCTGACCAGCAGGGGGCGGCGCAGCCGCAGAGCGGCGTTGACCACCTCCACCTCTTTGTCGCCGATGAGGTACGGCCGCGGCCGCTCCGCCTCGCCGTCCTGCCGTGGCCGTCGCCACGGCGGGGGCTCGGGCAGCGGTACGGAGTCGTCGTACGTACCGCCGCCGCCGCGGAAGAGCCGTTCCTGCGGGCGTCCGCTGTTCACGCGGCGCCTCCTTCCCGCATGGTCGGGTTGGCCAGCCTCCGCCGGGGCGGTGACCAGCTCGGGTCCTCCCACAGCAGGGCCAGGTGAGCGCCCATGTGCAGGGTGTCGTGCAGTGCTTCGACGCGCTGCTGTCTGACCTGTTCGCGGAGGCTGTGCGGCCAATCGTCGTCGACGACGGCCCGCAGCGCCTCGGCCGTGTCCGGACCGTGGGCGGCCCGGTGCCACAGGACCACGGGAACACCCAGATAGCGGCACAGGGCCAGCGTGCCGTCGCGCTGGTCGGGCGGACAGCAGGCGATGACGCAGGCGATCTCGCTCCGCTTCGACAGGGTGCCGTTCGCCGCGTGCAGCTCGTGCAGGACGTAGGGTTCCGCCACGGTGCTGCGGCCGTGCTCCCAACGGGTCTTCCGGGCGCCGCTGCGCGGTACGTTCTGTCCGCGCAGGACCACCGCCCGGTCCAGCCCGATGGGGCGCGTCCCCAGGGATCCGGCACGGGTCGGCAGACGGTCCACCGCCAGGTGGAAGAAGCCCTCCTCCAGCAGGAACTCCACGCCTGTCGACTCCTCGTACTCGTCCAGGTCGTCGACGGCTTCGGAGAGCGCGGCACACAGTTCGGCGCGGTCGCGCAGGGCGTCTCCGTCCGTCCAGGTCCTCGTCGGCTCCTCGTGCGCGTCGCGTTCGTAGAGGCGGATGTCGTAGTGGAAGGCGTCGGAGTCGGGCTGCGGCCACAGCCACACCCGCAGCACCGGCCGCGCGGTCCGGGCGGCGGCACGGGACTTGGCGGACCAGCGGCACTGCGCCATGGCATCCGGGCTGACGCCCAGGCGGGTGACGACGCCCTGCGACCATTCCCGCAGGAGCTCCCCGCCGTCCCGCCGGGAGGCGGCCACCTCCTCGATCACCTGGATCAGGGGCGGCACGACGCCGGGTTCGCTCGCGCGGTCCTCCAGGTCCTCCACCAGCGCCCCGACGTCGGCCTGCCCGGCATGGGCGAACGACAGGTGCGGCACGGCACGGCGGGCAGCCGCGCGCACCTCCGGATACGCGGCCGGGCCGAGCAGGTCCTCGAGGTCGTCGTACTCGTCCTGGGTGAGCAGGCGTACGGGGCCGAGCTTCGCGGCGGCCTCCCGGACCCGCAGGGCCACGGCCTGGAACGCGGTGAGCGCACCGAGCAGGGCCGGTATCCCCCGGGGGTGGTTCAGGGCCGCGTCGACGAGTTCACCACCGGTGCCCGGGGTCCAGGAGAGGCCGAGGGCGCTGCCGACACGGTCGGCACAACGCTCCAGCCTGCCGTCGGGGAGTCCGTCGAGGGCGTCGGCCATTTCACGGCGCCGGGCCCGTGTCCTGGGGTCGGGCGGTGTCGCCGTCCCGGCGGGGAACACACCTGCGGCGTGGAGCAGCCTCACCATCCGGGAGGCTTTGATGGCGTACGAGCGGGGCCGGTCGGGTTCGGTGGACACCACCAGGCCCGTCACGCAGCCGCGTTCCCGGTCCCACAGGGGTGCTCCGCTGTGGCCGGGCTCGATCTCCAGGGGAGCGTAGCCCGGGTCCAGCATGTACCAGGGCCCCATGCTCGCCTGTACGTAGACGTCCACGAGCGAGCGCGGAGCTCCGTTGGCGTACCAGGTCGACAACCACCGGCCGGGTGTCTCGCGCACGGGCACCGGGCTGAGGGCCGGGTCCCGGAGATCGACCCTCAGCAGGGCGAGGTCACCCTCCCACCAGTGCCCCTCCGAAGGCTCGGGGGCCAGCCAGCTGACCAGCTCCACCGGGTGATGCTCGCTGCCGAGGCACGGGAAGGACACCGTGACCCGGAGCACCTCCGCCGCGGTCGGCTCGGCGGGCTCCAACTTGTGCCGGCCGAGAGCCGCGTTGACCACATGGGCACAGGTCAGCAGGAAACCGTCCGCGACGACCACACCCGCCCCCAGGCCCGTTCCGGACACACCCCGGGAGTGGACGGTGGCCCAGGCCCGACGGACACGCCCGTCCGGATCGTCGTCCTGCTGCCGGCGCACGGCTACTCCGTCGGCGCAGGGGCTTCGAGGTTCCAGGTCGCGGACACGGTGAGGCTCGCCTCGCCCTTGTTGGCGACGATGCCGAGCGTCAGGTCGTTGCCCACCTTGACGCCCAGGTCCACGGTGAGCTGGTGCGGCCGCCGGTCCATGGCGGACACCGTCTCGTGCACCGACTGCAGTACAGGGACCAGCGGCTGCAGGACCTGCCGCAGGGCGCCGCGGGCAGCCCGCGCCACTCGCCCGCTGCCCGCGACGGGCACGAGCGGTGCGGAACCGGGCGCCGCACCGGCTGCGGCGGAGTCGGCCAACGGGCTGGGAAAGACTTCCAGCAACACTGTCTGGCCGTCATCGAAGGTGAACTCCACAAAATCCCCCATGGCCTCAACTATGCCAGTGCCCGGAGCCCATGGTCCTGTGATCGGGAGATTCCGGTCCGGCTCGGGAACCGGACCCCGAGCATCGCCCTGAGCGTGCCTGCGCTGATCCCGGCCTGTCAGGGCCGTACCTCCGCGGGGCTCACAGGAGAGGGGCGGACGTCACCGGCCCGTGCGCGCCAGGTGACGCCCGCGTTCTCCACCGGGTCGTGCACCTGTTCGTACGCCTCCTTCGGTTCGGCGGCCGGCCGGCGGAGGCACGGGCGGCACGCCGGGGACGAGGGCGCTGAACAAGGTACCGATGCCCTCGGCGGTGAGCGTGACGGTGTCGCCGGGCTTCAGCGGCTGTGGGGCCCGCTTCACGCACGGCCCCCACAGCCCGGCGGGACAGCCGCCGTTGCCGCAGGTGCCCGAGCCCAGGACGTCAGCCGGCGTCATCCGGGGGCTGCGTGAGGCGCAGGCGGCCACCTGCCCGGGCGTCGGGCTCATGACGGTGCGGCCGGCGGTGCAAGCGGGCCCGCCCGGGCGCCGGGTCGCGGGACGGCTCCGACGAGGCCGCGGATCGGGCTGTCCGGGGTGCTCCGTCCGGCCCGGTTCGCAGGCACCGTGCCGACTCCCGCGCGTTCCTCGCAGCCGTCCGGTTCTCGGTGCACGGCCCGTGCCCGGGCGGCGGACCTGGCCTCGGCCGCCTTCCGGGCGGCCCGGTCCGCAGCGGTCCGGCGCAGCAGCGGGAACCGGGGAGGGCGCTGCCCGGATGCCGCACAGCCGTTTCCCGCCGTAGCGGCGCCGGTGGTCGGCGGCGAACCGGAAGCGGTTCGCCGGCACGCCTTCCCGAGGGACGTCCTTCATTACTGCGCATGACCGTTCGCGGTGATCGTCGGCGTGGCCGGCGGCCCGTGCGGGCAGGTCCCTCCCGGCTCTCCATCCGACGTGATCTCCTGGCCGAACATGCGAGAACCCGCGCCTTCGAGGGCCGCGTGGACGACGGAGGCGGATCGGCACGGCGGTCTCGGCGGTCGGCGGTCTCGGTCCGGGTTCGGATCCAGGTTCGGATCCGGCTGTCGCTTCCGGCATGCGGAGCGAGGCAGGAATCGGCCATGGAAGGAGAGCGGTCGTTCCGCCCGGACCGACGGTCGCGGGACCACTTCGATCAACGGGGAACCGACGACTCGCGTCGCGGCCCGAGGCCGGGGCCGCGTTCACCGCTGAGCCCGCACACCACGGCGGGACAAGCGTTCCTGTTGCAGGTCGTCACCGTGTCGCTGCTGGTCGGAGCCGCGGTGGTGGCCCTGGTGATCCAGGCCGGGGCCGGCGGTCGTCCATCCGGACGGGAACGTGGTCTTTCCCCGCCTGCCGGTCTCCCCGCCGCTGGGCCCGGGTGCGGCCCTGCCCTTCGAGGCCGCGGAGCCGACCCTGTCCGAGGGCTCGAAACTGGTTCTCCACACCGACGGGCTGATCCACGACCGGAGCCACTACCGCGACCCGGACACCGGCCTGGAGGCACCGCGCGCCGCCCCGACCGCATCCCGGAGGCCGTCTGCACGAGGCACCGCGCGCCGCCCCGACCGGGCCCGACCGCACCCCGGAGGCCGTCTGCACGGCGGTGATCGAGGCCATGCTGCCCGACCGGCCGAGCGACGACATCGCGTCGCTCGTGGCCCGCACGCGTCGCCTCGCCCCCTCGGACTTCGCCGAGTGGGACCCCGGCCGGCCGGAGGGCGCCGGTGCGCCTCCGTGCGCCGGTCACCCGTATGCCGTGCCGTCCGTGGGCTTGGAACGACGCTTTCCGGATACTTGGTGACACGAGTGCGCCCGGTGCCGCGCCGCGCGGCCACCGGTGACGGCGAGGAGACGGGCAGGGTCCTGAGTCCATGAGCACCACCGAAGAGTCGATCGACGTCGACGTCCCGGTCCACGTGGCGTACAACCAGTGGACGCAGTTCAGGACGTTCCCCCGCTTCATGGACGGCGTCAGACGGGTCGACCAGATCCAGGCGTCGACGACCCACTGGGTGACCCGGTTCGGCCCGAGGACGTACGAGTACGACGCGGAGATCGTGGAACAGGTCCCGGACCGGCTGGTCCGCTGGGAGGTCCTCGACGAACCCCGGCACACCGGCACGGCGACCTTCGAAGGACTCGGCGCGGGCCACTGCCGGGTGACCCTGCGCGTCGACCTGCGGTCCCGGGGAGCCGTGAGGCAGGCGGCGGCCGTACTCGGCATCACCCGCCGTGCGGTCCGCGCTGCTCTGACGTCCTTCAAGGAGTTCACCGAGGGGCAGGGTCGCGAGACCGGCGCCTGGCGCGGCGAGATCAGCAAGGGCCACGTCCGGCCCACCGAGGGCCGGAGTCGTCCCCACGTACCGACCTGGCCGACCGGCTGACCGGCCCGCCCGGCCGGACCGGGCGGGCGTCAGGGGGGTACGACACGGAGCGAGGAGAGATCACGTTGCAGAAGCCGTCGAGCGAGGAACCGGCCGACGACCGCCTCGAGGTCACTCCGCCCAAGACCTGGGCCGCGGGCGTACCGGCGGTGTACCACGCGATGAAGTACTCCCTGGACCAGACGTCGGCCCGGCGCACGGGGCTCACGCTGCTGAACCTCAACCAGGTCCGGGGCTTCGACTGCCCCGGCTGCGCGTGGCCCGAGCCCGAACCGGGGCACCGCCCCATGAACGAGTACTGCGAGAACGGCGCCAAGCACACCAACGACGAGGCCACCTCACGCCGTGTCACACCCGACTTCTTCCGCCGGTACCCGATCAGCGAGCTGGCCGGGAAGTCCGACCGGTGGCTCAACCAGCAGGGCCGCCTCACCCGGCCCATGGTCAAGCGACCCGGCTCCGACCACTACGAGCCCATCAGCTGGAGCGACGCCCTCGACCTGCTCGCCGACGAGCTGGGAGCGCTGGACTCCCCGGACGAGGCGGTCTTCTACACCTCCGGTCGCGCCAGTAACGAGGCGGCGTTCGTCCTGCAGCTCTTCGCCCGCGCGTTCGGCACCAACAACCTGCCGGACTGCTCCAACATGTGCCACGAGTCCAGTGGCACCGCGCTGAACGAGACCCTCGGCACGGGCAAGGGCGACGTGTCGCTGCGCGACATCCACCACGCCGACCTCATCCTGACCGTCGGTCAGAATCCGGGCACCAACCACCCCCGGATGCTGTCCGCGCTGGAGGAGTGCAAGCGCCGCGGTGGCAGGATCGTCGCAGTCAACCCGCTGCCCGAGGCGGGGCTGGCCCGCTTCAAGCAGCCCCAGCGCCCCCGCGGCGTCATCGGCCGCGGGACACGGATCGCCGACCGCTTCCTCCACATCAGGATCGGCGGTGATCTCGCGCTGTTCCAGGCGCTCAACCTCCTGCTCCTGGAGGCGGAGGAGGCCGCGCCCGGCACCGTCCTCGACCAGGACTTCATCAACGTCCACACCGAGGGTTTCGAGGAGTTCGCCCGGCATCTGCGCGCCACTGTCTCCTGGCCCGAGGTCGAGAAGGCCACCGGGCTGGCCCGCGCCCGGATCGAGGAGGTGCGCGACATGGTCCTCGGGAGCGAGCGGGTGATCGTCTGCTGGGCGATGGGCCTGACCCAGCACAGGCACGGCGTGCCCACCATCCGCGAGGTGGTCAACTTCCTGCTGCTGCGCGGCAACGTCGGCAGGTTCGGAGCCGGTGCCTGCCCCGTGCGCGGTCACAGCAACGTGCAGGGCGACCGGACCATGGGCATCTGGGAGCGGATGCCGGACCACTTCCTCGACGCCCTCGCCCGCGAGTTCCGCTTCGAGCCGCCCCGCGAGCACGGCTGGGACTCCGTCGCCTCCGTCCGGGCCATGCGCGACGGCCGTGCCAAGGTGTTCCTCGGCCTGGCCGGGAACTTCGTCCGTGCCATCTCGGACAGCGAGGTCAGCGAGGCCGCCATGCGCACCTGCCGGCTGACCGCGCACATCTCCACCAAGCTCAACCGCTCCCACGTCGTGTGCGGCGAGACCGCCCTGATCCTGCCCACCCTCGGCCGCACCGAGCGGGACGTGCAGGCCACCGGCGAGCAGTTCGTCACCGTCGAGGACTCCATGAGCCGGATCCACGCCTCCCGCGGCGTCCTCGAACCGGCCTCCAAGCACCTCCTCAGCGAGGTCGCCATCCTCAGCCGTCTGGCCCGCCGCACCCTCGGCGACAGGGTCCCCGTCCGCTGGGAACGCTTCGAGGCCGACTACGACTGCGTCCGCGACCACGTCTCCCGCGTCGTCCCCGGTTTCGAGGACTTCAACACCCGCGTCCGCCGCCCCGGCGGCTTCTGCCTGCCCAACCCGGTCAACGAGGGCGTCTTCCCCACCCCCGCCGGCAAGGCCCTCTTCAGCCGCAACGACTTCGAGGCCCTGACCGCCCCGCCCGGCCACCTGATCCTGCAGAGCCTGCGCTCCCACGACCAGTGGAACACCGTTCCGTACTCGGACGACGACCGTTACCGCGGCATCCACGGCTCCCGCCGCGTCGTCCTCGTCAACTGGTACGACATGCGCGAACTGGGTCTGGAGGAAGGCGCGCCGGTCGACCTGGTCGGTGTCTGGGAGGACGGTGCCGAACGCCGGGCGGAGAACTTCCGGGTGGTCGGCTACCCGACCTCACGGGGCTGTGCGGCGGCCTACTACCCGGAGACCAATGTGCTGGTGCCGCTGGAGAGCGTGGCGTACCAGAGCAATACGCCGACGTCGAAGGGGATCGTGGTGAGGCTGGAGCCCCGGGAGGGGGCGGCCCGTGCGACGACGCCCGCGACGGGAGGGGGCGCACCGTCCTGATCCCGGCCGCGCCGCCCGGCGGTGGGCGCGTGCCGGAAGACCCGTACGTCCGTGCCGCGCCGGTGCGGTGCGGCACGGACGGGACGGCGCTGCCGCCGAGTCCGCTCCTCTGTTGACAGAGCGTCCCTCCGCTCCCATCATGGGAGCGCTCCCATCGACGGGTTCCGCCGTGTGACGCCCGTGCTCGACCGCACCGCATCCACGCACCGTTTCCTGTGCCACCGGCGCGGAACGTCCTGCTGCCGCACCGGCACTCCGCCTGTCCGGCCGCAGGGTCCGGCATCCGCCGCCCCGCCCGTGCCGCCGGACCCCGAGGGAGGATCCCCATGTCCTTACCGCAGAGATCCGGCCGGCCGGCCGGTACCGGCATCCGCCACTTCGCACGTGCCGCCGCCGCCCTGGCCGCCGCGCTCGCCCTGCTGGCCCCGCTGAACGCCGCCGGTGTCGCGTCGGCCGCCGCCCCCGAGGCTCCCGCGGACGCCGGTGTCCGGGTCAACGCGCAGGCGTCGCTGGGCCGCATGCCCGACACCGCACGCGGAGTCAACACGGCCATCTGGGACTCGCACATGAACGATCCCGAGGTCGCCGACCTGATGAAGGCGGCCGACGTCGGGGCGATGCGCTACCCCGGCGGCTCGTACGCGGACATCTACCACTGGGAGACGCACACGGCGCCCGGCGGATACGTCGCACCCGGCACCGACTTCGACTCCTTCATGGGCACCGTCCGTGCCACCGGCGCCCAGCCGATCCTGATCGCCAACTACGGCTCCGGCACGCCCGAGGAGGCGGCAGGCTGGGTCCGGTACGCCAACGTCACCAAGGACTACGACGCGAAGTACTGGGAGATCGGCAACGAGATCTACGGCAACGGCCACTACGGCAACGGCTGGGAGCACGACGAGCACGAGGACAAGAGCCCCCGGGAGTACGCCCGTCAGGTCCGCGCCTACGCCGAGGCCATGAAGGCCGTCGACCCCACCATCAGGATCGGCGCGGTGCTCACCACCCCGGGCCACTGGCCGGACGGCGTCGTCGGCGAGGGCGATCCGGGCGACTGGAACCACACCGTGCTCTCCGAAGTCACCGACGTCATCGACTTCGTGAGCGTCCACTGGTACGCGGGCGGCTCCGACACCACCGCCGAGGCCGCCATGACGAAGCTGACCGGGCTGCCCGGCGAACTGCGGGAGGTGCGCAACCAGATCGACCGGTACGCGGGCGCCCGCTCACCGCACATCGGCATCGCCCTCACCGAGATCAACACCAACACCGGCGGCGCCATGCTCACCGCCCGCCCCAACGGCCTGTTCACCGCCGATGCGTATCTGACGGCCCTGGAGAACGGCGTGTTCACCGTCGACTGGTGGAACACCCACAACGGCGCGGGCCGGATCACCACCGTCGACGGCGAGACCGACTACGGCGACATGGGGATGCTCTCCAGCGGCGCCTGCACCGGTGACGTCTGCGAACCGGCGCCCAACACGCCGTTCCACCCCTACTACGGCATGAAGATGACCAGCGAACTGGGCACCGCGGGCGACACCCTGGTCGCCGCCGCGTCCTCCGCGCAGGATGTCTCCGCACACGCCGTGCACCGTCGCGACGGACGTCTGAGCGTCCTTCTCATCAACAAGGACCCGGACGCCGCACGGACCGTGGACCTCGAGTACACGGGTTTCACCCCGGCCGCCGCCGCCCCCGAGGTCAGCCGTTACGCGCGCGGCGACAGCGACGTCACCGACGTCACCGACGGCGGGGCGTCCGCCTCCCGGGTCACCGTGCCGCCGTACGGGATGCTCACCGTCACGCTCACCCCGCGGGCCGGCACCGGGCCGGGTGCCTCCGACGCCGAGGCCCCGGGGGCGCCGCGGCCGGAGGCGGTGACCGACACCACCGCGCACCTGTCCTGGGAGGGTGCGGCGGGCGCCGCCCGCTACCTGGTCCAGGAGCGCGACGGCGCGCACACCCACGTGGTGGGCGAGACCACCGGCACGTCCGTGACCCTGCGGAACCTGCCCCCGGGCAGCACCCACACGGTCAATGTGCTGGCGGCCGACGCCTCGGGCCGGCTCTCCGCACCGTCCGCTCCGCTGACCTTCACCACCGGCACTCCGCCGGACGCCCCCTGCGCGGTGAGCTACCACCGCGACACGAGCTGGGGCAACGGCTTCGTGGCCACGGTCACCGTCCGGAACCTCTCGGACACCCCGATCACCGGCTGGACCGTGGACTGGGACTGGCCGAGCGACCGTCAGTCGGTGTCCTCCGGCTGGAACGCCACGTTCCACCAGACCGGCCGGCACGTACGGGTGACCGCTCCCGAAGGGGCCGGGCCGCTGGCCCCGGACGGCGGTTCGACGGCCTCGTTCGGCTTCGTCGGCGCCAATGACGGGCCCAACCCGCAGCCGACGGTCTTCCGCCTCAACGGCACCGTCTGCTCGGGAGGCTGACGTCCGGCCCACCCGGGACCGGTGGCAGGGTGACCTGTTCCCGGGCGGGCCGGTCTCCCTACGGGGTGAAGGGCGCACGACCATCCGGCCGCCGCCCGCGTGGCGCGCACCGGCGCCGTGGCGCGCATGGTGTGGCCTGGGACGTGCGGGACGGTCCACCCGCGGAGGAGGCACGGAGCATGTTCGGTCAAGCGCAGGCGTACAGCGGTTTCTCGGTCGACGACCTCGGCGGGGCCCGCCGGTTCTACGGCGAGACCCTCGGCCTCCAGGTGGAGGAGAGCGGGCAGGGGGACATGCGGGTACTGGCCCTCACGCTCGGCAGCGGTGCGCGGGTCTTCGTCTACCCGAAGGAGACGCACACCCCCGCGACGTTCACGATCCTCAACTTCCCCGTCGACGACATCGTGTCGGCCGTCGCCGAACTGGAGCGGCGTGGCGTCGGCCTGGAGCGCTACCCGGGATTCGACCACGACGAGAAGGGCATCGTCCGGGTCGGCGGCGACGGCCCCGCGGCGATCGCGTGGTTCACCGACCCGGCCGGGAACGTCCTCTCCGTGCTCCAGGAGAACTGACCGGGGGTCCGGGAAGGACGTGGCTGCCGTCGAGATCATTCCGTTCTTTCGACCGGGAGACCGAGACCGGGCCGTCGCCGGCCGGGAGGAGGCGCGGAGCGGAGGTGCCCCACAGGGCGTCGTTCCGCTCGGAGCAGGCGGGCCGGTACAGGCCCTCGGTGAGCTTCGCGGTGGTGACCTCCGAGGTGTTCGCGTGTGCCGACGCGGTGCCGGCCGGCGCCGGGGTGCTGCCGGCGGCGACGGCCGTGGCGACCGCGGTGACCGTGAGCGCCGCCTTCGGCGAGGTGGGCGGGTCGGGCGTGGGGAAGCGCAGCCAGTGGTCGCCGGCCGGCGTGCTCACCGGCGTGGCGGGCGGCGGCTGTCCGGCGTGGCTGCCGCGCGGGGAACGCCGTGGCGCCCGGCTGTGAACGCGAGGGGTGTCACCGCCCGCCGGCCCGGCTTGCCGTACTGCGAGTAACAAGATCACGATTGGTGTGCGCCTCAGGCAACCACCCGGGGCGACTCCCATCCTCGCGGGCGCCCGTGATCCGTGGCGCCCCGGACGACCGTCAGGAAGCCGAATGCAGCCGCCGCACGACCGCCTCGAACAGGCACGCCAGGACTACGAGCACCACTTGCGGGCCTGCCGCCAATGCGGTGCCGACGGCACACAGTGTCCCGTGGCCAAGCATCTGAGACGGGTGTACAACAACCTCGCCAGAACCGCCCGCTGACCCTCTTCCCCTTTCTCGGATATGGGATATCGTCCCGCATGTGAAACGTGACGACGTGGGGGGCACCGCTCCGGACCCCCTGGACCTGCGGCTCGGCGCGCGCCTGGCCGAGCTCAGGGCCGAGCACGGCTGGTCCCTCGGGGAACTGGCGGAACGCAGCGGGATCAGCCGCTCCACCCTGTCCCGGGCCGAACGGGCGGAGACCAGCCCCACCGCCTCCCTGCTCAACCGGCTGTGCGCCGTCTACGGGCGGACCATGTCCCAGCTGCTCAGCGAGATCGAGGCGGAGCCCGCCCCGCTGGTGCGGGCCGCCGACCAGCCGGTGTGGGAGGACAGGGCCTCCGGCTTCGTCCGCCGGTCGGTGTCCCCGCCGCACGGCGGGCTGCGCGGCGAACTCGTCGAGGGCCGGCTCGACGCCGGTGCGGACATCTCCTACGACCGGCCGCCCGTCCCCGGCCTGGAACAGCACCTCTGGGTCCTGGAAGGAACCCTCGCCGTGACGGACCGGGAGGTCGAGCACCGGCTCGGCGACGGCGACTGCCTCAGACTCCGCGTCTGGGGACCCACCCGGTTCCGCTGCCCCGGCCCGGAGGGCGTGCGCTACGTGCTGGCGGTGGTGCGGCCGTGAACACCATCCGGCTGGATGCCGCTCGACTGACCGGCCTGACCCCGGCGTTGGCCGAGCTGCTGGCCGACACGGTGGACGACGGCGCCTCCGTCGGCTTCCTCGCCCCGCTCGACCGCGCGGAGGCGGCCGCCTGGTGGGAGGAACGGGCCACGGCCGTCGCCGCCGGCCGGCTCGCGGTGTGGGTGGCGTACGAGGAACCCGGACGGGTGCTGGGCACCGTGAGCCTCGCCCTCCCCGACAAGCCCAACAGCACCCACCGCGCGGAACTGGTGAAGCTGATGGTGCATCGCGCGGCCCGTGGCCGGGGCCTCGGCCGGCGGCTGCTGACCGTCGCGGAGGAGGCCGCCGCCGCGCGGGGCGTCACCCTGCTGCACCTGGACACCGAGACCGGCAGCCCGGCCGAGCACCTCTACCGCTCCTCCGGCTGGATCCCCGTCGGCGCCATCCCCGACTACGCGGCGGACCCCGCCGGGGTGCTGCGGCCGACGACGATCTACTACAAGCGTCCGGGAGCGGGCCCCGTACCGGCCGGCACCGGGTGAGTGTCAGTGCCGGCCGCTACGGTGCCTGCCATGCCGGATGCCGAAGACGTACGACGGATCGCCCTGTCCCTGCCGGACACCACGGAGAAGGTCGCCTGGAGCATGCCCACGTTCCGGGTCGCGGGGAAGATGTTCGCCACCCTGCCCGAGGACGAGACCTCCATCGCCGTGCGCTGCCCCAAGGAGGAGCGTGACGAACTGGCCCTCGCCGAACCGGAGAAGTTCTGGATCGCCGGCCACGAGGCGCAGTTCGCCTGGGTCAGGGTCCGCCTCGCCGCCCTGGAGGACGAGGGCGAGCTGCGCGACATCCTCGCCGACTCCTGGCGCCAGGCGGCTCCGCCGAGGCTCCACGAGGCGCACCCCCGGCTGGGCCTGCCGCCCGCGGGCTGAGGACCGCCCGGGCGTTGCCGGTGCCCCGTGGCGTGAGAGCCGTACGCCGCTGTCCTGTCTGTCGTGGCGGTGGCACGGCGGACGGCTGTGGACGGGGACGGCCCTCGACCACGATCGTGGTCGAGGGC
>NZ_JBHYVC010000009.1:154066-187137 GCF_042749965.1 Streptomyces sp. NPDC059454 | reverse complement strand
GGGGTGGAGTCCGGCCGCTCGGCGGCAGTGGAGGCCCGAAGACGGGTGTCGAGCCTCCGGTGACCGGGCGGCTGAGCAACGGGGGAGTGTCCCAGCCGCCCGGGTCCGTGGGGTGCGGCGTCGGCCGTCAGGCCTTGGCCAGCTCCTTCTCGCCGCCCTTCTCGGGCAGCGCGGCGCGGGGCTCGTCGGCGTCGCCGCCGGTGCCGTGGTCGTCGAGCAGCGTCTTCTCGTCGAAGGGGGCGCGGCCGGCCAGGACCTCGGCCACCCGCTCCTTGTCGATCTCCTTGGTCCAGGTGCCGACCAGCACCGTGGCGACCGCGTTGCCCGCGAAGTTGGTCAGGGCGCGGGCCTCGCTCATGAAGCGGTCGATGCCGACGATCAGGCCGATGCCGTCCACCAGGGCGGGCTTGTGCGACTGCAGACCACCGGCCAGCGTGGCCAGGCCGGCACCCGTGACACCGGCGGCGCCCTTGGAGGCGACCAGCAGGAACAGCAGCAGCGGGATCTGCTCGCCGATCGACATCGGCGTGCCCATGGCGTCGGCGATGAACAGCGAGGCCATGGTCATGTAGATCATGGTGCCGTCGAGGTTGAAGGAGTAACCGGTCGGGACGGTGATGCCGACGACCGGCTTGCTGACGCCCAGGTGCTCCATCTTCGCGATGAGGCGCGGCAGCGCCGACTCGGAGGAGGAGGTGGACAGGATCAGCAGGAACTCACGGCCCAGGTACTTGAACAGGGTCCAGATGTTCAGGCCGGCGACGATCCGCAGCATCGCGCCGAGCACCACGAAGACGAACAGCACACAGGTGATGTAGAAGCCGAGCATCAGCACCGCGAGGCTCTTCAGCGCGTCCAGGCCGGCGGAGCCGGTGACCGCGGCCATGGCGCCGAAGGCACCGATCGGGGCGGCCCACATGATCATGGCGAGGACGCGGAAGACCAGGCGCTGGATGTGCTCGATGCCGCGCAGGACCGGCTGGCCGGCGTTGCCCATGGCCTGCAGCGCGAAGCCGCAGAGCAGGGCGACCAGCAGGGTCTGCAGGACCTCGCCGGAGGTGAAGGCGGACACGATGGTGGTCGGGATGACGCCGAGCAGGAACTCGGTGGTGCCCTTCGCCTCCGCGTCGACCTGGGCGTGACCGGTCTCCTTGACCGAGTCGGTGATCGCGAGGCCGGTGCCCGGGTCCAGGATGTTGCCGACGACCAGGCCGATGGCGAGCGCGACGACCGACATCACCATGAAGTAGCCGAGCGCGATGCCGCCGACGGCGCCGACCTTGGCGGCCTTCCGCACGGAGCCGATGCCCAGCACGATGGTGCAGAAGATGATCGGCGAGATCATCATCTTGATCAGGTTCACGAACCCGGTGCCGATCGGCTTCAGCTCGACCGCGAAGTCGGGGGCGATCAGACCGACGGCGATACCGAGGGCGACCGCGATGATCACCGCGATGTAGAGATAGTGCGTGCGGTCCCGCTTGGCCTCGGGTTCGGCAGGTGCCGTAGCGGATGTGCTGGTCACGGCGGCCCTCCTTGACGACGTCGTCGGCATCACCGGCGTGCGGCTCACGTCCGGGGGATGGGTTTTCGGGGAACGCCGTGACTATGTCGTGCCTTGTGAGCGCGGTCACCCTTCCGTTCATTTAGTTCACCGCGGACCCCGGGGGCAGACTGGCGGCATGCGCATCCCCGTCCCCCGGCCCCGCAGTCTCGCGGGCCAGCTCTTCGCCATGCAGGCCGTGCTCATCGCGGTGGTCGTGGCCGGGTACGCGCTGTTCTCGTACGTCAGCGACCGCAGCCAGGCCGAGGAGGCGGCGGGCCGCCAGGCCACCGCGGTGGCCCGTGCGGTCGCCGACTCGCCCTCCGTGCGGGAGGCGATCCGCGCCTCCGACCCGTCGTCGCGGCTCCAGCCGTACGCGCTGGCGGTGGTGCGGGGCACCGACGTCGACTTCGTCACGATCATGGATCCTCGGGGCATCCGCTGGACCCACCCCGATCCCGGCCAGATCGGCCTGCTCTTCCAGGGCCACACGGCCCCGGCGCTCCGGGGCCGCACCTTCACCGAGACCTACACCGGTACCCTCGGCCCGTCGGTCCGGGCGGTCACCCCGGTCCGGGACGGTGACCGGATCACCGGCCTGGTCAGCGCCGGCATAAGGGTCGAGGAGATCAGCCAGCGCGTCCGGGGACAGCTGACGGCGCTGCTCGCGGTCGCGGCCGGCGCCCTCGGACTCGGCGCGATCGGCACGTACGTCATCAACGCCCGGCTGCGCCGGCACACCCACGGCATGAACGCGACCGAGCTCAGCCACATGCACGACTACCATCAGGCCGCGCTCCACGCCGTGCGCGAGGGACTGCTGATGCTGGACTGGCAGTACAGGGTGGCGCTGATCAACGACGGCGGCCGGGAGCTGCTGGGCGTGGACCAGGAGGAGGACGTGGTGGGCCGACCGGTCGCGGAGCTGGGCCTCCCGGCACCGCTGACGGGCGCCCTGCTCGCCTCCGAGCCCCGGGTGGACGAGGTGCACCTCACGGCGGACCGGGTGCTGGTGGTGAACACCTCGCCGGTCACCGGCGGCCAGCGGCGCGGCTCGGTGGTGACCCTGCGGGACGTGACCGAGCTCCAGTCCCTGATGGGCGAGCTGGACTCCGAGCGCGGCTTCACCCAGGCGCTCAGGTCGCAGGCGCACGAGGCGGCGAACCGGCTGCACACCGTGGTCTCGCTGATCGAGCTGGGCCGGGCGGAGGAGGCGGTGGACTTCGCCACCGCCGAGCTGGAGCTGGCGCAGGCGCTCACCGACCAGGTGGTGGCGGCGGTGAGCGAACCGGTGCTGGCGGCGCTGCTGCTGGGCAAGACCGCCCAGGCCAACGAGCGGGGCGTGGAGCTGGTGGTGTCGGACGACAGCCGCCTGGACGACGGCCTGCTCCCGGACACCCTGCCCGCCCGGGACCTGGTCACCATCCTCGGCAACCTGATCGACAACGCCGTGGACGCGGCGCAGGGCGGGGTGCACCCGCGGGTGACGGCGACGGCGCTGACGGAGACGGACGAGGACGGCTCGGAGCTGATCCTGCGGGTCTCGGACACCGGCCCCGGAGTGGACCCGGACCACGCGGAGGCGGTCTTCCAGCGCGGCTTCACGACCAAGCCGTCCGGTCCGGGCGGGCGGGGGCTGGGCCTGGCGCTCGTACGGCAGGCGGCGGGCCGGCACGGCGGCTCCCTGTCGGTGACGTCCGCGGACGGGGGCGGCGCGGTGTTCGAGGCACGGCTGCCGCTGAGGGACACCGCTGTCGCGAAGGGGTCGGGGGGTGCCGTATGACCGGGACGACCGGGGAACCCATCAGAGTGCTGGTGGTCGAGGACGACCCGGTGGCCGCCGACGCCCACGTGATGTACGTCGGCCGGGTGCCCGGCTTCGTCGCCGTCGGCAAGGCGCACACCGGCGCGGAGGCCCGCCGGGCCCTGGACCGCACCCCCGTCGACCTGCTCCTCCTCGACCTGCACCTGCCCGATGTGCACGGACTCCAGCTGGCGCGTTCGCTGCGGGCGGCAGGCCACCACGCCGACGTGATCGCGGTGACGTCGGCACGGGATCTGGCGATCGTGCGGGAGGGGGTGTCGCTCGGGGTCGTGCAGTACGTACTGAAGCCGTTCACGTTCGCGACCCTGCGGGACCGGCTGGTGCGGTACGCCGAGTTCCGCGCGTCCGTGGGCGAGGCCAGCGGCCAGGCCGAGGTGGACCGGGCACTGGCGGCGCTGCGGGCACCGGCGCCGGCCGCGCTGCCGAAGGGGCTGAGCGGGCCGACGCTGGAGCGGGTGACGGAGGTGCTGCGGGAGGCGGAGGACGGGCTGACCGCGGCGGGGGTCGCCGAGGCCGTGGGGATCTCCCGGATCACGGCCCGGCGGTACCTGGAGCACCTGGTGGAGGCGGGGAGGGCCGGGCGGGCTCCGGTTTACGGGCAGGTGGGGCGGCCGGAGCTGGTTTATCGGTGGGTTCGGGGGGCGGAGAAGGGGCGTTAGGGGGTGGGGTGTCCAGGGCGGCGGCATAGGCGCGGGCTTGAATGGCTTCGGTGGGGGCGGTGGCGCGGGTGTAGGCGTCGGCGGCCTGGAGCCAGGCGGTGCGGGCCTCGACGGGGCGGTGGGCGGCCCTGTGGACGCGGGCCAGGTTGCTGAGGGTCTGTCCCTCGCCGTACCAGTCCTCGAACTCCCGGAAGATCTTCAGACCTTTGCCGTACGCCTCGATCGCCTCCTCCACCCGGCCCGCATGCCGCAGGGCGATGCCGAGGTTGTTCCACGCCGTGGCCTCGCGGTGACGGTCACCGGCGGCCTGATACAGGTCGCGGGCCCGGCTGTGAGCGTCGATCGCCTCCCCCGCCCGGCCCACCCCCCGCAGGGCGTTGCCCAGGTTGTTCCACGCGATGGCCCCACCATGGCGGTCACCGGCGGTCTGGTACAGGTCGCGGGCCCGACTGTAGGCGTCGATCGCATCCTCCGCCCGGCCGGCAGCTCGCAGGGCGTTGCCGAGGTTGTTCCACGTGATGGCCTCGCGGTGACGGTCACCGGCGGTCTGGTACAGGTCGCGGGCCCGGCTGTGAGCGTCGATCGCCTCCCCCGCCCGGCCCACCCCCCGCAGGGCGTTGCCGAGGCTGTTCCACGCGATGGCCTCGTCCAGCCGGTCCCCGGCAAGCTGCGCGGCCTCCCGCGCCGCCTCCGCGACGGCGATCCAGTCGTCGAAATACCGCCGCCAGTCCAGATACACCCCCAGACACTGGGCCAACCGCACCGCCGCACCCGCGAACCGCTCCTCCCGACCCCACCCCACCACCGCCACCAGACCCGCCCGCTCACCGTCCAGCCACGCCAACGCCTGCCACCGGTCCCCGAACCGCTCCGGCACCGGCTTCCCCGGCAGCCACCGCAACCGGACATCAGCCGCTTTCGCCCACCGCGCGTAGGACTCCAGCACCCGCTCCCGCGCCGCCTCCCCCTCCTCCCGCAACTCCGCATCACCCGCCACCGCACCCGCGCCGAACACCCGCACCAAGTCGTGCAACCGCCACCGTCCGCGCTCGCTCCCCCGCTCAACGAGGTGTGCACGGGCCAACGCCTTGAGGTCACGCACCGGAGGCTCCTCGACACCGACCAGCGCGGCGACGACCTCGTCGCTCACCTCGGGCCCCGGCGCGAGGGCGAGCAGGCGCAACAGCCGGGCCTGCTCGGGCGGCAGACGGCGGTAGGAGAGCTCGAAGGCGGCGCGGACGCTGCGTTCACCGTCGTCGAGGTGGTCGAGACGGTCGTGGGACGCGGCCAGTTCCGCCACGAGTTCGGCCACCGGCTTGTCCGGGTCCTCCACCAGGAGAGCCGCCGCGATCTGCAGAGCCAGCGGGAGGTGCCCGCAGAGGCCGGCGAGTCGCTCGGCCGTGTCGGGACCGTCGGCCACCCGGCTGTCGGACGGGTCGGCCATCCGCAGGGCAAGGTCGAGGAGTTCGTACGCCTCCCTCGGACCGAGCTGGTCCAGGGCAACGAGCCGCGCGCCCAATTGCGGCAGCCGGTCGCGTGACGTGACCAGCACATGATGCCGGGAATCGCCCGGCAGGAGGGGCCGTACCTGGTCCGGCGAGGAGGCGTTGTCGACCAGGACCAGCACCGCACCGCGCTCGTGAGCCCGGGTAGCCAGCGTGGAGCGGTAGAGCACCGCCCGCTCGTCCGTCGTGGTGGGGATGTGTTCCGGCGGGGTGCCGAGGGCACGCAGCAGGGCTTGGAGGGCACGGTCGGCGGTGACGGGCTCCCGGTCGTAGCCGTGCAGGTCGATGAAGAGAACGCCGCCGGGAAACCAGCCCCGTTCACGGGCCAGGTGCGCGGTCTCGACGGCGAGCGCGGTCTTGCCGATGCCGCCGAGACCGGACACGGCGGCGACGAGGGTCGCCGCCGGCTGCGTCCCGGCCGGGTCCAGCGCGCGCAGCAACTCCTCCGTCTCCTGCTCCCGGCCCGTGAACCCGCCGGGTCTTGGCGGCAGGCCGGCCATCGCCTCCGGGACGGCGGCCCCGCCCTGCTGGATCACGACCTGCACGCCGACCACCTCGCGCAGGAAGACCCCGCCCCGGAAGTCGGTGTGATCGCCGTCGTACCAGGACGTCCCGCTTCCTGGCGCGGACCGCTCCATGGTCCGCGCGACGGCACCGGCGACGCCGTGCGGATCGGCGGCGAGCAGGTCGGCCACCGCCTCGCCCCACTCCCGTACGACCTCCCGCCGCACCGGGTCCGCCGCCGCCTCGGCGATGTCCCGGGCTGATGCGCCGGCGTCGAGCCCCACCGCCCGCGCCAGTTCCTCCACCGCCCGGCGTCCGCCGTCCCCGCCCGCGCCCTCGGCCAGGGCCGTCAGCAGTGCCGCTTCCATACGCCGTACTCGCCCCCGTCAACGACTCGTGACCGTGCGTCGAAGATAGTGCGCGGAAAGGACGTTCACGCCGCCCTCGCGTACCACACGATCTGCGAGCCGAGCCCTGCCACGGCGAGCGCCTCCAGCACCGACAGCGTGATCATCAGCCCGCCACCGTCGCCGTTCGCCCAGAACACGACCAGGGCGGCCAGCGGTACCGCGCAGAACGCCGTCAGGTCGATCACGGTCTGGATCGCCTTGCGGGACCGGCGCCGGGTGTCGCTCCGGTGGTACGCCTCCCACCCGAACGTCGTGAAACCACCCCCGTGCGCCACGAGGGCGGCCAGCCGGGGTCCTAGATCGTCCCGGACGTAGAGACCGATCGCCGAGATCTTCTCGTCGTTGACGAGGTAGGTCCATCCGAGGACGAGGCAGACCGGCGGCAGCGCCAGGAGCATCGAGGGCTGCTTCGCCTGGGCCGCGGCGGCGATGACGGCGGCCACGACGGCCAGCGTCACGTAGAGGAGGTTGTCCCGGAACCCGATCCTCGCCTTCTGCTCGTCCTTCACGCTCTGGTACTCGGCGAGCAGCAACTGCCCGACGGTGAGGTCCTGTTCCGGCACTCGATCCCCCTTCTCCCAGCTATAACTTATGACTATGCAGGAGACCCGGCCCACCGTTCTGGTCCTGACCGCACTTCCGCTCGAATACGCCGCCGTCCGCGCGCACGTCGAGGAGCGGGAGGAGCTGGTGCACCGCGACGGGACCCGAGTCGAGAGGGGCCAACTACCTGGCACTTCCTGGCACGTCGCCCTCGCCGAGCTGGGCATGGGTGCCGAGCGGGCCGCCGCTCTCACCACCCAGCTCATCAACTGGCTGCACCCCGAGGCCGTGTTCTTCGTCGGCGTCGCCGGCAGTCTGAAGGACGACGTCGGGATCGGCGACGTCGTCGTGGGCACGCAGGTGTACGAGATCCACGGCGGCAGGCAGACGCCGGAGGGCTTCCTGGTCCGGCCGAAGGCCCTGCCGGGCTCGCACGCACTCGAACAGGCGGCCCGCTCCGCCGTGCGGGACATGCCCGACGTACGGGCGCACTTCCTGCCGATCGCCACGGGCGACGTCGTCCTGGCGGACGCCGAGTCCGAGATCGCCCGCTTCCTCCGCAAGAACTACAACGACGCGGGCGCGATCGAGATGGAGGGCTCCGGAGCACTTCTGGCGGCCCACCTGAACGGCCGGTTGAACGCCCTGGTGATCAGGGGCATCAGCGACCGGGCCGACGCCAAGAAGCACAAGGCCGACGCCTCGGGTTCACAGAAGCGCGCCGCCGAGCAGGCTGCTGCGGTGACGGTGGCGGTGCTGCACAAGCACCGGCCGCGCGAGGGTTCTTCCGTTCCCTCCGGCTCCGAGGAGGGTCCCCATCGGCGCGGGGACGGCGGAGCGACGTACGGCGGAGACCACATCGACTTCCGGGGCGGCACCTTCTACGGCCCGGTCACCGGCAAGAGCGACGGGCGACGGTAGGGGCACCGTCCACGGCCCGGTCCCGCGAGCGACCGCCACCCTCCCACCCCGCCCGCTGGGCTTCACCGGCCGGTCGGCGGAACTGGACCGCCTGCTCCCGCACCTCTCCCCCGGCGAGGACGACACGGCCGCGCTGCCGCTCCTCGTCTTCGCCGTCACGGGGATGGGCGGCGTCGGCAAGACCGCACTGGCCGTGGAGGCGGCGCACCGGGCCCATGCGCGGGGCTGGTTCCCGGGCGGAACCCTCTTCGTGGACCTGCGCGGGTACGACGACGACCCGGTCACGGCCGATCAGGCGGTCCTGGCCCTGCTCGACGCGCTCGGTGTACGGGACGGGGACCTGCCGCCGACGGCGGACCGCCAGTACGACGCGTACCGCGCCCTCCTCGCCGAACGACGGGACAGGATGCTGCTGATCCTGGACAACGCCTCGGATCCCGCCCAGTACCTGCCACTCCTGCCCGGAACGGACCACCACCGGGTGCTCATCACCTCGCGGGATCGGCCGGACGCATTTTCGATACGCCTGATCGACCTGGAAACGCTCCCCCCGGACGACTCCGTCGCTCTTCTGACCCGTGCCCTGCACGACACCGACGAACGGGACGACCGCCCGACGCGTGAACCCGACGCACTGTGTGAACTGACTGATCTTTGCGGTCATTTACCTCTGGCCCTCCAGATCGCGGCGGGGATGCTGCGTCGGCGTCGTCATCGGGGCATCGCCTCTCTGGTGGCCGAGATCCAGGAGGCCGGGGACGCGACCACCGTCCTCGACCACGGCAGTCCTGGAACCGACCTCTATGGACGCTCACTCGTCCTGCGGCCTGTTCTGGAAACCTCGTACCGGCGGCTGCCGCCCGACCGGGCCCGGCTGCTGCGCCTGCTCTGCCTCGCACCAGGCGCGGAGACCGGCACGGAAGCGGTTGCCGCGCTTGCCGACCTCGACACCGGGTCCGTGCTGTCGCTGCTGGAGGATCTGGCCGCCAGACATCTCGTTACGCCAGTAGGAGGCTGCGACGGGACGGCTTCCGCCATGCGGTGGCGGTTGCACGACTTGGTGCGGGTGTTCGGGACGGGTGTAGTGGCGGGGGATGCGGGGTTGCGGGAGGAGGGAGAGGCTGCGCGGGAGCGGGTGCTGAGGTTCTACGTGCGGTGGGCAAAAGCGGCTGATGACCGGTTGCGGTGGCTGCCGGGGAGGGAGGAGCCGGAGCGATTCGGGGACCGGTGGCAGGCGTTGGCGTGGTTGGACGGTGAGCGATCCGGTCTGGTGGCGGCGGTGGGGTGGGGGCGGGAGGATCGGTTCGCGGGCGCGGCGGTGTGGCTGGCCCAGTGTCTGGTGGTGTACCTGGACTGGCGGCGGTACTTCGACGACTTGATCACCGTAGCGGAGGCCGCTCGGGAAGCCGCACAGCTTGCCGGGAACCGGCTGGGCGAGGCCATTGCGTGGGACCACCTCGGCAACGCCCTGGGGGAGGTGGGCCAGACAGAGGAGGCGATCAACGCCCACATCCGGTCCCGCGACCTGTACCAGGCCACCGGAGACCTCCACGGCGAGGCCGTTGTATGGAACAACCTCGGCAGCGCCCTGCGCGAAGCAGGCCAGACAGAGGAGGCGATCAACGCCCACACCCGCGCACGCGACTTGAACCAGGCCATGGGAGACCGTCACGGCGAGGCCATGGCGTGGAACAACCTCGGCAGCGCCTTGCAGGGGGCGGGCCGGGCAAGGGAGGCATTCGACGCCCACACTCGCGCACGCGACCTATACCAAGCCGCCGGAGACCGCCACCGCGAGGCCACTGCGTGGAACAACCTCGGCAATGCCCTGCGCGAGGCAGGCCGGATAGAGAAGGCAATCGAGGCGTATGGCAAGTCCCTGGAGATCTGCAGGGAGTTCGAGGACTGGTACGGCGAGGGGCGGATCCTCCACAACCTGGCCCTCGTTCACGAGGCCGCCGACCGCCCCGTCGAGGCCCGGGCCGTCTACCTTCAGTCCGCCAATGCCTTTACCCGCGCCAACGCCCCCACCGAAGCCGCCCAGGCCCGCGCCCGCGCCGCCGAACTACCGGAATAGCTCCCCGCCCGGGCCGACTCCCACCACGCGCCGCTCCCCTCACCTTCGGGAGTTCGCGAGAGGAATCTTCCTACCGGCGGTACTACGTTTCAGGTATGAGCACTCACGCCGCCTCCCCCACACCGGAGCGGGCTGGTAAGCGGTCCGTCTCCCTGCCGCAGTCGTTGATAAAGGAGGTCGAGGTCCGGACCGGGAAGTCCGGGTTCTCGGCCGTCGTCTCCGAGGCGCTGGAGCAGTGGCTCGCCATGGCCAAGCTGCGCGAAGCCGTCGAGGCCGACGAGCGCGAGTTCGGGCCGGCCGGCGACGAGGCGATGAGGCGGGCGGAATCCGAGTGGTGAGCAAACGCCTCAAGGGCAGGGTGCAGGCCGGAGGCACTCTCGTGCTGGACGCCCGGGGCCTGTCCCTGTATGTCGACGGTGACGACGAGATGTGGGCCCGGATCAAGTCCGCCGAGCGGAACGGTCGCAGGGTGACGCTGTCCGCCCTCACGCCGCTCGAGGTGCGGCGCTCGGGGCAGCAGGGCGAGCGCCTGGCGTTCCTGTCGTCCCGGCTGGACACCAGGGCCGTCGACGACAGCGTCCTCCAGGCGGCCGGCCGCCTGCTGGACGCGACCAGCCTGGACGGTCACGAATGTCTCGTGGACGCCGTCGTCGTGGCCACCGCGGCGCTGTGCACACCGCCCGTCCGCCTCGTGACGTCCGACGGACCACACATACCGAAGCTGTGCGCCGCAGCTCTGGACCTGCCGGGACAACCCGCGATCGGCGTCATCACGGTATGAGCGGGCACAGCTGCCCCCACCACCGTTCGGTGATTGGAGCGTTTCTCCCGGTATGAAGCCGCTTATGCGGTGTTTCGCCGGGAGAAACGCTCCCATCATGGTGTCGGCGCGGGGGCCTGAGCGGCCGTCCGGCGGGTTCGCCGACGGCATCCGCTCGACGGCTCGGGGCCACCCCTCACGCCGTACCGCCTAGAAGACCGACTCCGCCTCGTCCATCCGGTTCCCCGGGACCGTCTTCAGCTCGGTGACCGCCTCCGCCAGCGGCACCATCACGATGTCGGTGCCGCGCAGCGAGGTCATCTTGCCGAACTCGCCCCGGTGCGCGGCCTCTACCGCGTGCCAGCCGAAGCGGGTGGCGAGGACGCGGTCGTACGCCGTGGGAACACCGCCGCGCTGGACGTGGCCGAGGATGACCGGCTTGGCCTCCTTGCCGAGCCGCCGCTCCAGCTCGTACGCCAGGGCCGTGCCGATGCCCTGGAAGCGCTCGTGGCCGAACTTGTCGATCTCGCCCTTGCCGTAGTCCATGGTGCCGTCGGCCGGGTGCGCGCCCTCCGCGACGCAGATCACCGCGAACTTCTTGCCGCGGGCGAAACGTTCCTCGACCATCTTGACCAGCTGGGCCGGGTCGAAGGGGCGCTCGGGCAGGCAGATGCCGTGGGCGCCGGCGGCCATGCCGGACTCCAGGGCGATCCAGCCCGCGTGCCGGCCCATGACCTCGACGACCATCACGCGCTGGTGGGACTCGGCGGTGGTCTTCAGGCGGTCCATCGCCTCCGTCGCCACACCGACCGCCGTGTCGAAGCCGAAGGTGCGGTCCGTGGACGAGATGTCGTTGTCGATCGTCTTCGGGACGCCGACCACGGGCAGCCCCGCGTCGGAGAGCATGCGGGCCGCCGTCAGCGTGCCCTCGCCGCCGATCGGGATCAGCGCGTCGATGCCGAAGTCGCGGATCATGTCGGAGGCGTTCTCGCAGGCCTCGCGGAGCCGGTCGCGCTCCAGCCGGGAGGAGCCCAGTATGGTGCCGCCACGGGCCAGGATGCCGCTGACCGCGTTGAGGTCGAGCGGGCGGTAGTGGCCGTCCAGCAGGCCGGAATAGCCGTCCTCGAAGCCGATGACCTCGTCGCCGTAGTTGTCGACCGCCCGGTGCACGACCGACCGGATCACTGCGTTCAATCCAGGGCAGTCGCCGCCTGCGGTGAGCACTCCTATACGCATCGTGCTGTGTCTCCTGGTCGCTGTCGATACCGGTGAGCCAGTCCCGATTGTTTCACGTCCCCCCGGGCGCCGCCGACGCCGTACGGGTGGGCGCCCTAGCCAGCGCCGGAGGTATTGTCAAGAGGGGTCCGCTCACCTGGGTGGGCGATTTTTGTGACCCCGCCGAAGACCCTTGGGGCCCTCGACGAAACGGAGAGCGCGCGTGACCCGCAGCGTGTACGTGACCGGAATCGACCGCGGCGACGGCCGCCAGGTCGTCGAACTCGGGGTCATGGAGCTCCTGACCCGGCAGGTCGACCGGGTGGGCGTCTTCCGTCCCCTGGTGCACGACGGGCCCGACCGGCTCTTCGAACTGCTGCGCGCCCGGTACCGGCTCACGCAGGACCCGTCGACCGTCTACGGTCTGGACTACCACGAGGCGTCCGCGCTCCAGGCCGAGCAGGGCACGGACGAGCTGGTGTCCACCCTCGTCGACCGGTTCCACGGGGTCGCCCGCGACTACGACGTCGTCCTCGTCCTCGGCACCGACTACGCCGACACCCAGTTCCCGGACGAGCTGAGCCTGAACGCCCGGCTCGCCAACGAGTTCGGCGCCTCCGTGATCCCGGTCGTCGGCGGCCGCAGGCAGACCGCCGAGTCGGTGCGCGCCGAGACCCGCAACGCCTACCGCGCCTACGACACCCTGGGCTGCGACGTGCTCGCCATGGTGGTCAACCGGGTCGCGGTCGAGGAACGGGACGAGATCGCCGAGCGGCTCGCCACCCGGCTCCCGGTGCCCTGCTACGTACTGCCCGACGAGCCGGCGCTGTCCGCCCCGACCGTCTCCCAGATCGCCCACTCCCTCGGCGCGAAGGTGGTCCTCGGCGACGACTCGGGGCTCGCCCGTGACGCCCTGGACTTCGTCTTCGGCGGCGCCATGCTGCCGAACCTCCTCGCCGCCCTGACCCCGGGCTGCCTGGTGGTCACCCCGGGCGACCGGGCCGATCTGGTGGTGGGCTCGCTGGCCGCGCACAGCGCCGGCACCCCGCCGATAGCCGGGGTGCTGCTGACCCTGGACGAGGTGCCCGGCGAGCGCATCCTCACCCTCGCCGACCGTCTCGCGCCCGGCACCCCGGTGCTCTCGGTGCCGAGCAACAGCTTCCCCACCGCCGAGCAGCTGTTCTCCCTGGAGGGGAAGCTGAACGCGGCCACCCCGCGCAAGGCGGAGCGGGCACTCGGCCTCTTCGAGCGGTACGCCGACACCGCGGACCTCACCAAGCGGGTCTCCGCGCCCAGCAGCGACCGCATCACCCCGATGATGTTCGAGCACAAGCTGCTGGAGCAGGCCCGCTCGGACCTGCGCCGGGTCGTGCTCCCCGAGGGCACCGAGGAGCGGGTGCTGCACGCGGCCGAGGTGCTGCTGCGCCGGGGCGTGTGCGAGCTGACCCTGCTCGGTGACGTCGACCAGATCCGCAAGAAGGCCGCCGACCTGGGCATCGACCTCGGCGACAGCCGGCTGATCGACCCCGCGACCTCCGAGCTGCGCGACTCCTTCGCCGAGAAGTACGCGGCCCTGCGCGCCCACCGGGGCGTCACCGTGGAGCTGGCCTACGACGTCGTCTCCGACGTGAACTACTTCGGCACGCTGATGGTGCAGGAGGGCCTCGCCGACGGCATGGTGTCCGGTTCGGTGCACTCCACGGCGGCGACCATCCGGCCGGCCTTCGAGATCATCAAGACCAAGCCGGACGCGGACATCGTCTCCTCCGTCTTCTTCATGTGCCTGGCCGACAAGGTGCTGGTCTACGGCGACTGCGCGGTCAACCCCGACCCGAACGCCGAGCAGCTCGCCGACATCGCCGTGCAGTCGGCGGTCACGGCCGCGCGGTTCGGGGTGGAGCCGCGGATCGCGATGCTGTCGTACTCGACCGGTACGTCCGGCTCCGGCGCCGACGTCGACAAGGTGCGCACCGCCACCGAGCTGGTGCGCTCGCGCCGGCCCGATCTGCGGATCGAGGGGCCGATCCAGTACGACGCGGCCGTGGAGCCGTCGGTCGCGGCGACCAAGCTGCCGGGCTCGGAGGTGGCGGGCCAGGCGACGGTGCTGATCTTCCCCGACCTGAACACCGGCAACAACACCTACAAGGCCGTGCAGCGCTCGGCCGGCGCGATCGCCGTCGGGCCGGTGCTCCAGGGTCTGCGCAAGCCGGTCAACGACCTGTCCCGGGGCGCCCTCGTCCAGGACATCGTCAACACCGTCGCCATCACGGCGATCCAGGCCCAGTCCCAGTCCCCGGCCCCGAGCGAGAAGGCAGCCGCCCAGTGAGCCCGACCCGTGTCCTCGTCCTCAACTCCGGCTCCTCGTCGGTGAAGTACCAGCTGCTGGACATGCGCGACAGCAGCCGGCTGGCCACCGGACTGGTCGAGCGGATCGGTGAGCGGACCTCCCTCGTACGGCACACCCCGCTCGCGTCGGGCGGACGGACCCGGGAGCGGACCGGAGCGGTCCCCGACCACGACGCCGCCCTGAAGGCGATGGCCGAGGAACTGGCCGTCGACGGGCTGGGGCTCGACTCCCCCGAGCTGGCCACGATCGGCCACCGCGTGGTGCACGGCGGCAAGCACTTCACCGACCCGACGGTGATCGACGACCGGGTGCTGGCGGAGATCGAGCGGCTGATCCCGGTGGCGCCGCTGCACAACCCGGCCAACCTCACCGGCATCCGCACCGCCATGGCGCTGCGCCCGGACCTGCCGCAGGTCGCCGTCTTCGACACCGCCTTCCACACCACGATGCCGGAGTCGGCGGCCCGCTACGCGATCGACGTCGACACCGCCGACGCGCACCGCATCCGCCGCTACGGCTTCCACGGCACCTCGCACGCGTACGTCTCCCGGGAGACCGCGAGGCTGCTGGGGAAGGCGCCCGAGGAGGTGAACGTCATCGTGCTGCACCTGGGCAACGGGGCGTCCGCCTCGGCCGTACGGGGCGGGCGCTGCGTGGACACCTCCATGGGTCTTACGCCCTTGGAGGGGCTCGTGATGGGTACGCGGTCCGGAGACATGGACCCGGCCGTCATCTTCCATTTGATGCGTGTTGGCGGAATGTCCGCCGACGAGATCGACACTCTCCTCAACAAGAAGAGCGGTCTGGTCGGACTGTGCGGTGACAACGACATGAGGGAGATCCGGCGCCGGATCGACGAGGGCGACGAACGGGCGGAGCTGGCGTTCGACATCTACATTCACCGTCTGAAGAAGTACATCGGCGCCTATTACGCCGTTCTCGGACGGGTGGACGCGGTGGCCTTCACCGCCGGGGTCGGCGAGAACGCCGCTGAGGTGCGGGAGGCGGCCATGGCGGGCCTGGAGGGGCTGGGTCTGGCGGTGGACGGCGGGCGCAACGCCACACGCGGCGGCGGGCCGCGGCTGATCTCGCCCGAGGGCGCGCGGGTCGCGGTCGCGGTGGTTCCGACGGACGAGGAAATGGAGATCGCTCAGCAGACATACGCACTGGTCGGAAAGAACAACTGAGCAGGGACTTTCTCATATGTACCTTCCGCCAGACGGAATATTCCGCTGCGAAACAAACCGATAGGATCGCCCCATGCGCCGTTCGAAAATCGTCTGTACTCTCGGCCCCGCGGTCGACTCCCACGAGCAGCTCGTCGCTCTGATCGAAGCCGGCATGAACGTGGCCCGCTTCAACTTCAGCCACGGCTCGCACGCCGAGCACCAGGGCCGGTACGACCGGGTCCGTGCCGCCGCCAAGGAGACGGGCAGGGCCATCGGTGTCCTCGCCGACCTCCAGGGCCCGAAGATCCGCCTGGAGACGTTCGCCGAGGGTCCCGTCGAGCTGGTGCGCGGTGACGAGTTCACCATCACCACCGAGGACGTCCCGGGCGACAAGACGATCTGCGGAACGACCTACAAGGGCCTGCCGGGCGACGTGTCCCGCGGCGACCAGATCCTCATCAACGACGGCAACGTCGAGCTCAAGGTCCTGGACGTCGACGGTCCCCGGGTGAAGTCGATCGTCATCGAGGGCGGCGTCATCTCCGACCACAAGGGCATCAACCTGCCCGGCACGGCGGTGAACGTGCCCGCGCTGTCCGAGAAGGACATCGAGGACCTGCGGTTCGCCCTGCGGATGGGCTGCGACCTGGTCGCGCTGTCCTTCGTCCGGGACGCCAAGGACGTCGCCGACGTCCACCGCGTGATGGACGAGGAAGGGCGCCGCGTCCCCGTCATCGCCAAGGTGGAGAAGCCGCAGGCGGTGGAGAACATGGAGTCCGTCGTGGCGGCCTTCGACGCCGTCATGGTCGCCCGCGGCGACCTGGCCGTCGAGTACCCGCTCGAGAAGGTCCCCATGGTGCAGAAGCGCCTGATCGAGCTGTGCCGGCGCAACGCCAAGCCGGTGATCGTGGCGACCCAGATGATGGAGTCGATGATCACCAACTCCCGGCCGACCCGCGCCGAGGCCTCCGACGTGGCCAACGCGATCCTGGACGGCGCCGACGCGGTCATGCTGTCGGCCGAGTCGAGCGTGGGCGCGTACCCGATCGAGACCGTGCGGACGATGTCGAAGATCGTCCAGGCGGCCGAGCAGGAGCTGCTCTCCAAGGGGCTGCAGCCGCTGGTGCCGGGCAAGAAGCCGCGCACCCAGGGCGGTTCGGTGGCCCGTGCCGCCGCCGAGATCGCCGACTTCCTCGGCGGCAAGGGCCTGGTGGCCTTCACCCAGTCCGGCGACACGGCCCGGCGGCTGTCCCGCTACCGCGCCGGCCAGCCGATCCTGGCGTTCACCACGGACGAGTCGACCCGCAACCAGCTCGCACTCAGCTGGGGCGTGGAGCCGTACGTCGCGCCGTTCGTGAACAGCACCGACGAGATGGTCGAGCTGGTGGAACAGGAGCTGCTCAAGCTGAACCGCTTCAGCGAGGGCGACATCGTGATCATCACGGCCGGTTCGCCCCCCGGTGTCCCCGGCACCACCAACATGGTCCGCGTCCACCACCTGGGTGAGGCGACCGGCTGACCCGTGAAGCGCCGGTACGGCACCGAGGGCGCCCCCTGTGACAGGGGGCGCCCTCGGTGTTGCGGCTCCCGGGAGGGTCCGAAGGTGTTCAGGTGGTGATGTACTGCTGCAGTCCGGGCACGTGCAGGGTGCCGCCGAACTGGCCGGCCTGCTTCACCGTCACCTTGGTGAAGTAGATCAGCGGGATGTTGAGCGGCGGCGGGTTCTCCGGGTCGAACGTGACCGGGAGCAGACCGAGCAGGTTGCCGGAGATGCTCTCGGTGTACATCACGGTGTCGCCGTCGCGGATGGTGGACGTCGACCCCTTGGCCGCCTGCACGTGGTGGGTCGCGCCGGACTGCTCGTCCTTGACCGTCTGGTGCAGGTCCCCGATGTCGGTGCCGTCGGAGATGACGTACTTCAGCACCTTCTTGGTGGCGCCGCTGGCGGTCCGCACCTCGACGATGCCCTCGTAGCTGGCGCCCTTCAGCAGCAGGGAGCTGGCGTTGAGGGTCCAGGGGTCGTCGGGCAGCAGGATCTTGTTGTCGACGCCGCCCTCGGCGTCGGTGGCGACCGGGCAGTCCTCGGGGTCGACCGTGGCCGACTCGGAGGGGCTGGGAGAGGCGGTGGCCTCGGGGGTCGCGGTCGCCTCGTCGGTGACTTCCCCCGCGGCCTCCTCGACCGTCTCCTTGGTGTCCTCGGCGGCCTCCGAGGCCTTGTCGCCGGTGTCCTCGGCGGTGTCCTTCGCCGCTTCGGTGACCTTCTCGGTGGTCTCCTCGACGGTGTCGGCCGCGTCCTCCGTGGCGGAGGCGGACGGGGTGGGGCTCGCCTCGGCTTCCTTGTCCTTCGGGGTGAAGACGTCCTTGATGGCGTCCCCGAGGTCCTCCAGGACGTTGCGGTCGGTCTGTGAGGGCTCCGGCTCGGGCTCTGCCGTGTCCTCGGCGGAGGGGGCGGGCGCCGGCTCGTCCTTGTCGTCGGAACCTGAATCCGGCGAAGAGGAGGCGTCCTTGTCCGTACCCTTGTCCGACTCCGGGGCCTGCTGCTCGGAGGCCTCGGCCGAGGGCTCCTCGTCCGTGGCCCCGTTCTCGCTCCCGCTCGCCGACGCGGACGGCGTGGGCGACGCGGAGGCGTCGTCCTTCTCGGCGCCCTCGACGACCTCCAGGCAGGCCTGGTACTCGTCGAGGGTCAGGCTGTTCGCCGTCGGCTTCCCGTCGTTGCCGTCGGCGAGGGCCAGCGTCGGCGTGAACCCCATCCCCATGAGGACCGCCGTGGGCATCGCCGCCAGGGCTATCGCCTTGCCGCTCGGCACGTGGAATCTGGTGAACAGCGGCTTCTTGGGGGCCGCGTGACGCGGCCCGCGCACCTCGTCAGCCGACACGGTGCCCCCCTGCGGCCCGGACGCCGTCCACCTCACCGTCTTCCCCCTTCTCATAGGGAGCGGCCGGGAACTGCGGTGCCACGGAGGGGTCCTGGGGCGCGTTGTCGGGCGCCGCCTCACCCGTGGGCGCGTCGGCGCCGTCGTGCTCCCCCGCCGCCTCGACCGGCGGCTCGCCCGGCGCCCAGGAGAGGGCGAGGGCGCCACCGATCAGCGAGAGCAGGAAGCCGACCAGGAAGCCGCCTATGTTGGAGATCACCAGCGACACCAGGGCCAGCAGGATCGCGGCGACACCGGCGAAGACCCGGGTGGCCGACTGGAACCACATGGTCAGGCCCAGCGTGACCAGCAGCACCCCGATGATCAGCGATCCGGCGCCGGCCGTCGTCGCCATGGCGAGCGACATGTGGCCCAGCTTCAGCGTGGCGTAGGGGAAGTACGCGATGGGGATGCCGCCCAGCAGCGTGAACAGACCGGCCCAGAACGGCCGGGTGCCCCGCCAGTCACGGAATCGCAGACGCAGCCGGGCGAAGGTCCCGGTGCTCTGGACCGGAGTCTCGGCACTCATGGAAAAGCTCCCTGGGTCCGGGGGAAGTACGTACCGGCTCGGCCGTAGGCGTGGAGAAGCCGGAAGTGTGGGTCTGTGAGGGTGGCCCGGCACGCGGACCGGCCGGGCGGCGGGGCGGAGAAGCGATGGCCTCCCCGCCCCCCGGGGGCAGCTCAGCTACCCCGGAACACCCCGGTGACGGAAGCCGTCTAGTAGCACTCCATCTTGGAGCTCGTACCGAGACGCATCGACAGGCCGTTCAGCGTGAACGTGCCGGCCGTGGTCGCCCACGCCGTCTGCTTGACGTCGTAGAGGTCAGCCGACTCCGCCTGCTGGGCGAAGCCGCCCGGCAGCACGCTCTCGCCGGCCTTGACGGCGGGGCCGCGGCTCTTGTCCTGAACCGCAACACCGATGTCGATGTTCTTGAACTTCGCGTCGGCGTCGAGCTGGGCGACGTCGATGAAGAGGTTCTTGGCCCTGACCGGCTTCTTCGCTTCGTTGCCCGCCTCAAGACGGAGGTAGACCGTCCCCACGAGGGGGATGTCCGTCTTGACCGACTGGCACATTTCCTTGATCTTCGCCGTCTCGAACGACGAGATCGCGACCGGGACCTTCGTCTGCTTGTCGCCCTTGACCGACGTGTAGACGGTGTCGATTCCGCCGTACTGGGCGAAACCCTCACCGTGCAGGTGCTTGGCCGTCACCTTGAACTGCTGGCCGGACACGCTGAACGACGCCGCGAGCGCACCCTGCGCCAGGCTGACACCCACCGCCGCCGTAGCGAGCACGCTGGGCACCATGACCACAGCGAACCGCTTCCATCTGGTCCCGCCACGCACTTGGGACTCCATATTTCCTCCTTCTCGGACGTGCATCTCCTGCTCCGGCTCGTCGCCTTGAACGGCGGATCGACCGGGCAGGGATGGAGAAGTGCTACGTCCTCGGGAAGGAGAGCGCCCGAGCTCGACGGCGCGTACGACGCGCCCGATCACCGGCGATCACCCCCGAGCGACAACCACTGGTCGCGCCTGACACGCATCACGCACAACCCTGCTGGACAGGCTTCGCCGGGTGGGCGAAGACCCCCCTGTCCGAGAACCGGCGTCACTGCCGCCGGTTCTGCTCGGTGGGGACCCAGGAGTTCCCGCGGCCCGACCGGCTGTCGGGGTACGGGTAATGGACCGAGCGTCGCCGATCGTGGTGCATTCTCGCCGTCGACACAAGGGGGTTCGTTACTCGCTAGTAACGGCCGGGTAACCGCGCAACGACCGACCGACCCCGCCCGGCGACGCTAGGTACACCGCAGGGGCCGTACAAAACTATTGATCGATGGACAGAATCCGACAGATCACCGCCTGCGACTTACTCGCAGTAACAGCGGCCGCGATTACCAAGATTTGGCAAAGCGCGGCCGCATCGGCATCCGTGATCCGTTCGGCAACTCGAACCCCACGAACCCGAACCCCCGGCAAATCAACCGGAATCGGGCAACGGTGCCCGGGTGGCTCAGAACAGGGCCCGCGCCAGCGCCCGGCGCGCGGCGGCCACCCGCGGGTCGTCGGCGCCGACCACCTCGAACAGCTCCAGCAGCCGCACCCGTACGGCGTCGCGGTCGTCGCCCACGGTGCGCCCCACCGTCTCGACGAGCCGACCGAAGGCGTCCTCGACATGACCGCCCACCAGGTCCAGGTCGGCGGCGGCGATCTGCGCCCCGGCGTCCCCCGGCTTCTCGGCGGCCTCCTTGCGCACCTGCTGCGGGTCCAGGCCCTGCACCCGCTGGAGCAGTTCGGCCTGGGCGAGACCCAGCGCGGCCTCGGGGTTGCCCGGGTCGTCGGCGAGCACGTTCTTGTACGCCTGGACGGCACCGGCGAGGTCACCGCCGTCCAGCGCCCGTACGGCGGCCTCCAGCAGGGCGTCGTACGGACCTGCGGCCTCGGCCGGAGCCTCCGCCGGGGCGCCGCCGCCCGGCTCGGCGTCGGGGTCGACGGCGAGACCGGTCAGGCCGAAGCGCTCCTCGCCGACCTGCACCAACTGGTCCAGGGTCTGGCGGATCTGCGCCTCGCCCGCGGCCCCCTGGAAGAGCGGCAGTGCCTGGCCGGCCACCACCGCGAAGACCGCCGGGATCCCCTGGATCCCGAACTGCTGCATCAGCATCTGGTTGGCGTCGACGTCGATCTTGGCGAGGAGGACGCGTCCGTTGTACTCGACGGTGAGCCGCTCAAGGAGCGGGCTCAGCTGCTTGCAGGGCTCGCACCACTCGGCCCAGAAGTCGATGACGACCGGGACCTCGGTGGACCGCTGCAGAACGTCGCGCTCGAAGCCGGCCTCGTCGACGTCGATGATGAGATCGGCCGGGGAGATCGCACCCCCGCCGCCCTGTCGGGCCGCTTCCGCGCGCGCCTGCTCCGCCTTCGCCTTGGCCTCCTGGGCCGCCTTCACCGCGGCGAGGTCGACGACTCCACTCATGGACATGTTCCGTGGCTGCATGCGTCTATCCTCCCCCGTACTCCGCGCATGTGTGAAAACGCCCGGGAAAGCCAGGCGTACGTGTGCTGTTGACGCCGGGTCCCCACCCCACGCCGGTGGTCGTCGCTCGGGCACGCCGGTCACGCGCGCTTTCGCTACGGGTCGTAGCGTAATACCGGCCGAGGTCTCCTGAACACTGTGCCCCGGTGATCTCCGCCACGACCGTACGGAACCAGCCGGTTATGGTCGGACCATGCAGAGCCGCACCCCAGCCGGTCGCACCGGGCGCCCGCGCAGCGCCGCCGCGGATGCCGCGATCCTGGCCGCGACCCGTGCGGCCCTGGTCGAACTGGGCTGGTCCAAGCTCACCCTGGGAGACGTGGCGCTCCGCGCCGGGGTGGCGAAGACCACTCTCTACCGGCGCTGGGCGGGCAAGAACGAACTGGTCGTGGACGCGGTCGCGGAACTCTTCGACGAGCTGACCCTGCCCGACCGCGGCTCGCTGGCCGCCGACATCGAGGGCGTGGTACTCCAGTTCGCCGCGATCCTGGCCCGCCCGGAGGCCCGGAGCGGGCTGATGGCGGTGGTCGCCGAGGCCACCCGCGACGACGCCCTGCGCGAGCGCATCCGCGCCTCGATCGTGGACCGGCAGAAGCGTCTCGTCCTCGCCGGCCGGGCACGGGCGCAGGCGCGGGGCGAGCTGCCGCCGGAGTCCGACGCCGGCGAGGCGGCCCGTACGGTCGACCTGATCTTCGACATGGTGGCCGGCGCGGTGGTGCACCGCACCCTGGTGAGCGCGGAACCGGCCGACGAGGAGTGGGTGCACGGCTTCACCCGGGTCCTGCTGTCGGGCCTCGCGGGTGCGGCAATGGCCGACCGTCCAGCGTAGTCAAAACGTAATAGAGAATACCCCTCGCCCGTCGGTAAGATCATTTCGCCAATGTTTCACTCCGCGAGAAATGTCAGGAATGAGCATGAGACTGCGAAGGACGCTCCCGGTCGTTGTCGCACTTCCGGCCCTACTTACAATATCTGCGTGCAGTAGTGATTCAGACGGAACCGACGACAAGAAGGCCACTCCGACCGGGAAGAGCACGTCGAGTGCAGAGGCAAAGGCATCGGCCAAGGCGAAGCGGATCGGCGCGATGGATCCTCAGGCCCTAAAAAAGGCCACGATCTCGGGGAAGAGCAAAGGTTTTGAGTTCAAGCAGGTCGCCAAGGCGGAAGTCGAGGCAGGCCGCGACATGAAGGCCGACAAGGCCGAATGCCAACCGGTCGCGAGCCTGGCCGGCGGCTACACGCACATCGAGGCGGTGAGCACGGAGCACCGTTCCCTCGAACCGTCCTCGGCGAAGAACGCCACCGTCGGCTCGATGTGGCTCGCCTCCCATTCCGAGAAGAACGCCGAGCGTGTCATGTCGGAGCTGCGCACCTCCCTGAAGAAGTGCCCCGACGGCTTCAAGACCCTCGGCCTGACCTACAAGTCGGTGGAGCCGCTGAACGACCCGGACCTCGGCGACGACGCCCTGAGCTACCGCATCACGAGCGTGGTGGCGAAGCAGTCGGTCCCGATGACGTACACGGTGGTCCGCAAGGGCGGTGTGGTCGTCACGTTCTACGGGGTGAACATGCTGACGCCGAAGGACAGTGCGATCCCAGCATCGACGATCGAGGAGCAGTTGAAACAGCTGGAGTGACCGCGTACTGCAACCTCAGTTCTTGGTGTGATCGGTTGTAGTGGCTGATGGTCGCCCGGGTCTGGTGGAGGGCTCGCCCGTGGTGCTGCTGCAGGTGGTAGGTGCTCTGAGCAGGAACACGAAACGAAGGGGCATCCCCAGTGCTCTGTGCACCGGGGATGCCCCTTCCCTTTTCACTCAGCTGACGTGCCCCGATTCCACCGGGTACTCCGGCGGCCAGGGCTTGCTCGCGTCGTACAACCACGTCCGGTCGACCATCAGCTTGTACTCCGCCTCCCGCCAGGACGGGTGGCCGCCGACGACGAAGCTGCCGCCGTCCCGCTCCAGCATCCAGGTATAGGCGGCGTCCTCGGCCGGAATGCCGTGCCGCTCGCTGAGCATGGCGAACTCCTCGGCGGTCGCCCGCCGAATGTGGAGCCCGTTCCCGTAGAAGGGCTTCAGGAACATCAGTTCCACATGCCCTATATAGACCTCGACCCGCGTCGTGGTCCGGTCCTCGCGCAGGGCCTCACTGGTCAGGAAGAGCTGGCGATGCGAGGGGTTGTACCCGCTCACCTTGAAGAGCCGCCCCTCTCGGACGAAATCCGTCATGACCACTCTTTCCTTCTCACTCGTCGGGCACCAGCTCTCCGTTGGGGTACCTGAAGCGCTCCGGCTCGACGACCTTGTACGTCTTCGTATCAGGGTCGTACATGCGCCACTCGATGGACCTCCAGTTACGGTCCCCCAGCCGGACGGCCGTACGGAGTTTGATCATCTCCCACGCGGTTCCGTAGCCGGCGGACTGGATAAGCCCCCAGTCGCTGTTCGGGATCGCCTCCCCTCGTGCCAGAAGCAGTCTCAGCGCGTCGTCGGCGTTCTCGGCGCCTTGGACACCGTCCAGGGACACCGTGATCTTCACGTTGGGGTTGGACACCGCCCGCTCCACGCCCACCGTCCAGATGGCGCGCTTCCCCAGGCCCATGCTTTCGGGCAGTTCGGTGGCGTACACGCTGTGGTTGAAGGTCTGGCCGCCGACGATGGGGGCCAGGTTGTTCGAGCCGGGCCGGTCCTTGCCGGCGTTGACACCGAGGACAATGTGATCACCGTCCTTCACGAGATCCTTGAGGACCGCCTGGCACTTCTTGACGATCTCGTCGTTGGACGACGCCGCGGCGAACGTTGTGGCGGAGTACGACGCGACCGAGAAGGTCGCGGTGTCCGCCACCTCGCACGCCGTGCCGACCCGCTGGAAGATCCGCCTGATGATGCCCTGGACGGCAGCCTCGGTCAGACCCATAGTGCGGAGCGCATGGAAGGCGTCCATGAACCCGACGCCCGTCTTGATGGCGGCATCCATCGCCATCACCGTGGTCTTCGCCGTTCTGAAGATCACGCCCGCAACGAACCAGCTGGCCGCCCAGGCGCAGTCGCCCCAGCTACCACCGGAGATACCCGGCGTGATCAGCTTCGCGCAGCCGATGAAGTCGCCGAGAAGGATGTCGATGGGGTCGATGCCCGAGTTGAACTCGTCCATCGTCAGCGTAAGGCTGAGCGTCTTCGTCTCGGGCTTCTCCGACACCTCGCGGCCAAGGTAGACCGTCTCTGCGGTCGGGCATCTGCCCGAGCTCGTGTACGACTCCCACGGCACCATGCACATGAACACGTCGACGTGCGACTTGTACGTGACGTCGGACGTGATCGTGCAGTCCCCGAAGTGGAGGATCGGGTTGCAGTTGTCCTTGACGACGTTCTGCGGTTCGCCGATGTACTCGATGTGATCAAGAACCGCCCACACATCGCTGATCCCGGTGGTGACACCCTGCGAGATCTGCTCGCCGCTGCCGCTCTTCTCGGTGCGGTCCGCGGCCTCCTGGGCCTCGTTCGCCGCGTCCCACGCGCCGGCAGCCGCCTTCTCCGCCGCCGCAGCGTCCTTTTCGGCCTGGTCGGCCGTGTCGCGGGCGTCGGCGGCGTCGCTCTCCGCCTCATCGGCCGCGGCTCGGGCCGAGCTGGCGTCCTTTTCCGCCTCAGTGGCCTCGCGGTCGGCCGCCACCGCGTCGGTCTCAGCCTCGCTCGCCGCAAACCCGGCGTAGAGGGCGTCTTCACCGGCCTGCCGGGCGTAGCCAGAGGCACGGTCTGCCGCCGACTGCGCGGCCTGGGCCGCCTTGGCCGCCGCCTTCGCAGCCGACTGAGCCCGCTTGACCGCACGTGCGGCACGCTCGGCGTCTTGCGCGGCGGCAGCAGCGGCTGTCATGGCCAGCTTGGCATCACCGTCTGCCTGTTCGGCAAGACGCTGAGCCTCCGTCGACATCGTCGCCGCTTCGGCTGCCCTGGCTTCGGCCGCCGCAGCCTGCTGCTCCGACAGGGTCAGTGCGCTCTGGCCGGTCAACACCGCAAACGCCGCAGAAGCGTCCGTCTGCTGGTAGGGGGCACCGATCGCGATGGCCTGGTTCGCCGACGCCGCGGTCTGCGTCGCGGTGTCCCGTGCCGCTACGGCGGACACTGCTGTGGCGTAGGCATGACCGGCCGTAGTAGCCGCCCACTTGGCAGTCTCGGCGGCCTCGCTCTTGGCTGCGGCAGCGTCCTTCTTCGCTGTTGCCGCAGCCGCAGACGCCTGCTTGGAGTCCGCTTCCGCCTTCTTGGAGTTCTGCGCTGCGGTCTCCGACGCGTCGATGGCCACAGCAGCTGCTGCATGGGCGTTGGCCGCTGCTCCGACCCCCGTCAGATAGGCAGCCCAGGCCGTGTCCGCAGAGGAACGGGCACGGGCAGCAGCGCCCTGAGTCTTGGTGGCTGCCTCACGGGCGTTGGTGGCGGCTGTCGTAGCCTCGTTCGCCGCGGTACGGGCGTTGGTGGCGGCCGTGGTCGCCTTGTTGGCGGCGGCACGTGCCGCTTCAGCAGCAGTACGGGCTGCTTCGGCCGCCTCCGTGCCGGCTACGGCCTCAGCGTGTGCCTCCAGCGCCTGCGCCTTGGCTTCCAGGGAGTCGCGCTTCTGCTCAGCCTCCAGTGCCTTGTCACGGGCGGTGATGGCGTTGCGTTCCGCCTCTTCGGCGTCGGCCCTTCTGGCCGCCGCGGTCGATCCAGCGGCCCCGGCCGCTGACAGAGCGTCACCGGCAACGGACCGTTGTTCCTGCGCTCGTGCCTCTGCCTCGCCGGCCTTGACGCGTTCCGCCTCTGCCGTCGCCCGGTGTGCTGCCGCATTCGCCCGCTCCAGTTCCGCGATCGCGCGCTGGCTCTGGGCCGTCGCCGCTGCCTTGCGGGCTTCCTCTTCCTCCTTTTCCGCCGTGGCCTGCGCAGCCTTCGCCGTGGCCGCGTTGGCCTCCGCCTCGTCCGCCTGCTTGTCGGCGCTGTCCGCGGCAGCCTTCGCCTGGGCGGCAGCCTCTTGGGCGGCGATGCGGCGGAACTCGGTGTTGACCGCGTGGGTCTCTGTCTTGGCCAGCGCCAGCAGCGCCTTGACCTCGGACACCGTGGCGTTGGCCGCGTTGAGCGCCGTCTCCGTCGCCTTCGCGGCGGCCTGGGCCGCCGCGCCGGAGGCACGGGCGACCTGGACCGACTGCTGGGCGTAGCTCAGGCCACGGCCGCGCGGCACCTCGTTGGCGTCGGCGATGTCGTAAGCCTGCTTCTGAGCCGTCACCGCACGGGTGGCGGCAGCGGAGGCAACGGACGCCTGTTGCTTGGCCGTGGTAGTCAGTGCCTGGACCTTGCCGCGCGCCCGCGCCAGATCGACGTCCGCCCGGTCGAACAGCGACTGCTTCGGCTTGAAGATGTTGTTCGGGTCCACCTTCAGCTCGTCGTGCCAGTACTTCTGCCAGAGCAGAATCTGCTCGGCGAGCCAGGCCTGGCCGATGGCCTCGACCATGTTGTCGGTGGCCGCACGGGTCGCGGCCGCCGCGTCGGCCTCCGCCTGGACAATCACCGCACGCGGCGCCGCCTGGGCGGTGTACTCCGCCTCCCACTCGGCGCTGGCCTGGGAGACGACGGCGCTCAGACGATTGCGCGGGTCCACCGGGTCCTGGTGGTCACACGACGACCATGCCTGCTTGAGGTCCTCCACCTCGATACGGAACTCCGCGGAGCCCTCGACGGGCGCTTCTACGACAAAACCGCCATGCTTCAAGTACGCGGCGATGTCGCTGGAGGTGATACCTCCGGGAAAGCCGGTCTGGGTCACCGCCGCATCGCGCAGCATGTTGTCCGCCGCGTAGTCGTACCAGGGGTCCTTGCCGCGGTTCTCGTCGGTGATCTCCCGGGCCCGGGAGATCGCCTCGGCACTGGCATAACTATGGCCGTCCCAGCCGAGGCGGTCCGCCATCTCCTTCTGAGTGAACAGGGTGAACTGCAGGACGTCCTTGTCGAATCTCGGTGCGTGGACCTTGATGTCGTCACTGAACGAGCTCGCCGCATAGGGGCTGTTGGCTTCCTCCAGCGCGTCCGTGCGCGCGTAGGACGCGTCCCTGTAGGTGATCGTGTCGTCCCAGTCCTTGTCGCTGGCCTGGCCGAGGGGGCCGAGCGAGATCCAGCCGTCTTCGCCGACGACGGCGCGAAGCTCCTCGTTGGTGCCGGACAGGCCTTCGATGGCCTTTGCCTTCATGTGGGCACCGCCCACGTGCAGCGCGACACCCGCAACGCACCGTTCACGACGTGGGGTGCTACGAACCTCGCTGATGAGGCGCGTCAGCTCATCCAGCTTCCACTGAGCCTCTCCGGCATCGCCGAAGACCTGCCTGATACCGGTGCTGACCTTCTCGATCGCCTCGGCGAGTGCGGGTATCCGGCCGACGATCACGGCGGCCGACTCGACGTCCACGAGTGACCAGAGGCAGCCTTCGACGTCGTTCTGGGCCAGGCACTGTTTGACGGCGGCGGTCCCGAGCTCGTCGAACAGGATCTGCCCGCCATGGGAGGCGGTCCACTCAACGACGTTCACCGAAACGGCAGCGATCGCGGCCCGGTACTCGTCAACGCAAGTCTGGCCGCACTTGTCCAGGAGGATTTGCTCTTCCCGTTCACCGAGAGTCGGCCAGTTCGAGGCACCGCCCTCGACAGGAGTGCTGCCGTTCTGCAGTGCTTCCTCGCGCTCAGCCTCGTTCTGTTCGTGCTTTTCCTGCTCCGCCCGTTGGGCGGCATCCTCAGCGGCGGCGCTGTCTGCCTCGGCGGCGGCTGCCCTCTCTTCGGCATCCTTGGCGTCCTGCTCCGCCTTGGTTGCCTCCTCCTGCGCATCTGCCGCGGCGTCGGCGGCTTCGTCGGCAGCGACACCAGTCCGGTTGGCGCCACGCTCGGCCTCGGTTGCCTCACGATCGGCCTCAACGGCCTCAGACCCGGCCTTGTTCGCAGTCAGGCCGGCGCTGACGGCATCGGTGCCCGCCTGCTCAGCAAAACCGGTGGCCGAACCAGCAGCCTCCCCTGCAGCCTGGCTCGCACTTGCCGCGTCGGCGGCCGCCTCCTGGGCCCTGATAACAGCCTGGCTCGCGCGTGCCGAGTCCGCAGCAGCCTGGGCGGCTGCCTCGGTAATCGCCTTGGCATCGCCTAGCGCCTGGTCTGCCGCCTGCCGTGCGTCGTCCGCGGCCTGGGCCGCTTCCGCAGCCTTCGCCTCGGCGGCTGCAGCCTGCTGCTCCGCCAACGTCTTCGAGGACTGACCGACAAGAACGGCAAACGCCGCTGAACTGTCCTTCTCCTGATACGGGGTGCCGATGGAGACGGCATCGTTGGCGGCGGCGATCGCATCCTTCGCGCTGTCGCGAGCAGCGAGCGCGGCCTGACCGGCGGCATAGGCCCGACCCACTACGACAGCGGAGGACTTTACGGCCTCCTCAGCATCAGGCACTGCCGCCGCTGCCTCCGCCTTGGCCTTCTTCGACAGCTCGGAGGCGTTCTCGGAGGCGGTGGCAGCCATCTCGGCTTGAAACGCCGCGTCCTGGGATGCATCGAGCGCCTTTGCTGTCGCAGCACGGGCAGAGGCGGCATCACCGGATGACTTCAGGTACGCCGACCACGCACTGCTGGCGTTGGCCTCAGCCCGTTCGGCCGCGCCCTCCGCCTTCGTGACGGCTGTACGGGCAGCGACTGCCGCGCTGGTGGCTTCGTCGGCCTCGGTACGCGCGGCCGTGGCGGCGGTAGCCGCCTTCTCCGCGGCGGTTTGAGCCTCGTCGGCGGCCTGCCGCGTCTCGTCGGCGGCCTCGGTGCCTTCGGCGGCAGCGGCGGCAGCCTTCAGCGCCGCGGCACGCGCCGCGGTCGCCTGCTTATTACGTTCGGCCGCCACAGCCTTCTCGCGTTCGGCCTGTGCAGCGTTCGCCTTCTCCGTGGCGACCTTGCGTTTCCCGGTGGCCTCGCTAGCCGCGGTTCCGGCCTCTGTCTTGGCGTTCTCCGCAGCGGCCTGCTCAGTTTTGGCTCGTGCTTCGGCCTCCTGCGCCTTCGCCCGCTCGCTGGCCGCCTCAACGCGGGACGCGACGGCAGTCGCGTGCTCCAGTTCGGCCTTGGCCCGCTGGCTCTGAGCATCGGCAGCGGCCTGACGCGCCTCGCCCTGCTTCTTCTGCGCGGTGGTCCGGGCAGTCTCAGCCGTAGTCGCGCTCTCTTCGGCAGCCTTGGCGTCGGCCTCGGCACTGTCGGCTGCGGCCTTCGCCTGGGCGGCGGCCTCCTGCGCGGCGATCCGGCGGAACTCCGTGTTCACCGCCCGCGACTGGGTCTGTGCCTTGGCCAGCAGGGTGTCGCTGTCGGCGACGGTGGCGTTGGCCGCCTCGAGCGCGGTGCGTGTCGCCTTGGCTGCGGCCTCGGTGGCGGCGCTGGAGGCACGAGCGACTTGTACCGACTGCTGGGCGTACATCAGGCCTCGACCGCGCGGTACGTGGTTGGTGTCGGCGATGGCCCAGGCTTCCTGCTGGGCGGTCGCAGCCTTCCCGGCGGCGGTGGCGGCCGTGGCTGCGTGCTCCTCGGCCGAGGCGACCAGGTTCTCCACGTTGGTCCTGACGCGGGCCAGGTCGGCGTCGGCCTGATCGTAGAACGCCTGGTCGGGCTGATCCTCGTCCTCGGGGTCGACGACGAGCTGCTCCTGCCAGTACTTGCGCCAGGTCAGGATCTGCTCGGCTCGCCAGGCCTCTCCGATCGCCTCGATCATGTCGTCGGTGGCCTCGCGGGTGGCCTTGGCCGCGTCCGCCTCGGCCTGGATGATGGTCGCGCGAGGCGTGGCCTGGGAAGCGTACTCGACCTCCCATTCGGCCATCGCGGTCATCACCGGGCCATTGAGAGCGCGTTGGGGATCGACCGGATTCTGGTAATCACAGGCTGCCCAGGCCTGCTTGAGGTTCTCGACCTCAACGCGGTACTCCGCCGATCCCTCAGCGGGCGCTTCGGTCAGGAAACCGCCGTGCCGTAGGTAAGAGGCGATGTCACTGGCTGTCGTGCCTCCGGAGAACCGCGTCTGGTTGAGGTCCGGCTCCCGAAGCATTGAGTCAGCCGCCCAGTCGTGCGCGATTTCCTTGCCACGGTTGGCCTCAGTGATCTCCTTGGCTCGGGCGATCGCCTTTGGTCCAGCGTTAGAATGCCCTTCCCAGCCAATTCGTCCCGCAAGTTTTTCCTGCGTGAACAGGGTGAATTCCCGTACATCCTTATCGAACTCCGGGGCATGCTCATCCATGTCGTCACTGGCCCACGCGGATTCCGTGTAAGGTTCGTTGGCCGCATCCAGGGCTTTAGTGCGCGCATCGGAGCGATCGCGGTAGTCCAGCGCCGCTTCACTATCCGCGTCTCTCGCTAGGCCGATGGGCCCAAACGCGTCCCAGAAAGGTTCGTTGACGGCGGCGTGGAGTTCCTCGGCAGTGCCGGACAGAAGTTCGACAGCCTTCGTCTTCACGTTGGCGCCGCCGAAGTGCAGCGCCACACCGACGAGACAGCGGTCGAGGCGCCGACCCTCACCAATGCTGTTACGCCAATAGCCAGTGTCTTCCTCGGGCACCGTGTCGGCTGCGGCGGGCGTCACGTGCATCAGCGTGGTGAGTACGGCCACAGCGGTGACGAGAGCCGTCCCGCTTGTGACCCTGGTCAAAGCCTCTCGCCTACGCCATCGATGTTGGCGTTTGCTGATGTTTGTTAATAATGGCATCTAGTCTGCCCAACCATCCATTCGAAGGACGGCAGCATCGATCATGGGCATGACAGGCACGGCGACTGCCATCCGCATGACACACCCCTGGCATGGCGTGCGCCAGCGCTCGCCCCCCACACACACGAACTGGCGCCACCGCTTGCGCAGTTGACCCTGCCACAGGCGATCTTCCACAGGAAGAGCAAAGGATCTTCACTAAGATTCACAGAAAGACACAAAAGAGGGCAAAGAAAGCCCTTCCTTGACCTTCCCGTTATGAAGAACGCGGAACCGCTACCACATCTCGGTTCGCTTCGGCTGACCGGTACCGGCCGTGAACCGGCCACGGTCGGCCGGTAGTCGCCTGTCGCCGCCCCCGGCGCGCTGCGAGGATCGCGATCATCCCCACCGGGGACGCACGGGACGCCGAGCAGCCGGGGAGGCGCGCATGACCGGGACCGGAACCGAACCCGTCACCGCACGGATCGACACCTCCAGGCCGCACCCGGCCCGGGTCTACGACTGGTTCCTCGGCGGCAAGGACAACTACCCGGTCGACGAGGAACTGGGCCGGCAGATCATGGGCGTCGACGGCACGGCCCGGCACGTCGCCCGCACCAACCGCTGGTTCATGCAGCGGGTCACCCGGTGGCTGGCCGGCGAGGCGGGTGTCCGCCAGTACCTGGACATCGGCACCGGCATCCCCACCGAGCCCAATCTGCACCAGATAGCGCAGGGCATCGCACCGGAGTGCCGTGTCGTCTACACGGACAACGATCCCATCGTGCTGAAGCACGCCGAGGCACTCCTGCGCAGCACCCCCGAGGGCGTCACCGACTACGTGCAGGCCGATGTGCGCGAGCCCGGCCGCATCCTGGAACAGGCCCGCGAGAAGCTGGACTTCGGCCGCCCGGTGGCGCTGTCCCTCGTCGCGCTGACGCACTTCCTCGGTGACGAGGACGATCCGTACGGCCTGGTGGCGCGGCTCGTCGAGGCGCTGCCCTCCGGCAGCCACCTCGTCCTGTCGCAGCTCACGGCGGACTTCGACCCCGAGGCGGTCGGCCGCGGCGTCGAGATGTACAGGGCGGGCGGCGTCACGCTCGCACCGCGCACCCGCGCGGAGATCGCCCGCTTCTTCGAGGGCCTGGAGCCGGTGGAGCCCGGGCTGGTCCAGCTGACCGACTGGCATCCCGAGCTCGCGGACGGGGAGACGGTCGACGAGCACGCCGTGATCTCCCTGTACGGCGCGGTGGCCCGCAAGCCGTGACCCGGTCGCGCGGAGAGGCCCGCTCATGTCGAGTGGGCCCCGCCGGCCGCCGGAGCCCCACCGGGAAATGAGCGACGGAGCCCCTTGCTACGGTGCCCCGATGGCATCGATCAAGAAGTTCCAAGTCACCTTCGACTGCGCAGAACCCGAGCGTCTCGCTCGTTTCTGGTGCGAGGTGCTGGGGTACGTCGTACCGCCGCCACCCGAGGGGTTCGCCACTTGGGACGCTTACAAGCAGTCGCAGCCCACCGAGCAGCGGGATGCATGGTTCGCCTGCACCGACCCCACAGGTGTGGGTCCGCGCCTGTACTTCCAGCGCGTCCCCGAGGGCAAGGTCGTCAAGAACCGGGTGCATCTCGACGTGCGAGCCGGCACCGGGCTCGTGGGTGAGAAACGCCTCGCCACGCTCGAAGCCGAGTGCGCACGACTGGTCGCGCTCGGCGCGGCGCACGAACGAACGCTGTACGCCGATGAGGACAACGAGTCGTGCATCGTGATGCGGGACATCGAGGGCAACGAGTTCTGTCTCGACTGAGCGTCTCCCGGTACGGGGGCGGGGAGCCGTCTCCCATGCTGCGGTGCCCCGGTCGGCGGGCTGTGCCCGGCGGGGCGGAGGCCGGCCGGGTGACCCACTCGCCGCTCATCGGCACCGGTCCGCACGGCGGGGGGGACAAGGACGGGTGCCGGACG